>PHEF01000013.1 GCA_002842875.1 Alphaproteobacteria bacterium HGW-Alphaproteobacteria-3 | reverse complement strand
ATGATGAACGGCGCGCGCATGGGCGTCGGCATTCAGGGCATCGCGATCGGCGAAGTCGCCTATCAGAACGGCGTCGCCTACGCGAACGAACGCCTCGCGGGCCGCGCGCTGACCGGCGCGAAGAACCCCGACGGCCCGGCGGACCCGATCATGGTGTTCCCGGATGTGCGCCGCCTGCTGCTCTCCTCGCGCAGCTTCGTGGAGGGCGCCCGCGCGCTCGCCATGTATGTCTCGATGCTCTTCTCGCTGCAGGTTTTCGGCAAGGACGAGAAGGAACGGGAAGAAGCCGCCGACATGGCGCAGCTCATGACGCCGGTCATCAAGGCGTTCTTCACCGACCGCGGCTTTCAGGCGGCGAATGACAGCATGCAGGTGTTCGGCGGGCACGGCTATGTGCGCGATCACGGCATGGAGCAGTTCGTGCGCGATGCGCGCATCAACCAGGTCTATGAGGGCGCGAACGGCATTCAGGCGCTCGACCTTGTCGGCCGCAAGATGACGGCGAAGGGCGGCCGCGCGACCATGACCTTCTTTGCGAAGGTGGAAGAGTTCATCAAGGCGAACGAGAACGACGCCGAGATGAAGCCCTTCGTGGAACCGCTCCGCGCCGGCTACAAGCGGCTCGGCGAGGCGGCGGGCTGGCTGATGGAGAATGCGCCGAAGAATTACGACAATGCGGGCGCGGCCTCCTACGACATGCTGAACATCTTCGGCACGGTGGCGCTTGGCTGGATGTGGGCGCAGATGGCGAAAGTCTCGCTCGCCAAGATCAAGAGCGGCGAAGGCAACCAGGCGTTCTACAAGCGCAAGCTGACGCTGGCGCGCTACTGGATGGAACGCGAAATGCCGCTGACAAGCGGCTGGCTCGAACGCGCCAAGCAGGGCGCGGACGGCTTCATGGAGCTCGACGCGGCTTCCTTCTGAGGCTTCAGGTTTTGCGGGTTACGAAAGGGCGTCCTTCGGGGCGCCCTTTTTGTTTTTGCCCAATTCCCCTGCGTCGGATAGCTTTCGCGCCATCGAAAATCCAGCAAGGGGGAACCCGCATGAAAAATCTCTTCAGCGTCGAGGGCAAGACCGTCCTCGTCACCGGCGGCTCGCGCGGCATCGGCGAGATGATCGCGACCGGCTTCGTGGAAAACGGCGCGAAGGTCTACATCACCGCGCGCAAGGCGCAGGCCTGCAACGAGCTTGCCGAGGAACTGTCGAAGAAGGGCACCTGCATCTCGCTGCCCTTCGACCTCGGCATGCAAGAAGGCATTGCCGGCATCGCGGCGGAACTCGGCAAGCGCGAACCGAAGCTCGACGTGCTGATCAACAATGCGGGCGCGGCCTGGGGCGAGCCCATCGACGAGTACACGGAGAGCGGCTGGGACAAGGTGCAGAACATCAACCTGAAGGGCGTGTTCTTCCTGACGCAGAAGATGCTGCCGCTGCTGCGGAAATCGGCGAGCGCGGCAAACCCCGCCCGCGTGATCAACACCGCGAGCGTGAACGGCATCGAGCCGCCGGACCTCGAGACCTATGCCTATTCGTCCTCGAAGGCGGGCGTCATCATGCTGACGCGGCATCTCGCCAAACGCCTCGCGCGCGAGCATATCCTCGTGAATGCGATTGCGCCCGGACCCTTCCCGAGCCAGATGATGAAGGCGACGCTCGAAACCTTCGGCGACGCGATCAAGGCGGGCAATCCGCTTGGCCGCATCGGCACGCCGGAAGACGCGGCCGGCGTTGCGATCTTCCTCGCCTCGCGCGCTTCCGCCTATACGACGGGCGCGACCATCCCCGTCGATGGCGGCTCGGCGGAGGTTTGATATCTACGAGGCTTCGCTTCCCACCCGCCCCAAAGGGGCGGGTGGGCAGAACCGCCGTGCGATGTCGAGATTACTCCGCCGCCTGCCTGGCTTCCGCCGCGCGGGCGTGGGTGACGATGAGTTTCACATATTGCGGGCAGAGCTCGGCGGGCAGGTCGTGGCCCATGCCTTCGATCAGCACATGCTTCGCGCCGGGCACGCATTTCGCCGTGTCCTCGCCGCCGGCGGGCGGGACGAGCGGGTCGGCGTCGCCGTGAATGACGAGGAAGGGCACGCGCACTTTTTTCAGATCGTCCACGCGGCTGCCGTCGCCGACGATCGCGGCATATTGCCGGACGCCGCCTTCGGGGTAGTACATGTGGTCGTATTCCCGCGCGCAGCGCTCGTAGAGCGCCTCGTCCGTCATCGGATAGGCCGGGCTCTGATAGACGCGGCGGCCCTTCATGCGGTGACGGATGATGGCCTCGCGCTCTTCGGAGGGCGGCTGCGCCTGCAGCGCCGTCATCGCCGCATCGGTCGCTCGCGGCAAATCGGGATTGCCGGTGGTGGACATGATGGAGGTGACGGAGAGAAGACGCTCCGGGTAATGGATCGCCATGCGCTGCACGATCATGCCGCCCATCGAAATGCCCATGATGTGGGCGCGGGCAATGCCGAGCGCATCGAGAAGGCCGATGCCGTCCGCCGCCATGCCGGCAAGCGTATAGGGCATGTCGGGCGCGCGGCCCTCGCGCACAGCGGCGGCGACATCCGCTATCTTCGGCAGGCCGGAGAACTTCTCCGACTTGCCGACATCGCGATTGTCGTAACGGATGACGCGGAAGCCTTCAGCGCGCAAGCCTTCCATCAACTCTTCCGGCCAGCTCATCATGGTGGAGGTGTAGCCATTGACGAAGAGAATGGGCGTGCCGTCCGCCGGTCCGCGATCCTCGTAATTGATCGTGATGCCGTTTGCCTTCAGGGTTTTCATGTTCACGCTCATGGGCATCACTCCGCCGCTTTCGCCGCGGCAGCGCGCCGCGCCGCCGCTTCGATGGCATCGGCAAAGGTACCGACCAGCGCGATCGGGCAATCGTGACCCATGCCCGGCACTTCGCGAAGCTCCGCACCCGGAATGCTTTTGGCCGTATCGCGCCCGCCCTCGACGGGGACGAGCGGATCGTCGACGCCATGCAGCACGACGGTGGGGATCCTGACATTCTTCAGTTTCTCGCGCCGGTCCCCATTGGCGACGATGGCGGCCATCTGGCGGGCGACGCCGACCGGATAAAGCGAGCGGTTCACATCCCGCGCGATCCACTGGCGCAGCGTCGCTTCGTCGGTCCGGTAGCCGGGGCTGCCGATCGTGTTCCAGGCGAGAACGCCGCGCTCGATGGCGGCGGGGATGTCGCCTTCCGGCGCCGGCGTCATCAGCACGGCCATGGCTTCGGGCTTGCCCTGCGGCACTTCCGGATTGCCCGTGGTGGACATGATGGAGGTGAGCGAGAGCGCACGTTCGGGATGGTTCGCGGCGACGAGTTGCGCGATCATGCCGCCCATCGAGGCGCCCACGATATGAGCGCGCTGCACGCCGAGCGCATCGAGAAGGCCGACGGCGTCCCTTGCCATGTCGTCGAGCGCGTAAGGCGAGGTGGCCGGCTGACCCGTCGTCAGCGCACCGAAGATCGCCATCATGTCCGGCATGCCGAGATCGTCGAACTTGTGGGAGAGGCCGACATCGCGATTGTCGTAGCGGACGACACGGTAGCCGCGCGAGACGAGTTCGTCGCAAAGCTCGACCGGCCACATGGTGAGTTGCGCGCCAAGGCCCATGATGAGGAGGATCGTTTCGCGGTCCTCCGGGCCGAAGCTTTCATATTCGAGCGTGATGCCGTTCGCCTTGACCTGCGGCATGGATGGTCCTCCCTGATGACGATTTCGTGCGTTGTTTTGCGGAAAGCCTAGCAGCACTCTTGCGCATGCCGCATTCCAAACGATACTAATGAAAAACATTAAAGCGGGTGTGCCGCAGCCGCGCAAGGCTGGTGCCGCAAGGAAGGAAGCCCCATGACGCTCGAATACGATCTCTTCTGGTCATTCCGCTCGCCCTATTCCTATCTCGTGACGAAGCGCCTGTATGAATTCGAGCGCGACTACGACGTGAAGGCCAATGTGCGCCCGGTCTATCCGATCGCCGTGCGCATTCCCGGCTTTTTCAAGCAGGTGAACCCGATGTGGCCGCCTTACCTGCTGAAGGACACGGTGCGGATCGCTGCGATGGAGGGCCTGCCCTACGCCTGGCCCTCGCCCGACCCCATCGTCATGGACATCAAGACGGGCGAGGTGCCCGCCGAGCAGCCTTATATCCACCGCCTCACACGCACGGGCGTGCTGGCGGCCGAGCGCGGCAAGGGCCTCGCCTACCTCTACGAAGTGAGCGCGCTGACATTCGGCGGCGTGAAGGACTGGGACAAGGGCGACCACCTGAAGAATGCCGCCGCGCGGGCGGGCCTCGACATGGCCGAACTGGACGCTGCCGCCCTGAAGGAGAAGGACCGGCTCGACGCCGTGATCGCGGAAAACGAGGCGGCGCAGAAGGCATCGGGCCATTGGGGCGTGCCGCTGATGGTCTTCGAGGGCGAGCCCTTTTTCGGCCAGGACCGCTTCGGCCACCTCAAATGGCGGATGGAGCAGAAGGGGCTGACGAAGCGGGGCTGACGCTCAAAGAAGGCCCCCTACTCCATGTCAGAGTAGGGGTCCTGCATTCACGAAACTAACGCTTCGGGTGCTTCTTCTGCTGCTTCAGTTGATCTCGCAATATGTGCAGTTCGACCGTCTGATGCATGTTGGTCCAGTGACCACGGTTCTTCCCGATAGCGTCAGGCTTATGTCCGTAGTCCTTGGTAGCTTGCTTCGTCTGTCGTGCAAGCTCCGGAGCTACGCTATCCCACAAGTCAAGCACCGACAGGAAACCGCCCGACCAACGTGCAGTACCGATCTTGGGATCGATCTCCACCTTATTCCTGAACGCAGCAAAAATCGGGAACAGCGCACCTTTCGTCAACCGGTACTTTGCAGGCTGAAGTCCTGCAAAAGGAAAATCAAACTTCCGTGTTCCTTTGGCCTCTTCGACGATGTCCAATTTGCCCGCCGAACCAAGGTCCTCATTGTTATAGACATCGCGGAAGTCACGGCGAATACGGTCGTAGAGAACTAAAGCCTCGTGCAGCAACGGCCTGAGGCGAAGGTACTTCGACTGACTGAGATCATCTTTGTTGACGTCGAAGTCTTTAGAGAATTTGTTCGTAGGAATAGACCACTTCTCGTATGCAGCTACCGGGTGAACCCCGCAATCGTTCGGAAAATCAAAGATATTCATTGCTTCGAGAACGCAGATGAGATCGCGAACGTCGTAGTCGCCATCGTCACTCTCACGCCATGCAATACGATTGACATAAGGCTTCGACGACAGATCCTCCTTGATCCAGTCGTACTTCCCGTCGAGGTTCGCAATACTGTGATCTTTGACCTGCATCCCGGTATTCAATCCACGGGCGATGTCGGTGATGAGGCTATCAGTAATGCCAGTACGAACCTGAAACTCTACGTGCTGCTCATCGGGAAGCGCCGGGTCTTCTTGTGCATCACAGATAATCTTGTATGTGTGGCCGCCATCCACGATGCCCTGACCATCACGAACGACTATCTCGTAATTGCTGTCGTCAATCCGACGAACTTTGTCTGCAAGACAGACAATGCCCTTGTTCATCAAGTCGAAAGTCCCCGGCGTTGTATCCCGGCCGAGGAGACTTTCGTGAACTTCTCGGTAGACGCGCCGGTTCAGCCCATTCGGATCGCGAGCATTGGCATCTGTCCGGATACCATTGGGCAAATCCTTGGCACGAACCAAGAAGTAATGTTTTTCGATTTCTGGGAATTGCGGATGCTTAATGCGGCGCGCATCCACCACGCGCACTTTGTGCGTCGTTGCACTCATAGATAGCTCCTTACTTCGTGCCGCTCGGCGGCCAAATAACTGTGCGGACGAACCCGCCAGTTGGTCAAAAATGAGCCCGATTCGTCTCAAAGTCAATCCAGCGCCAGCATCATTCAAGCGAACTAAATCCAAGTACCCCTCGTATAACGAAGCGGGGCTGACGCAACGGCAGGCGCTGGACCCCGAGGGCCGCTCCGGATAGCCTCCGGGCTCACTCACAGAACCCGGACGGACCCCCCGAAAGATGCAACGCGACCTCGAGAGAATGAGCGCCACCGAATACGACCTCGTGATCGTGGGGGGCGGGATCACCGGCGCGAGCACGGCCTGGGACGCGAGCTTGCGGGGGCTGAAGGTGGCGCTGCTGGAGAAGGACGACTTCGCCCATGCGACGACGTCCGGCTCCTCCAAGCTCGTGCATGGCGGGCTACGCTACCTCGTGAACGGCGAACTGAAGCTCGTGCGCGAATCGCTCCGTGAACGGCGCATCTGGGAAAATGTCGCGCCGCATATGGTGCATCCGCTGCCCTTCGTCATCCCGACCTATGGCTGGGGCATGAAGGGGCCGCTGGTGCTTGGCATCGGGCTGGCGCTCTACGACCTCCTTTCCTTCGACCGCAACTGGCTCTCCGACGACGACAAGAAGCTGCCGGGCTTCCGGCGCCTGTCGAAGGGCAAGGCGCTCGACCTCGTGCCCTCGCTGCGGCGCGAGGGACTGACCGGCGCCATGATCTATTACGACTGCCAGATGTTCGCGCCCGAGCGGCTCTGCCTCGAATGCATCGAAGGCGCGGTCGAATATGGCGCCGATGTCGCGAATTATGCGGAAGTGACGGGCTTTACGACGGAAGTGGCCTTCGGGCGCGGCGTGAAGGTGACCGGCGTCACCGTCGCCGACGAGGTGACGGGCGCGAGCCACACGATCCGGGGCAAGGTGGTGGTGAACGCCGCCGGCCCTTGGGCCGACAAGACGATGGCGATGGCCGACGAAACGCCGGCGCGCCGCCTCATCCGCTCCAAGGGTATCCACATCATCACGCGCGATCTCTCGGGCACGCATGCGCTGGCGATCCAGTCCGCCATTGGCGGGCATTTCTTCGTCATTCCCTGGCGCGGCTACACAATTATCGGCACGACCGACACCGTGTTCGAGGACGACCCGGACGAGCTTGGCGTGACGGAGAAGGACATCGAGGATTTCCTGCGCGTCGTGAATGACGGGTTGCCGGGCCTGCATCTGAAACGCGACGACGTGATCCATTTCTATGCGGGCATCCGCCCCCTCGTCGACACGACGCCGAAGGAAGTGCCCGGCGTCGAGCAGGGCGAGAGCGCGAAGGAAGCCGAAAAGAAGGATAGCTACAATGCGAGCCGCGCGGCGGAGGTCTACGACCATGCGCCGGAAGACGCGATCGACGGGCTGATCTCGGCCATCGGCGGCAAGTGGACGACATCGCGCCACCTCGCCGAACAGGTGGTCGACCTCGCGCTGAAAAAACTCGGGAAGAGCGCGGCATGCGAAACGCAATGCACACCGGTCTATGGCGGCGACATGGCGCGGCTGAAGACCTATGTGGAGCGCGCGCAGAAGCGGCACGCCCATCTCGCGCCCGACATCGTGGAAAATCTGGTGAACTTCTACGGCAGCCGCATCGACGAGGTGCTGGCGACGGCGGATGAGCGCCAGGGCGAGCGCGAGGCGCTGCTGAAGCGGCTGGCGCCCGGCAGTCCGGTGATCGGCGTGCAGATCGTCCATGCGGTGCGGCACGAAATGGCACGGCACCTCGACGACACGATCTTTCGCCGCTCGGGCCTCGGCACGCTCGGCCATCCGGGCGTTCCCGTGATCAAGCAGGTGGCCGAACTGATGGGCCGCGAACTCGGCTGGGACGAGACGGCGCTCGCGAACGAGATTTCCGGCACGGTGCGCCTGTTCGAAACGATACCGGGGCGCTAGATCGTTTCCACTGAAACGACCTAGCCGCTTTGATTTACGCAATTCCGGACGGAAAACCGCCATCTCCTTTTCAAGGAGGCACTTTTCCTGGAATTGCTTTGGGGAGGAGGAGGCCATGAGCGGGGGGATGCCGCATGTAGCCGCGATCGTGAACCCGCGTTCGGGCGGCGGCCGAACAGGCCGCGCCTGGCGCGTGATTTCGGAGACGATCGAGAAAGAGCTCGGCCCGGTGCGCGCGCATTTCACCGCCGCGCCCGCGACACCGCATTATCTGCCCGCCGCCGAACTGACGCGCGAAGCGCTGCGGGCCGGTGCGCAGCTCGTGATCGCGGTGGGCGGCGACGGCACCATCGACGAAGTCGTGAACGGCTTTTTCGAGAACGGCATGGCGATCAACCCGGAGGCGCATCTCGCCGTGCTCAATGCCGGGACGGGCGGCGACTTCCGCCGCACCTTCGACTTGCCGGAGGACGCAGCCGAAGGCGTGCAACGCATCGCCGCCGGCACGACGCGCCGGATCGACATCGGCAAACTCACCTTCATCGCCGAAGACGGGCAAGAAACCACGCGCTACTTCAACAATATCGCGAGCTTCGGCCTTTCGGGCGAAACGGTGCGCGCGGTGAACGAGGCGACCTGGCAAAAATCGCTCGGCGGCAACTTCACCTTCACCTGGGCAACGCTGATGACGGCATGGCGGCACAAGCCGCGGCCCGTGAAGATCGAGACGGATGACGGCTTCGAGACGGTGGCGAATATCGGCCTCACTGCCGTCGCGAACGGACGCTATTTCGGCAGCGGGCTCAAGGTGGCGCCGGACGCGGAACCCGATGACGGGTTTTTCGACGTCGTCATCATGCGCGACATGAAATTCATGGACCTGCTGACGGGAAGCGGAAATCTGCGCGAAGGCACACATGTGAACGGGCCGAAGGTGCAGGTGGTCCGCGCAAGGACGGTGACGGCGACGCCGCTCGGCCCGGAGCCTGTGCTCATCGACGTGGACGGCGAAGGGCCGGGACGGCTTCCCGCGCGCTTCGAGATGATGCCCGGCGCGCTGACGCTGAGGTGTTGAGGTGTACAAGATACAATGCTGCATTCCTCTATCGTCATGACCCGGACAAGCCGGGCCATGACGAATTGAGTTTAGGCGAGACGAACAAAGGGCGCTGAAACATGACCATCGACCGCACCACCCTGCGCTGGAACGGCTGGGGACCTGTGAAGCAGGAAAATCCGCTGCCGGGAGACGCGCCGCAATGGGCCTGGATCGAAGAGGCGCTCGGCGTCTCGCGCCTGCCCTCGACGCCGGCCGTGGCGCTCCACGACATTCGCCTGCCGCATTGCCGCCTGCCCGGCGAGGTGCTCGGCAAGCTCAGGGGCATCGTGGGCGAGAACCAGCTCCGCACCGACGATTACGAGCGCGCCTTCCATGCGCGCGGCCGCAGCTATCACGATCTCCTCTATCTTCGCGCAGGCAAGCTCGACATGGCGCCGGACGCGGTCGCCTATCCCCGCAGCGCCGACGAGGTGCTCGCCATCGTGAAACTCTGCGAGGAAGAGGACATCGCGCTCATACCCTTCGGCGGCGGATCGTCGGTCGTCGGCGGCGTCAATGCCGTGCCGAAATCGCTCGGCGGCGCGATCCTCACGCTCGACACGACCCTGCTCACGCGCATCGTCCAGATCGACAAGGTGTCGATGACGGCGCGCATCGAGGCGGGCATCTACGGGCCGCAACTCGAGGAGCAGTTGCAGGCCCACGGCGTGACGCTCGCCCATTATCCGCAGAGCTTTCTCTATTCGACGCTGGGCGGCTGGATCGCCGCGCGCGGCGCGGGCCAGCAGTCGAACCGCTACGGCAAGGCGGAGAAGTGGCTCGTCTCGGCGAAGCTCGCAACGCCGAAAGGCTTCTGGACGACGGAAGCGACGCCCGCTTCCGCCGCCGGACCGAACCTCAACCAGCTCGTCGCGGGCTCGGAAGGCACGCTCGGCGTCATCGTGGAAGCGACGGTGAAGATCCACGACCTGCCGGAGCGCAAGGACTATCGCGGCTATCTCTTCAAGACCTTCGCGCAAGGCATCGAAGCGGCGCGGCGCATCAACCATGCGGAAATTCCCGTGGCGATGGTGCGGCTTTCGGATTCGCCGGAGACCTACTTCTTCCAGGCCCTGTCGTCGTCCGGCTCTGGCGGGCTCAAATCGAAGCTGCAGCGCACCTACCTCAAGATGAAGGGTTTTACCGACGCGCCCTGCCTCATGCTGATCGGGCATGAGGGAACGAAGGAAACCGTGATCTGGGCGCAGGAGCAGACGGAGGCGATCTGCCGCCGTCTCGGCGCGCTGGCGCTCGGCACCGGCCCCGGCAAGCGCTGGTTTCACGGCCGCTTCAACGGACCTGCCGTGCGCGACCCGATGATGGACCGGGGGCTCGGCGTCGAGACGCTCGAAACCTCGACCCGCTGGTCGAACATCGCGAACCTGCACGAGAAGGTGGTGGAGGCGATCTCGAACGCAATCGCGGCGAATGTGCCCGAACAGAATGCGCGCGGGATCGTGATGGCACATGTGAGCCATTCCTATCCTGATGGCGCGAGCCTCTATTTCACGTTCGTCTTTCCGCGCCAGCTCGACCGCGAGGTCGAACAGTGGCAGGCGATCAAGCGCGCGGCCTCCGACACGATCGAGATGAATGGCGGCACGATCACCCATCATCACGGTGTCGGCGTGGATCACGCACCCTGGCTCGGCGAGGAGAAGGGCGAGATCGGCATGTCGATCCTGCGCGCAACGAAGCGCGAGATGGACTCGAAGGGCGTGATGAATCCGGGGAAGGTGCTGGGGTAGGGTTTCGCTCAAGCAGAATCCCATCCGCCCGCCAAACCGCCCTCACCCCTCCTTCACCATCTCCCGCGCGATGTCGATGGCACGCGCAAAGTCCGGCGCGCGGGTGATGCGGGCGAGCACGCCCATGTCGCTCAGGATGCGCTCGGGTTGCGGTTGAAGCGCGGTGACGATGACCTTGGTGCCATTGCGCTCGCAACGGTCGATCATGGTCTGGAGCGCGGAGACGCCCGTCGCATCGATGATCGGCACGGCGCGCATGCGCACGATCAGCACTTTCGGCGTGGCACCGATCCGGTCGAGCGTCTCGCCGAGACGCATGGCGACACCGAAGAAGAACGGCCCGCGAATGAGGCTCGCTGCGACACCCGGCGGCAGCTCGAACTCCTGCATCGGCACGAATTCATGCGGTGTCGTGTCGCTCACATCCTCCTCGACGAGATGGAGATGCGCCTGCACCTCGACGGCCTCCGACATGCGATGCATGAAAAGGACGGCGGCGAAGACGACGCCGACTTCGATGGCGACGGTGAGATCGACCAGGACGGTGAGCGCGAAAGTGATGAGAAGAACCGCCCGGTCGCCGAAGGGCGCGCGCATCATATGCGTGAACTTGTCGATCTCGCTCATGTTCCAGGCAACGATGAGCAGAACGGCCGCAAGCGAGGCAAGCGGGATATAGGCGGTGATCGGCCAGGCGACCGCCATGAAGCCGAGCAGGAAGACGGCATGCAGCATGCCCGCGACGGGCCCGCGCGCACCGGCGCGGATGTTGGTGGCCGTGCGTGCGATGGCGCCCGTGGCGGGGAGGCCGCCAACGGCGGCGGACGCACAATTCGCCACGCCCTGCGCGATGAGCTCGCTGTTCGAACGATGGCGGCGCCCGGTCATGCTGTCGGCGACCATGGCGGACAGAAGCGACTCGACGCCCGCGAGGAAGGCGATGGTGAAGGCGCTGGGGAAAAGCGCGACGATGCGGCTCATCGAAACATCGGGAAAGGCGGGAAGCGCGAAGGAGGGTTCGAGGCCCGCAAAACGCGAGCCGATCGTGTCCGTCGGCAGCGCGAAGAGCCAGACGAGGAACGAGGCGCCGACGACCGCGATGAGGAAGCCCGGCCAGTTCGGCCGCTTGCCCCTGAGCCAGACGATGAGTGCGAGCGAACCGGCGGCGACGGCAACCGTCTGCGGCGCGATGCTGGGCAGCGCCTCCCAGAGCGCCATCACCTTTTCGATGAACTCCGCCGGTTCATGCGCGAGGCTGAGGCCGAGGAAATCCTTGATCTGGCTTGTCGCAATGATGACGGCGATGCCCGCCGTGAAGCCGGTGACGACAGGTTCGGGAATATATTTGATGAAGGTGCCGACGCGCAGCAGCCCGGCGCCGATGAGCATGAGCCCGGCCATGGCGCTTGCGATAACCAACCCGTCATAGCCGTGAACCGCGATGACGTTGAAAACGACGACGACGAAGGCGCCGGTCGGCCCTCCGATCTGGAAGCGGCTGCCGCCAAGCGCGGAGATGAGGAAGCCGGCGATGACCGCCGTGACGAGGCCCTTGTCCGGCGTGGCGCCGCTCGCGATGGCAAGCGCCATGGCGAGCGGCAGGGCGACGATGGCGACGGTCAGCCCGGCGATGAAATCCGCCCGGAAATCCGAAAACCCGTAGCCTTCCCTGAGGACGGTCACGAGTTTCGGCATGAGGAGTTGCGACGGCGAGGTCTTTCCGCTTGTAGCCAGTTTCCTGTCCCCCGGTTGCGCCTATCCTTCGTCGACGATCCGGCGGAGTTCGGCCTTTGCTATCTTTTCGAGCGTCGAGCGCGGCAGCTCGGCGACAATCCGAATGTCGCGCGGACGCTTGAAGTCCGCAAGCCCCCTGGCGCAGGCCTCGCCGATCTTTTCGGCGAGGTCTTTGGGTGCGGCGGCCTCCCCGCCCGGCACGAGAACGAAGACGACGGGCACCTCGTCGAGCATCGGGTCGCGCCTGGCGACAACGGCGCATTCCTGGATGCCCGGGACGGTCATGACGACACGCTCGATCTCGGAAGCGGCGACATTCTCGCCGCCCACCTTCAGCATGTCCTTGTCGCGGTCGGCAAAGGAGATGAAACCGTCCTCGCCAAGCGTCACGCGGTCGCCGGTGATGAAGTAGCCCTGCTCGTCGAAGCTCCTGGCCGTCGCTTCCTCATTGTTCAGATATTCGAGAAAGAGCGAGAGGCCGGGCACACCGCGCACGAGAAGGTTGCCGGTCTCGCCGGGATCGACCGGCTCGCCGCTGTCGCGCAGGATCGCGATCTCGTAGGAGGTGGCGGGCTTGCCGATGGACATGGGCCGGTTCGGCAGGTGGATATCGCCGACGATGCCATGCGTGATCGTTTCCGTCATGCCCCACCAGCCGATGGTCTTGACGCCGAAATAGTCGTCGGTGGGCGGCGCGGAAATGCCGTTGCCCCAATAGCGGTAGGCATGCGACTTCGGTTTCTCCTGTCCCATCAGCGCGCGAACGCAGAAGGGCACCATCGAGGTCCATGTACAATTATGCTTCTGCGAGACGGACCAGAAGCGCGAGGCCGAGAAGCGCGGCTGCAACACGACCGTCGCCCCCGCCCAGAGCGCCGCGAGCACCGAATAGGACTGCGCATTGGTATGGAAGAGCGGCAGATAGGTGAGATGGACATCCGTCTGCCGCAGGTCTTCGTGCATCGCGCAGAGTTTCGCCCCCCAGAGCGCATTCGCGTGCGTCCAGACGACGCCCTTGGGCCGCGAGGTCGTGCCCGACGTGTACTGAATACCGACGGGCAGCATCGGATCGGCAGGACACAGCGGCACGTCCGCGGGATCGCCGTAAAGCGCGGCGAAACTTTCGGACTTCGGCGGGCGGGTATTGTCCTGCGGTTCCGCGCCATTGTCCGTTTCGGTGACGGCGAGCCATTCGATGCGCGCGCAGGAAGAGGCGACGAGCGAGGCAAAGGCCGGCTGCGTGATCGCGCCGACGACGTCGGCATGGCCGCTGAAATAGACGAGATCGTCGGCGACGGACCGCGCATTGGTGGTGACGGCAACGGCGCCCAGATGCGCGCAGGCATACCAGGCGATGAGGCTTTCCGGGCAGTTGTCGAGATGGATGAGAACGCGCGCACCCTGCTTCACGCCGCGCTTCTTCAGGCCTGCCGCGACCTGGCGCACCTCATGCTCGAAACGCGCATAGGACCAGATGCGGGTTTCGCCCTCGAAGGGCTCCCAGACGAGGAAGGGATGATCCGGCCGCGCCTCGGCATGGACACGCAGAAGATGCGGCACGTCGAAATTCGAGAACGGATGGATGAGCGGCGAACGGAGCGCGGGCATGGAGGTTTCCCCGGGGACGGTTGTGAAAAGCCTTTTCCGTTCTATAGCGCATGCTTGTGCCGCATTCCATTCCCGCCCCGGACTTTTGACCGGGGGTCAGATCGGGCAGGAACGGCGCGGACGGCGAAACGCGCAAAAAAAGGCGGCGATCTCGTCGCCGCCTCTCTTGGCACACCCGCCGGAGAATTCCTTCAGGCGAGCGCCTCGCGAAGCGCCTTTGCCGCCGCCTTCACCGCATCGCGCGACACGTCGAGCGCGCCCTGCAGATTGAAGAAGCCGTGAATCATGCCTTCATAGTTCACATATTCGACCTCGACGCCGGCCCTCCTGAGCGCTTCCGCATAGGCCTTGCCCTCGTCGCGCAGCACATCGAAACCGGCGGTGACGACATAGGCGCGCGGAAGTCCCGCGAGCGATGCCGCATGAAGCGGCGCGGCGTGGGGATCCTTCGGGTCGGCGCCCGCGCTTGTCACATAATGGTTCCAGAACCAGTCCATGCCGTCCGCTTCGAGGAAATAGCCTTCGGCGAAATCCTTGTAGGACTGCGTGCCGCGCGGCGCATCCGTCACTGGATAGATGAGAAGCTGGAAGGCGATCCGCGGCGTCTTCTCGGCCTTCGCCTTCAGGCAGACGGCGGCGGCGAGATTGCCGCCCGCGCTGTCGCCCGCGACCGCGATGCGGTTCGGGTCGATGCCGATTTCGGATGCGTTCGCCTCCACCCATTTCACCGCCGCATAGGAATCGTCGAAGGCGGCGGGGAAGGGATGTTCCGGCGCGAGGCGGTAATCGACCGCGATCACCTTGCAGCCCGCCTCGTTGGCGAGGGTGCGGCAGAGCGCATCATGCGTATCGAGATCGCCGATCACCCAGCCGCCGCCGTGATAATAGACGAGCGCGGGGCACGTACCCCCTGCGGCAACGGGCGTATAGAGGCGGACGGGAATGTCGCCCGCGGGCCCCGGAATGGCGCGGTCCTCGATCTTGCCGATGGCGACGCCCTGAAGATCGAGCATGCTCGCCATCGCGCGGTACATCTCGCGGCCGCCCGCGGGCGGCAGGTCGATGAGGCGCGGTGCTTCGGGATCGGCACCGAGCTGTTCGAGCAGCGCCTTCACCTGTGGATCGAGTGACATGTCCGGTGGTCCTCCCCGTCTTGTTATTGTCGCGAGGGACCCTTTTATCCGCCGGGCGCCGGACACGCCAAGCGGCAAGTTTGCGGCGGCGCGACAAACCCGCACCGCCCCGGCGTCAAGGCAGCGTCAGTGGAGAACCTCGCCTTCGCGGCTGCGGCGGCCTTCGACCATGTCCTCGACCACCACACGCAGCATCCGCCAGGCATCCGCGCGCATTTTCTCGCCGATCTGCTCAAGCTCGCTGACGGCCGTATCGGCATAGGAAAGCGCCTTGCGGCCATGCGTGTCGACCATATAGGCGGCGAGCAGGTTGATTTCGCGATCGGTGATCATGTCTCGGGGTCTCCGGTTGGACTTGTTTGCCAACCGGATTGCAACCGCCGGACCAACCGGTAAATACATGTAAAATCAATAGCTTAGAGAAAAACATCCTAGCTCGACGCCGCCTCCCGGCAAGCTTTGCCGGAACGCAGAGGCCCCCGGCGGCGATTTTTGCCGCTGCCCTACCCTCCGTCTTCGCCCTTTACCAGGACTCGGCATGGGTGCGGATATCGACCTCGAAGCTCCAGGCGGAGCGCTTCTGACGGTGAAGATGGACATAGGCATCGGCGATCCCGCCCAGATCGATGAGCCGCCCCTCCTGCTCCCGGCGGGCCGCGTAGTCCGGCACCAGCGTGTGAAGCTTCTCGCCCGAAATCCCGCCATCGATGACGACATGGCCGACATGGATGCCCAGCGGCCCAAGCTCCTTGGCAGCGCTCTGCGCGAAATTGCGCAAGCCCCCCTTGGCGGAGGCGAAAGCGCCGAAGCCTTCCTTGCCCCGCATGCTGGCCGAGGCGCCGGTGAAAAGCAGCGTCCCCTCGCCCCGCGGGCTCATGTGATCGGAGGCCTCGCGCGCGAACAGGAAGGCGCCGAACGTGCAGACACGCCAGCAGCGTTCGAAATACTCGGCCGTCATGCCCGACACCTTGCCCGGCATGTTGTTGCCCGCATTGTAGATCGCGAGCGCCACCGGCCCCGTCTCCTCGGCCCGGTTCCACAGCGCGATCACCTGCGCCTCGTCTGTCACGTCGCAGACGAGAGGCGTCGCTGCGCCGCCCTCCGCCCGGATCGCCTCCGCGACCGCTTCGAGCTTTTCGAGCGTGCGCCCGGCAACGAAGACATGAAAACCTTCGCCCGCCGCACGATGGGAAAGCACCGCGCCGAGCCCCTTGTGCGGGCCGACGCCCGCGACGATTGCCGTTTTGATCATGGATCGCTCCTCCCGCTTCATTTCCCGATCGACGATATATGGTCGGCGCGGAATGGGAACCAAGGGCGAAACCTCACCCGGCAAAACCACCCTCGTCGAGGAAGCTCCGTTCCTCCGGCGTCGTCTCGCGGCCCAGGATCGCATTGCGATGCGGGAAGCGGCCGAAGCGGCGGATGATGTCGCGGTGTTCGATGGCGAACTTCATCGTCTCGGGATCGTCGAGGCGCTGGGCAAAATAAGTCAGGCCCTGCTCCTGCGCCGCGAGGTCTTCGGCATGCATATAGGGCATGTAGAACCATTTGCGCGCGGTGGCAGGCGTCTCGACATCGAAGCGGCGGCGCACGCTTTCATCCGCAAGCGACAGCGCCTTCCCGTCCTGCAGGAAGGCGCGGTGATCGTTCCGCCAGAGATTGCGCGAGAACTGATCGAGCACGAGGATGAGGGCGAGCATGCCCTGCGCGTCGCCGGTCCATGCATCGAGCCTGCCCGAGGCGGCCTGCGCATGCGTCTCCGCGAAGCGGCGGCGGATATCCACATCGAAGGTATCGTTCTGCGCGAACCATTTTTCGGGTCCGGCGGCGAACCAGAAATCGAGAACGTCGCGCGGGCGGATGGTCAATTGACCATCCGCGTCCGGCCTTCCCAGTAGGGCGCCCGCAACTCGCGGCGGAGAATCTTGCCCGACGGGTTGCGCGGCAGCGCCTCGATGAAGTCGACCGACTTCGGCACCTTGAAGCTCGCGATGCGCGTCTTGGCGAAGGCGATGATCTCGTCGGGTGTCGCCTGCTCGCCGGGCTTCAGCACCACGATCGCCTTCACCGCCTCGCCCCATTTCTCGTGCGGCACGCCGACGACGGCGGCATCGGCAATAGCGGGGTGGCCGAACAGCGCATTCTCGACTTCGGCGGGATAGATGTTCTCGCCGCCAGAGACGATCATGTCCTTCACCCGGTCGTGGATGAAGAGGAAACCGTCCGTATCGAAGAAACCGGCATCGCCCGAATAGAACCAGCCGTCGCGGATCGAATCCTGCGTGGCTTCCGCGCGGTTCCAGTAGCCCTTCATGACGGAGCCGCCGCGAATGACGATCTCGCCGACCTCGCCCACCGGCACGTCCTTGCCGTTTTCGTCGACGACGCGGATTTCCATGTCGGGATTGGGCAGGCCGCAGGAGCGGAGCTTGCCCTTTGCGGGATCGTGCGCGTCCGGCGGCAGGCTCGTGGCGCCGCCCGAGGTCTCGGTGAGACCGTAAAGCTGCACGAAGCCCGCGCCCTTGAAGGTTTCCTGCGCGCGGCGAAGCACGTCTTCGGCGATGGGCGATGCGCCGTAGAGAATCTGGCGGAGGCTCGAAACGTCGACCTCGCCGATATTCGGCTGCTGCAGCAGGAAAAGGATCACCGCCGGCACCATGAAGGAGATGGTGAGCTTTTCCGTTTCGATCAGCTTCAGGATCACCTGCGGATCGACATCCTTCAGGATCACGTTCCGGCAGCCATGCAGATTGCCGAGGATGCCGATATTGACGCCCGCGACATGGAAAAGCGGCATGCAGACGAGCACGACGTCTTCCGGTCCCCAGTTCGCCCAGCCCGCGCCCTCGCCCTGCTTGAAGACGGAAATGTAGTTGGCGTTGGTGAGTTGCACGCCCTTGGGATGGCCCGTCGTGCCGCTCGTATAGAGCTGGATGACGTCGTCGTCCGGCGACGCGGGGAGCATCGGGTCTTCCGCTTTCGCGGCGGCGCGCCAATCGTCGAAGGATTGCCAGTCGTTTCGGCCGCCATCGAGCGCGATCACCTTGCGGACCGTCGGGCACTCCGGCAGCACTTTTTCGACAAGGTCGTAGAATTCGTCGCCGACAAAGAGGATTTCGGTTTTCGAATCGTTCAACACATAAGCGACTTCCGGCGCCGCGAGACGCCAGTTGACGCCCACCACCACGGCCTTGGCCTTGAACGCCCCGTAAAGCATCTCGAAATAGCGGTCCGACCCCTTGCCCATGAAACCGATGCGGGCATCCGGCTTGCAGCCATCCGCGATCAGCGCCTGCGCAACCTGGCTGGCCCGCCTGTCGAGTTCGGCATAGGTCGTTTCCCGGCCATCGAAGACCTGCGCGACGGCATCCGGCCGGACGGCGGCCTGCGCGCGGGTGACGTCTGCTGCACATTTGATACGTTCGGCGTCGAACATGGCGTCGTTTCCTCTCCAGATTTCTCGGCAATGGTGCCTGTTTCGCGCGGGCAGGCCCTCCGCCCCGGCGCGTTCATGCCATTTCCGGCAGCCCTTTTCGGGTTCTGTTGCATGCCAGTTTAGCCACCCCTGCGGCCGGGGCAAGAGAAGCCGGAAGCACCCAAAGGGGTAATGCGGCTGGACGCAGCGTCGGCGCGGGTTAGACTGCCCGGCAAAGAAAACAACATTCAGGGAAGGAACAAGCGAGCATGGCCCGCATCCCCTATTTCGATACGGCAAAGGCAACCGGCCGCGCCGCGAAGACCTACGAGAAGCTGCCGAACCTCAACATCTTCCGGATGCTCGGCCATTCGGGCGACATGATCGACGGCTTCATCAAACTCGGAAATGAAATCCTCATTCACGGCGACCTCGATCCGGTGTTGCGCGAAATCGCGATCGTGCGGACGGGCGTGCTGCGCGGCTCGACATACGAGGTCTACCAGCACGAGGAAATCTCCCGGAAGATCGGCATGTCCGAGGAACTCATCAAGGCGATCCACGAGGGCCCCGACGCCAAGGTCTTCGACGAGACGCAACGCCAGGTCATGCGCTTCACCGACGATGTGGTGAAGAACACGCGCGCTTCCGACGCGACCTTCAATCCGCTGGCGGAAAAACTCGGCTACAAGCAGCTTCAGGAACTCATCATCACCATCGGCTTCTATACGCTGGTCTCGAACTTCCTCGAAACCTTCGACGTCGATATCGAGGATCCGGGGCACAAGTCGGGCGTAAAGCTGCCCGGCATGCAGGACTGACGCCGATGGCGCGCCTTCCCTATCCCGATCCCGCGACCCTGCCGCCCGCCGCGCGCGAACTCTCCGCGCGGCTGCCGCAGCTCAACATCTTCCGCATGCTCGCGGGCAGCGGCCCTTCATTCGTACCCTTCATGGCGCTCATCAACGCCTATCTGAACGAGGGGCTTCTCGACGCGGAACTTCGCGAACTGGTGATCCTGCGCGTCGGCCATCTCTGCGGATCGGGCTATGAGCAGCATCAGCACCGCCGTGTCTCGGGAATGCTGGGCATGAGCCCGGAGCGGATCGCGGCGGCGGAAGGCGCGCTTCCCTCGCCCCTCTTCAGCGAGGCGGAAAACGCCGTCCTCGCCTTTACCGACGATCAGGTCGCGAATGTGAAGGCCGAGGCCCGGCTCTTTGCCGAGGCGAGGAAGCATGTCGGGGACGCCGGGATGCAGGAACTCGTCATCATCATCGGCATCTATCTTCTCGTCTGCCGCTACCTCGAAACATTCGAGATCGAACTCGAGGAGACGGATATCGCCACGAGCGGCCTGGACGAGATCAGGCGGAGCATGGAAAGCCATGGCTGACAGGGGGGAGGATTTCATGAGTCTGGGACTGAGCCGGTTTCAATACACGAAGGGTCTGCACGATCTCGGCAATGGCGGCTATGCCTGGCTGCAGCCGGACGGCGGCTGGGGCTGGTCGAATGCGGGGCTTGTTGTCGACGACGGCGAATCCTTTCTGATCGACACGCTCTTCGATGTACCGCTGACGCGCGAGATGCTGAGCGCGATGCGCAAGGCGGAACCGAAAGCCGCCGCCGAGATCAGGACCGTCGTCAACACGCATCACAATGGCGACCACTGCAACGGCAATGAGTGCTGCCACGGCGCGGAGATCATTGCCCACAAGCTCGCGGTCGAGGCCATGCGCCACGAACCGCCGGCATTGCTCGCGGGCTTCCTCGACCTGGCGCCGGGCCTTGGCGACCTCGGCAAATATGTGACGCAGTGTTTTGGCCCCTTCGACTTCAAGAGCGTGACGCAGACATTGCCCACGACGACTTTCGAGACGGAACTGACGCGGCATGTCGGCTCGAAGGAAATCCGCATCATGCATGTCGGCCCCGCACATACGCCGGGCGACTCGCTTGTCTACGTACCCGCGGACAAGACCGTTTTCACCGGCGATATCCTTTTCATCGAAGGACACCCGATCATGTGGGAGGGACCGGTCTCGAACTGGATATCCGCCTGCGACAAGATCATGGCCATGGATGTCGAAACCGTGGTGCCCGGACATGGTCCGATCACCGGCAAGCAAGGCGTACAGGCGGTGAGGGACTACCTCACCTATGTGCGTGACGAAGCGAGGAAGCGCTACGATGCAGGCCTCTCCGCCTTCGACGCGGCGGCCGACATCGACATGTCGGATTACGACAGCTGGGGCGATGGCGAGCGAATCGTCGTGAATGTGTCGACGCTCTACAAGGAGTTCTCCGGCGACGACACGCCGAACGACGTGCCGACGGTCTTCGGCCAGATGGCGGAACTCACGAAACGGCAGGGACGCTTGCGCGGCTGACGTCGCGTCTTTCGGGATGCCCGCGGAACGTCACGCATCCGTGATCGTTCGCCCTGTGGACAGGCGCGGAGCGGACCCCGATGATCCGCGCAACAAAGCCGGGAGGTCGCAATGCCCATTCTCTACGAACACCCGCTCTCGCCCTATGCGCAGAAGGTAAAGATTTCCGCGCGCGAGAAGAACGTCGATCTCGACCTGAGGACGCCGGACGGGATCGGTTCGGGAGCGAGCGCAGGAGAATTCCTTGCTGCTAATCCGCGCGGCGAAGTACCGGCACTCATCGACGGCGATGTCCGCATCTTCGACTCGACGATCATCCTCGAATATCTCGAAGACAGATTTCCCTCGCCCGCCATGCTGCCCGCGACGCCGGAGGCGCGCGCCAGGGTGCGCATGATCGAGGAGGTCTGCGACACGCATTACGAGGCGATCAACTGGGGCCTTGGCGAAATTTCCTGGTTCGGACGCGCCACCGGCGAAAAAGCGCAGGAAATCGGGAAGCGCGCGGCCGAACAGACGGCAAAAATCCAGAACTGGCTGACGAAGCAACTCGGCAATGCGGACTGGTTCAACGATCGCGCCTTCGGCTGGGGCGACCTCTCCGTGGTGCCCTATGTCAACGGCTCCGCGGGCTTCGGCAACGCGCCGGACGAAGGCTCACCTCTCGGCAAGTGGCTCGCACGCGCGAACGGCCGTGCAAGCGTTGCCCGCACGGCGCTCGAAGCGCATGACAGCATCGCCGGCATGCAGCAGGTGGCGAACATCCTCGAACAAGGCCTCTTCAAGCGCGAGTACCGCGACCATCGTCTCGAATGGATGATGAAGACCGGCGGACCGGAGATCGTTCTCGAAGGCCTGAAGAAGAACAACATCCGCTTCAGCTACGAATTCGAATAGGGAGGCCCCATGGCCGCGACCGCACAATCGATCATTCTGCATCAATACGACATTTCACCCTTCTCCGAGAAAGTGCGCGTGGCCTTCGGGATCAAGGGGCTCGATTGGTTCGCTTGCGACGAGCCGGTCATCATGCCGAAACCCGAACTGCTGGCGCTGACCGGCGGCTATCGGAAAATCCCGGTGATGCAGATCGGCGCGGACATCTATTGCGATACGCAGATCATTCTGCGCGAACTCGAAAGGCGCTTTCCGGCGCCGACGCTTTTTCCGGGCTCCGGCAAGGGGCTGGAATGGGGCATCGCCATGTGGACGGATCGCGTTTTCTTTCAGGCCGCCGTCGCGATCATCTTTGGCGGCAGCACACCGCTGGCGGACGAGGCCTTCATCAAGGACCGGGAAAAGCTGACGGGCCGCCCCTTCGATATCGCGGGCATGAAGGCCGCCGCGCCGATGATGGCCGAACAGTTCCGCGCGCAGCTCGGCTGGCTTGAAGAGCAGCTTGCCGACGGCCGCCGCTTCCTGCCCGGAAACGAGCCTGGTCTCGCCGATGCGAGCGCCTTCTACAATCTCGCCTTTGTGCGTTGGACGAGCCCGGCTGGCGCGAAACTGATCGATGGCTTTCCGGGCGTTACCGCGTGGGAAAAACGTGTCGCCGGAATTGGGCACGGCCAGCGCAGCGAAATTTCGCGGGATGCCGCGCTCGACATTGCAAAAGCGGCAACGAGCACGGAAGCCGCGAAGGCCGATCCCGGCGAACCGAACGGGCTGAAGCCCGGCGATGCGGTGACCGTGATGGCGGACGATTACGGCCGCGACCCGATCGCGGGCGAGCTCGTCTCTTCCTCCGCCCAGCACATTGCGCTGAAGCGAAGCGACCCGCGCGTCGGCGATGTAGTGGTTCACTTTCCGAGGGCGGGCTTTCTTGTTCTGAAGTCGTGATACGCTCGCGGCCATGATTCCCGAGCTTGGCACCATCGAAGGCTTTTACGGACGACCCTGGGACTGGGAGGCGCGCGCCGCCCATGTGAGCGCGCTCGCACCGCATGGCTATCGCTTCTTCCTCTACGCACCGAAGGCCGACAGTTTCCTGCGGCGGCGCTGGAGCGAACCGCATCCGCACGAGGAAGCGGCGCGTCTTGCCGCTCTCGCCGCCCATTGCCGGGCGGAGGGCGTGCGCTTCGGCGTCGGGCTCAGCCCCTACGAGCTCTATCTCGATTTCGACGGCGCGGCGCGCGAAGCCCTGACGCGGAAACTCCGCTGGCTCGACGAAATCGGCATCGACGACCTGGCGATCCTGTTCGACGACATGCGCGGCGACCTGCCGGGCCTCGCGGACAAGCAGATCGAAATCGTGGATTGCGCGGCCGAACGGACGAAGGCAGGACGGCTCATCGTCTGCCCGAGCTACTACACCGACGACCCGATCCTCGATCGCGTTTTCGGGCAGCGGCCCGAAACCTATCTCGACGATCTGGGGCGGCAGCTCGATCCCTCGATCGGGATTTTCTGGACGGGGCCGCGCGTCTGCTCGAAAGAGATGCCGGCCGATCATCTCGCCCGCGTGGGCGAAACGCTGAGGCGGCGGCCTTTCATCTGGGACAATTATCCCGTGAACGACGGGCAGCGCATGTCGCCTTTCCTGCATCTGCGCGGTTTCACGTGCCGCCACGGAGAGATCGGCTCTCTCGTCTCGGCGCATGGAGTCAACCCTGCATCGCAGCCGCTGCTCAGCCTCATTCCGATGCTCACGCTCGAAACGGTCTACCGGGATCCTGCCTACGATGCCAAGACGGCTTTCCTCGCGGCGGCCGAAACGGTTGCGGGGCCGGAGCTTGCGGCCATGCTGGCGGAAGACCTGCCGCTCCTGCAGGACAAGGGCCTCGACGGCATGAGCGAAAAGGAAACGGCGGCGCTGCGAACCCGCTACGCCGCCGTCAATAATCCTTGTGCCTGCGAGGTCGTCCAGTGGCTCGATGGCTACTGGCGCATCACCGACGAAATCGTCCAGACGCAGTAGCGCCCGTCAGCGGGCCGTCATGCCACCGTCCCCAGGACCGCGTCAGCGGGCCGTCATGCCACCATCAATGACGAGTTCCGAACCCGTCATGTAGCGCGACTCGTCGGAGGCAAGGAAAACGATGCCCGCCGCGATGTCGGCAGGAAGCCCCGCATAGCCGAGTGGCGCACCGACCGACGCGATGGCGTTCGGGTCGATCGTGTTGGCGCCTTCCGGCAGTTGCAGCACGCTGGACGACAGGGCGCCGACGCCGCCGCCCTGCGGTATCTTCTGCCAGATCGCCGTGTCGATGATGCCGGGATGAACCGAGTTTACACGCACGTTCATCTGCGCCTGCGCGCATTCGAGCGCGACGGCTTTCGTGAACAGGCGCACGGCGCCCTTCGTCGCGCAGTAACCGGCAAGCCCCGGCGCGCCTTGAAGACCGGCGATCGACGAAATGTTGATGACCGAACCGCCGCCCGAGGCGGCGATGAGCGGAATGCCATGCTTCACACCGAAGAAGACGCCGTCGACATTGATCGCCTGCTGGCGGCTCCAGTCTTCGTAGCTCATCTCGAAAATCGAGGCGCCGATGCCGATGCCGGCATTGTTGACGAGAATATTGAGGCCGCCGAACTCGTCCTTCACGGCGGCGACGACTTCTTTCCAGCGCGCCTCGCTCGTCACGTCGTGACGGTGAGCGCTTGCCGTGCCGCCTGCCTTGGTGATGATCTCGACCGTTTCCTTGAGGCCGGCCTCGTCCACGTCGGTCACCACGACCCTGGCGCCCTCGGCGGCCAGCGCGACCGCCGCCCCCCGGCCAATGCCGCTCGCCGCGCCCGTGACCAGCGCCACCTTGCCGCTTACCCGTCCCATATTTTTCTCCCGGAATTCTCTTATGGTTGATGCCTTGAGTCTTAGGGTAAGAGCCCTAGACAGGCAACGCCTCACCCCATCCCCGGCCTTCCGTACAAATGCAGGCTTGTTAAAAAGTATACCACAGTCTATTTTTGTTGCGAGGAGATCGCCGACCGCATGACAAGACTTCTGAAATCGAAAGCAGCGCCGAAGATGGAGAACGCCCCAGCCCCACGCCGGTCCAGCAAGAGGGAACGCACGCGGCAGGAGATTTACCGTTCCGCGATGCGGCTCTTTGCCGAGAGCGACTACGACAAGGTGACCATCGAGGAAATCTGCGCCGCGGCCGGCGTCGCCAAAGCGACCTTCTTCCTCCATTTCCCCGGAAAGTCCGCCCTCATAGCCGTTTTCAACGAGGAAGTGACCCGCTCGCTCGCCGAGCGGCTCGCGGGCTATGAGGGAAGCGCGGAGGAGGAGTTGCTCATCCTCGTTTCCGTTCTTCGCGAAGCCTGGGAACTGAACGCGCCCGTCATGCACAAGATGCTGAGCGACTTCCTGGACCAGCCGGCCCTCGTCAGCAAGGCTGCGGTGGTGAACGAAAGCGTGCTCGACCTCGTGACCCACATCGTCGAACGCGGCCAGAAGCGCGGCGAGTTCACGACCGGCTGCCCCCCGGAAATGGCCGCCATCGCCCTTGTCGCCGCATGGAGCGCCTTCACCGCCTGGTGGCTCCAGAACCCTGAATCGGACACGGACGAAATCAACCGCGGCCTTCTCGAATTCCAGCTCAACGGTCTCAGGAAGAAGACCTGAAGGAAGACAAGCACGGCGCCCGCCGGGGACGGCATCTAACCTATGGACAAAAGGGCCGCCCGGCGGTCCGATAGGGCCAGACGACATTCACAGACTGAGGAAACGCAATCATGCAAGGACAGAAAATGCGGTTCGGCGCCTTCATCGCGCCGTTCCATCCGCTTAACGAAAATCCCACCCTCGCACTCGAACGCGATATCGAACTCGTCCAGTTGATGGACAAGCTCGGCTATGACGAGGCATGGATCGGCGAACACCATTCGGCGGGCTATGAACTGATCGCCAGCCCCGAACTCTTCATCGCCACGGTCGCGGAGCGCACGCGCAACATCAAACTCGGCACCGGCGTCTCCTCGCTCCCCTATCACCATCCGCTGATGCTCGCCGACCGCATCAACCAGCTCGACCACATCACGCGCGGCCGCGTGATGCTGGGTGTGGGCCCCGGCTCTCTTCCCTCCGATGCCTTCATGATGGGTATCACGGTGGCGAAACAGCGCGACATGATGGACGAAGCGCTCGACGTGATCGTTCCCTTGCTGCGCGGCGAGAAGGTGACGGCGAAGACGGACTGGTTCGAACTGAAGGACGCGCAGCTTCAGATGACACCCTGGTCGCGGCCCTCCGTCGAGATCGCGGTCGCCAGCCAGGTCTCGCCCACCGGCGCAACGGCCGCCGGCCGCCACGGCCTCGGCCTGCTCTCGATCGGCGCAACCTCTGCGGGCGGCTTCAATGCACTCGGATCGAACTGGGCAATCTGCGAGGACACCGCCAAGGACAACGGCAAGACCGTCGACCGCAGCCAGTGGCGCCTCGTCGGCCCGGTTCACATCGCCGAGACGCGGGAAAAGGCGCGCGAGAACGTGCGCTTCGGCCTCGAACAGTGGCTCTACTACTTCCGCGAAGTGGCGGCCCTGCCGCTCGCGCCGACGGACGGCTCCGATCCGGTGGATGCGCTTATCGCTTCCGGCATGGCCGTGGTCGGCACGCCGGACGACGCCATTGCCCAGATCGAGCGCCTGCAGCAGCAGTCGGGCGGCTTCGGCTGCTTCATGCAGCTCGCGCATAACTGGGCGAACTGGGAGAACACCAGGCATTCCTACGAACTCATGGCACGCTACGTCTTCCCGAAGTTCCAGCAGCTCAACGACAATCGCGAAGCCTCGCTCAACTGGGCACGCGACAATCGTCCGGAATTCATGGGCCAGGCGATGATGGCTGTCGGCAGCCGCGTCGCGCAGCATATCGAGAAGAAGGGCACGGAGAACATCCGTCCCGAAATCCTCGCGGCAATGGGCCTCGACAAGAAGACCGACGCCGCCGAATAAGGCGCCACGGACTGAATGCGAAAAGGGCGGCTCTTTCGAGCCGCCCTTTTTGTTGCGCCGCCAGCTCCCTCGCTAGAGCCTCATCTCCCCCGAGCAGATCCTGCCGTAGAGCGCCTGGTCGACCGGCACGTACCTCTTTTGCGTCGGACAATTGAAGTAGATCGGCTCCGGAATCGCCGACGGATCGAAGCCTTCCTTCACGAGTTCCACCTTGCGGTGCTTGAAGGTGCCGGTGACTTCAATTTCCGGCTGGATGCGCAGGAAGACCGGCACGGCATAGTCCGGCAGCTCCTTCTGCATCTGGACGCGGAACCTGTCGAGGTCGAGCGAACCGTTCTCGGCAACGATCGAGGCCATGCCCGCGCGCCCGTCCGCGCCGGGCACATGCACGCCGTAAACATTGGCTTCCTTGACGCCCGGAAAGACCGAGATCGCTTCCGCGACTTCGGACGTCGCGACGTTCTCGCCTTTCCAGCGGAACGTGTCGCCGATGCGGTCGACGAAATAGAAGTAGCCGAGCTTGTCCTGGCGCAGAAGGTCGCCCGTGCGGAACCACATGTCGCCCTTCTCGAAGACGTCACGCAGGATCTTCTTCTCGGTTTCTTCCTTCTTGGCGTAGCCATCGAAGCGGCCCGTCGGCTGATCCGGATTGTCCGAAATCTTGCCGAGCGCCTCACCGGCTTCGCCGGGCGCCGCGACCATGCAGAAACCGTCCGCGCCGCGCAGCGGCTGCTCGTTCTCGATGTCGAACTTCACGATCTCCACGTTGAACTTGTTCTTCGCCCAGCCCGGAACCCGTCCGATCGCGCCCGGCGTGCCGTCGAAATTCATCAGCGCCACGTTACCTTCCGTGGCGCCGTAGAACTCGAGCACCCGCGGAATGCGGAATCGCTTCTGAAAGGTCGTCCATATCTCGGGCCTGAGCCCGTTGCCGACCGCCATACGGAGTTTGTGCTTCCGTTCCTTCGGATGCTTCTCCGTGTTGAGAAGATAGCGGCACAGCTCGCCAATATACTGGAAGAGCGTCGCCTTGTACTTGTGGGTATCGTCCCAGAATTGCGTGGCCGAAAATTTGCGCCGCAGGATCACCGAGCCGCCGACCGTGAGCGTCGTACCGACGGCGCAGACGCCGCCAGCCGAATGGTAGAGCGGCAGCACGATGTACATGCGGTCCTTCTCGCTCGCATTCGACCCCGCGGCGAAGCCTGCCATCATGCTTCTGAGACGAACATGCGGAATGCGGGCCGCCTTCGGGTTTCCCGTCGTGCCGCTTGTGTAGATGAAGAGCGCGTTATCGTCCTGCGTCACGTCCTTGCGGATGTCCGCAGGCAAGGGATCGCCAGACTGCTGCGCGAGTGCGGCATCGAGGTCGTGCGCTCCCTGCATCTGCCCGCCGGTCGTCCAGACGGTCATCGGCCGCTCAATCTGATCGGCCGCCATCGAATAATTCTCCGCAAGCTCCGCGCCAAGCACCAGATGGTTCGCGTTAGAAATATTGAGGCAATGCGCAAGCGGGCCCTTGGTGAGGTTCGTGTTGATCAGGGCCGCCGTCGCGCCCGTCTTGACGATGCCCAGCCAGGCGATCAGATATTCCGGACGGTTCTCCATCATCAGCGCAACGACGTCGCCGCGACCGAGCCCCTGCTCTTTCAGCCAGCGCGCATAGCGGTTGGCCTCGGCGTTGTATTCGCGATAGGTGACCGTGCGGTCCTCGAAATAGATGGCGATGTTGTTCGGCTTTTCCGCTGCCAGCTTTTCGATCGTGTCCGCGAAGGTATGAGACGCGTCCTCACTGATCTCCTTCAGCTTCCCCAGCGAACGGAGCGCCGCGCGCACGAAGATGATTTCATTGCCGACCCGTTTGACAAGACCCATCTCGACCCTCCTCCCGTTGCATTATGCGTATTCCGCGCTTTTGTCAGTTATGCCCGTCCCCCGGTTGGAGCGTCAAGAAAAGCCGCATTTCGGGGCGTAAAATCGGCGTTACTCATGCCGGACGTGACAGCAAGGCGGGACGGCCCCATTATCCGCCGCGAAATCCACGGCGGCACGCATGGACCTGCAAATGAGCGGCGAGACGACAGATGAAAGCGCGCCGGGCGACCCCGGCGAGGTTCTGCTCGATGTGATCGGCCAGCGTTGCCCACTACCCGTTCTGCGCGCCCGCAAGCGGCTCATCCGGCTGGAACCCGGACGGCTTGTAAGGGTATTTGCGAGCGACCCGGTCGCGCGGATCGACATGCCGCATTTTTGTGCCGAGGCAGGGCATGAACTCGTCGAGGTCCGGGATCGGGGAACCTGGGTCGAATTCCTGATCCGCCGTGGCGAGGACATTCGCGAACCGGACGACGAACTCCTCTCGAAGCCTGTGAGCGACATCTAGCGAAGAAATTCCGCCGCGAGTATCGCGTAGAGGAACTCGTCGCGCCACTCGCCCTGAATGTATTTGCTCTGCCGGAACACGCCTTCGCGACGCATGCCGAGCTTTTCCATCACGCGGGCGGACGCCTTGTTGCGCTGGTCGCAGGTCGCGATGATCCGCTGCAACCCGAGGTCGCCGAAGCCCGCATGAACGATCATATGGGCAGCCTCCAGCGCATATCCCTGCCCCCAATGATCCGGATGGAGCGCGTAGCCGACCTCGCCGGTGAGGTTCTCGCCATCGCATAGCTTGAGCCCTACCCCGCCAATGAGCCGCTGACCGGCGCCGCGCCGGCCTTCACCCTTGCGGACAATCGCAAGATCGAAATTCTGCCGCGGCTTTTCCTTCTGATCGTCGAGATAGGCCTGGATCGTCTGCCTGGTTTGCAACGGCGTGTTGGGCCCCCAGACGAGGAACCGCGTCACTTCATCGAGCGAGGAAAAGGCATGGACGGCCTCGAAATCCCGCGCGGCGAAGTCGCGGAGAATGAGGCGCGGCGTTTCGAGCGGAATGGCGAGCGCCGGATCGGCAGCGCCCCGGCGCCGCATTCTCATTTGCCGGCCGCCTTCAGAACAGCCGCCTTTTGCGGATCGCGGAAACCGACGACCATCTCCCCCTTGCCGAAATCGAAGACGGGACGCTTGATGAGCGCAGGGTATTCGGCCATGAGCGCGACCGCATCCGCTTCGCTTGCATTGGCCTTCTGCGTGCCGGAAAGGCCGCGCCAGGTCGTGCTTGCCTTGTTGAGAAGGGTTTCCCAGCCAGCGGATGTCGCGAACCGCGCCACATCGGCGGTTGCGATGCCGTCGGCCCTCACATCGTGGAACCTGTGCGGGATACCTTCCGCCTCAAGCCATTTGACGGCCTTGCGGCAGGTATCGCAGTTCCTCAACCCGTAAACGGTCAGCACCGGCCCCATTCCCTTCCAGTCTTGCTGTCGCAAGCATAGCGGGGATGAGGCCGGTGCCAAAATCCGGGAGTGATGCGCCTTGTCAGGCGGTCAGGCGGCCTGCTTTTGCTGCTGCCCGGCCCGCATGGCCTTGAAGGCCTCTTCGGCGGCCAGGGCATGAGGCGCGGCTTCGCGATAAGCCTCGGGGTCTTCGATCCTGAGCAGCGCGCGAACCTCCAAGAGCGGCTTCGACAGCATCGCTTCCCAATCCGTCTCGGGGAGCCAGGAAGCCCGCTTGCCGTTCCCGAAACCCTCGCGAACAATGCGCCATGCATTCACCTGCGGAAGGTTCTTGCGGGTAATCCGTGCGCCGACGAGAACGATGAAGCCGATGCCGCGATTGCGCGTCTGCGCATAGGTGAAGGCAAGAAGCGCAAGCTCGCCGAGACCGTCGCGGCCATAGCCGGTGGTCACATGCCACAGATCGTGCTGATCGCGGAGGCGATTACCGAAAATACGCTCGGCTTCGGTGCGGTCGTCGCGCTCCAGAATGACTTCACTGGCGGCGACGAGACCGTCCGCCGTGAGGTTCTCTTCGGCCATGAACTCGTAATAGGTGCGGCCAAGCGTGCCCTCCGGCAGGCTGGAGAGATAGTCGCGATCGCTGAGGGCGGTGATGAGATTGCGCTTCTCGGCGAGGATGCGCTGCCCGGTCTGCGTCTTCACGAAGCGCTGGAACTGCCGGTCGTTGGCACCGCCCGAAAGAGCGTCGATGATCCTGAAGACCTGGCTCGTATCTTCTTTGTCGGCGATGAGAGCCCGGATCGCGCGCAAAGCCTTGAGCGGCTGAATGCGCTTGCGCTTCCGTTTCGCCACAAGCTTGCCGTCAAACTCTGTTGGGCTTGCAATCGTCATGGGTTATGTCCCGCTGCTATACTGAGCCTGCTGCCGCCAGCCTTGGATAGTCATATAGTCTGTACTGACATTCTTGTCAATATTAAAGCGGCATGATAGGAGTATCGTGTGTCCAGCGTTGCAAAAAATTCCGCCGCGGCCAGCGCCGCAGCCGCCGGTCCGGCCGAAAAGCCGGCAGCAAAGCGGGTTCGCCGGACGGCCGATGAAGCGCGCCGCCTGATCCTCGACGCCGCCGAGGCCAGACTGGCAAAACAGGGCCCCGAGGGGCTCAGGCTTCAGGACATCGCGCGGGATGTCGGCATTTCGCATCCCGCCATCCTTCATCACTTCGAGAGCCGGGAAGGCCTCGTCCGTGCGCTTATCGCGCGCGCCAACACGCAGCTCCGGGACAGGCTGCTTGGCGCGCTTGGCAGCGACCACCCAAGCCAGGACGCCGCCGACCATATCGGCCACGTCTTCGAGGCGTTGAGCGACAGAGGTACGGCACGGCTCCTCTCATGGCTCCTGCTCACCGGCCGCGCAACCGAGCAGTCGGACGCGCACAATGTCATGAGCGAAATCGTCGACGTGCTCCAGGCCCGCCGCGAGGAATATTCGAAGGAAAAAGGAAAGCCGGCGCCCGACAAGGAGGACACGCTCTTCGTCGCCATGCTGACGGCAAACGCGGCCTTCGGCGAAGCGATCGTCGGACGCCAGCTCGCCGAAGCAACAGGCCTCGATCAGGACGGCATCAAACGCTTCCGCACCTGGTTCGCGAAGCTTCTGAACGATCACCTGGAAGACAAACGCTAACGCGTCTTGTGCTTCAGCAATCCACGCATCAGATCGACAAGCCTCTCTGAATCGATCTCCGGGCGCACGATGCGCGCCACCATGATCCCGTCGAGGAAAACCGAGACGAGACGCGCGAGATCTTCAGCCTCGCCGGATGCAGCTCCCTCCTCGCCAAGCGCATGCGCGATGAGCCCGGTCTCGGTCTCGTAGAAACGGGCAATCGCGGCATCGGTCTGCGCCGAGCGCTGGCCGGAATGGGCATAGTCGAGGATAATCTTGAGAAAGCGGGTAATCTCGCCAAACAGGAGAAGATTGCTCGAGAGCCACGCGTCGAGATCGTCGATCCCGCCCTTTTCCTTCTTGATTTCGTCATAGGCGGCAAGCGCATCGGCAAGCGCCTTGCGCACGACGAACTGGAAGAGGTCGTCCTTGTCCTCGAAATAGTAGTAGATGAGCGCGGGGTTGATGCCGGCCGCCTCGCCAAGTTCCTTGTTCGAAACGGCAGCAACGCCCGACCGTGAAAAAAGCTCAAGCGCAGCGGCTGCGATCGCATCGCGCTTCGCTTCGCTCGGCCCTTCGGTGGCCGGTCTTCCCACCTTGCGCGCCGGCTTCTTGCCGGCCTGCCGCCTGTCTCCTGCCGTCACGCCTGACCGCCTTTCACGGGTTCGGGAATCTCCGGCCAATCTTCACGCTCGGCCTGCTCCAGCAGCTTTTCGAAATCGCGGATGATCGTATCGAGCATCTCTCTGCCCAGACTAGCAGAGGATTCGCTCGGCCGCCCCACGACGTCATTCTTTGTGACGGCCGGCATGGCATAGCGCCAGACGAGGCCGACGGTCACGTCCTCCACATCCTCGGCCTTGTCCATCTCGACGCAGTCCGGATCGAGCGCCAGCACCATGGAAGTCTCTGCGACATTCGCGTGGATGTCGGCCGCGTCGAGCGTATAGAGGCGCAATGCTTCCGGCGATATCTCCCAGAGTCCGCGCGTCGCAAAGCGCGCCTGCGGGTATTTGTAGCGCAGCCGCAGGATGGCGCTTTCGATGGAGGGCCCGTTCGTCGCATGGCCGGAGATGAATATCAGCCGGTCGATTCCATTCGCCTCGACCGCCCAGGAGGCGACTTCGCACAGAACCGCCGTCAGCGTCTCCGGCGACAGCGAAAGCGTCCCCGGCCAGGCGTCCGAATGGCCGAAGGAGCAGCCATAGGGAATGGCGGGCAACATCAGCACGTTTCGCCGGCGGCAGGCTTCCCCGCAGATCGCTTCGGCAAGCATCGTATCCGTGCCGGTCGCAAGATGCGGCCCGTGCTGCTCCGTTGCGCCGATCGGCAGGACCGCGACGGTGCGGCCTCTTGCCGAAATCGCCTCGCCGACCTGAGGACCGGTCGATCTTTCCCATGAGGTCATGCTGTTTCCCTTCCTGCCGCCTGCCGAACGCCCGGTCAGACAAAGGTGAGGTAGCGGTCGCGTTCGCTCTTCGTCACCGCGTAGAACTGCGCGTCCCACTCCTTGCGCTTCTGCGCGACGAAGATGTCGACGAACTCTCCGCCGAAGACGCTGCGGGCGAATTCGCTTTCCTCCAGCGCATCGGATGCTTCGAGGAGTGTGCGCGGAAGGCGGCGCATGTTGCGCCCGCGCGAACGGACGTCTCGCGAGAGATAGAGATTGTCGTTGAGCGGCTGGCCCGGATCGGCTTTTCGCTCCAGACCGTCGAGACCCGCATAGAGGCTGAGCGCGGCAGAGAGATAAAAATTGGCGCTCATGTCGGGCGCGCGGTTCTCGATGCAGGGCCGGTTCATCGGCAGCCGAAGCATGGCCGAGCGGTTGTTGCGGCCATAGGCCTGCAGCACGGGCGCCCAGGACATATCGGGCATGTCGCCCTGCGCGATGAGACCTTTGTAGGAATTGTAGCTCGGGCAGGTGAAGGCGCAGAGTGCCTGCGCATGCTCGAGAAGCCCGGCTGCGAAATGAAGCGTCTCGTCCGTCGCATTGAGCCCGTAGCTGCGCGCCAGCTCGCCCACAGGACGCACCGACGCGTCGAAGAGATTCTCTTTCGTGTCCATATCCATCAGCGACATATTGTGATGCGCGCCGGAGCGGAAATCGTTGCTGAACGGCTTTGGCATGAAGCTCGCCACCGCACCATGCTTGCGCGCGATGCTTTTCACCATGAAGCGGAAGAAGGTGAGCCTGTCGGCCGTCGTCAGGGCGTCCGTGTAGCCGAAGTCGATTTCGAACTGGCCGTGCCCGCCTTCCTGGTCGAAGGAGTAAAGCCCCCACCCAAGCGCCTCGACATAGCGCGTAAGCTCTTCGAGGAACGGTCCGGCAAGCGAAATCTGGTTGAGATCGTAGGCAGGCGTCGGCCCATGGAAGGCCTCGCCCTGCAAGGGAGCAAGCGTGTCGCCCTCGCGCCGGAGCACGTAGAACTCCGGCTCGATGCCGAGATTGAAGATGAGCCTTTTCGACGCCGCCTTTTCCGAGGCGCGCTTGAGGATCACGCGGCTGCAATTCGAATAGGGTTGTCCGTGGAAATGCATGTCCGAGGCGAACCAGCAATAGCGCTTGTCCCAGGGGAGGATCGTGGCGCTGGCGAGGTCGGGCACGGCAGCGCATTCGTCGAAATGCGGACCGACGAGGCCCATGCCTTCGAGCGCACCGACCGTGAACAGCTCGGAGCCACCCATCATGTGCGCGAGATGGCTCACCGGCACGCATTTCGTCTTGGAGACACCGTGAACATCCACATAGGTGGCGTAGCAATATTCGACGCCCTCGCTCGCGAGCTTTTTCTGAAGCTCCTTCGCCAGCTCCCCGTTCACCTGGATATTGTCGGTCATTCCGGAAATCCTCTCCATCGCCCTCAGGCCATGCTGCACAAGAAGGCCCCGCGCACCGCGCTTCTTCAGGGCCTGAAGAAGCATGCTGTGAATTTAATTAACTAGTCAATCAAATTTATTTGGCGGCAGGAGAGAGGCAACGGACTGCTATGATGCCTTCGAACCGGAACGGCAGCGAAAGACTGCGTTTCCCGCCAGAGGCGACACGATGACGGCACATTCAATTTCGATACGCCACGCGGAAGAGGCCGACCTTCCCGGCATTCTCGCGATCTATAACGATGCCGTCGCGAACACGACGGCGATCTGGAACGAAACGGAATCGGACCTCGAAGGACGCCGCCTCTGGTGGCGTGAGCGCACGTCGCGGGGCTTGCCCGTACTCGTCGCGGTGAGCGGGGAACGCATTGCCGGTTATGCGACCTTCGGCGACTTCCGCCCGCATGAGGGCTATCGCTTCACCGTCGAGAATTCCATCTATGTGCGAGCGGATCTGCGCGGTCGGGGAATTGCCGCGTCGATGATGGCGCCGCTGATCGAGGCCGCCGGGAAGCTCGGCATGCATGCCATGGTGGCGGGCATCGAAGCCGGCAACCTCGCCTCTATCCGGCTGCACGAGCGCTTCGGCTTTCGCGAGGTAGCTCGCATGCCGGAAGTGGGTATCAAGTTCGGCCGCTGGCTCGATCTTGTCCTGATGCAGAAAATGCTTGGGTAATCCGTCCTTTGAGCTCCGGCGAATGACGAGGTTGTCGGACATGCCTCTGAACCAGCACGTTGTTGCCAACAACAGATTTTGAGTCTGCCGCGTCTACCATTCCGCCACAGGGGCACTGAAGCGTCGGGCGCGCATCATAATGAGCCCAGGCATGCCTTCAATGGAAAAGAAGGCTTGAGGTCCCCCAAGCGCCCGAATGCGGCGAGAAGGCGCGGGACAGCGGCCGTCCGCCATGCTTGAATGCGCGCCATGCTGGACCGGATACCGTCGAACGCCATCCCCTGGATCCTGATTGCCGCGAGCGCCGCGGCCATCGGGGGTGCGCTCTTTTTTCAGCACGTGCTGGGCTATGTGCCCTGCTCGCTCTGCTATCTCGGCCGTCAGCCGCATTATTTCGCGATCGGCGCCGCGCTCATCGCCGGCATCCTTTCGCGCGAGGCCAATATCGGCATCGGCGTGCTTTTCTTCCTCGGCCTCTGCGTCGCGGCTTATCTGGCAGGCGCAGGCATCTCGGCCTATCACGCGGGCGTCGAATACCACTGGTGGGAAGGCCCCGAAACCTGCGCCGGCGGCAATCTCGTCTCGAACTCGCTCCAGGACCTGCAGTCCGCGCTTGAAGGAGGTGCGAAGCCACCGCGCTGCGACGAGGCGGCATGGTCTCTTTTCGGCGTCTCGCTCGCCGGTTTCAATTTCCTGATTTCGCTGGTGCTTGCCGGTCTGTCGGCGCTGCCGCTGTGGCGCTATTTCCGCGAGAGCAGAGGAGAAATCTGATGACCGGTTCCCGCACCGAAACATCGCCGAAATCGCCACGCGTTTCCGCGCAACCCGGCCGAGCGCGGGAATCCGCCATCGAGGAAATGCTCCGCGTCGATCATGCGGGGGAGTATGGCGCCGTGCGCATCTATGCGGGCCAGCTTGCGGTATTGCGCAATATGCCGGGCAACGAAGACCTCGTCGCCAAGCTTGAACACATGGCAGAGGACGAGGAAGTGCACCTCGCCCGTTTCAACGAACTCATCAATGAGCGCCACGTCCGGCCGACGGCCTTTGCGCCGGTCTGGCATGTGGCAGGCTTCGCGCTCGGCGCGGCGACGGCTCTGCTCGGTGAAAAGGCGGCCCACGCCTGCACCGCGGCCGTCGAGGAAGTGATCGACGAACATTACCGGTCGCAGGTGCAGCGTCTCGATCAGATGGGCGAAGAGGAAAAGCTGCTTCGCGACACGATCGAAAAGTTCCGGCTTGAAGAGGTCGAGCATCGCGACGAAGCGCTCGCTGCGGGCGCCGAGCAGGCTCCCGCCTATCCGCTGCTGTCTGGCGCCATCAAGGCCGCCTGCCGCCTTGCGATAAAGGTTTCCGAAAAGGCCTGACGCCGAACGCTTACGGCTCCAGCTCGCTGTCCCAGTAGAGATAGTCCTGCCAGCTTTCATGCAGATAATTTGGCGGGAAGGCGCGGCCGTTCTTGTGCAGATCGCTCACCGTCGGACGGAAAGGCCACTGCATGGGGATCATCTCCGCATGCGCCGGCATCTTGCCGCCCTTGCGGAGATTGCACGGCGCACAGGCCGTGACCACGTTGTCCCATGTCGTCTGTCCGCCGCGCGAACGCGGGATCACGTGATCGAAGGTAAGCTCGTGCCGCGCGCCGCAATACTGGCAGGCGAAGCGGTCGCGCAGGAAGAGATTGAACCGCGTGAAGGCCGGAAACTGCGCGGGCTTCACATAGGATTTGAGCGAAACGACGCTCGGCAACTGCATCTCGAAATTCGGCGAACGTACCAGCGTCTCATAGGACGAAACGATGTTCACACGGTCGAGAAAGACCGCCTTGATTGCGTCCTGCCATGACCAGAGCGAGAGAGGGTAATAGCTGAGCGGCCTGTAATCCGCATTCAGCACAAGGGCCGGACAGGCGTCCGGCGTGGCAAACGATCCTTGCACGCCAACCCTCCCGGGGGCCGAAAGCTACCCTGTTGCAGCGGGCCCCTCTTTCGAGAGTTTACTATATATGGTGCAACGGCTTTGTGAAGCCGCCACTCCCTGGCACCGATTTTAACGGACAGAAGCCGCAGACCGGAGCCGCCCGGCAAAGGCATCCGCAATGAAACGCGCGCCGAGCTCGAGGCCCGTCTGATCGATGCCATGGCCGAGGCCCGGCGAGACATGCCATTGCACCGGAAGCCCTGCCTCGCCGAGCGCCTGTACCGCCTCGTGCATCCGCGAGACGGGAAGCATGTCATCCGCATCGCCATGGATCATCAGGATGGGCGGCGCTCCCGTCATTTCCCCGGAAAGCCGCTCGGGCACGGCCAGCGCGCCGGAGTAACCGACGATGCAGGCCGGCGGCACGGAACGGCGAAGGCCGGCATGGAGCGCCATCATGGTCCCCTGGCTGAAGCCCACAAGTGCAAGCTGCGATCCATCGAGCCCGCGCAGGGAAAGCTATTCGTCGATGAAACGATCGAGCACGGGGGCCGCCGCCGCTACACCGCGGGCGATCTCGGTTGGGTCGAGCCGTGCGATCGGAAACCACTGATAGCCCATCGGATTGCCGTCGCAGGGCTCGGGCGCATTGGGCGCGATGAAGGCCGCATCGGGCATTGTCCGCTGCCAATAAGGCGCGAGCGCAATGAGATCGTTCCCGTCCGAACCATAACCGTGGCACAAGATCACGAGTTGCCGCGCGGTGCCGCTTCTCGCGGCGACGCTTGGTCCCGTCAGCATCATTCTTCCTGCCTCCTCTTTCGTCGCGGCCCCGCGCGGGCTATCAATGCGACACCCTAAGCCTCCCGGAGTGACCGCTTCAATGCAGGATGACACGAGCGGGCGCGAGGTGCTGCGCTTCGCGCCGAGCCCGAACGGATGGTTGCATCTCGGCCACGCTTATTCCGCCCTCTTCGCCTTCGACACGGCGAAGCGGCTCGGCGGCCGCATGCTCCTTCGCATCGAAGACATCGATATCGGCCGCTGCCGCGAGGAATATGTCGAGGGCATATACGAAGACCTCGCCTGGCTCGGCATCGAATGGGAGGAACCGGTCCGCCGTCAGTCGGAGCACTTCGCCGAATACGAGACGCTGCTGCGCGAGTTGCGCGGCAGGGGGCTTGTCTACCCCTGCTTTGCAACGCGGAAGGAAATCCAGGATGCGATCGCCGCGAGCGGCATCCCGCTCCATGCCTGGCCATCCGATCCCGACGGCGCGCCGCTCTATCCCGGCATCTACAAGGGCATTCCGCGGGAGCGCATAAACGCGCTCATGTGGGAGGGACGCTCCTATGCCTGGCGGCTCGACATGGAGAAGGCGCGCACGGAAGCCGAGCGGATCAATGGCGGCCCCGTGACCTTCCGCGAGGAAGGCTCAAGCGCGAAGGGCGCCGCCGGTCTTTTCGAAATCCAGCCGGAACTTTTTGGCGATGTCGTCATCGCGCGAAAGGACATTCCCACAAGCTATCACCTCGCGGTCACGGCGGACGACGCCCTTCAGGGCGTGACGCTGGTCACGCGCGGGCAGGACCTCTTCCCCGCGACCTATGTTCACCGCATCCTTCAGGTGCTGCTGGGCCTGCCCCAACCGCGATACCGCCACCACGGGCTTATCCGCGACGAGGCCGGGCGCCGTCTTTCGAAGAGCGCCAGGGACATGGGATTGAGGGAACTCCGCGCGGCGGGGCTATGCCCCGCCGATGTAAGGCGCATGGTCGGCCTTTAACCATGCCGGCGGCGTCGATTCGCTGGCGCGAAACCTGCTTCTCCTGCCTGTACACACGAGGCCGTTCCCGCCTGGGGACGAATTTCGTGCCTTTACGAGCCAGAGGAGCGCCTGATGGCGAGCGCGGACACCGCAACTGTTTCGAAACAACGCATCGGCTGGATCGACGCGGCCAAGGGCCTGACCATCATCCTGGTCGTCATGGAACACACGACCTTCGGCGTGGAGCTCGCGCTCGGCGAGCTTCCGGTCATCTTCGGAACGATTGCCGAGTTCGCGAAACCTTTCCGGATGCCGCTCTTCTTCCTCGTGGCCGGGCTCTTCGCCCACAAGGCCCTCTTCGGCGATTGGCGGAAATTCGTGGACGGCAAGATCGTCCACTTCGCCTATTTCTACGTGCTCTGGTCGGTCATCCAGATCGGCATCAAGATACTCGTGCCCCACAGCGCCGGCTGGAAAGTCACCTATGTCGATCTCTTGATGATCCCGATCCAGCCCTTCTCCGTGCTCTGGTTCATCTATTCGCTCGCAATGTTCTTCGCCACGTTGAGGCTTCTGCGCAGCGCCCGCCCCTTCTTCGTCTTCTTCTTCGCCGTCGCGCTCTACTTCACGCAGCTCGACACCGGCTGGATGCTGATCGACGAATTTGCCTGGCGTTTCGTCTGGTTCGTCGCCGGCGTCTACGGCGCGAAGCAGATATTCGAGATTGCGGATTGGGCCCGCGCGCGGCCTGCCAGGGGCCTTGCGCTCGCCCTCCTCCTGCTTACCTGTCTCGCAACCGTCGTCTTCTCGCATCTGATCGACGTGCGTGCGCTGGAACTTCTCATGGGCTTTGCAGGCGGTGGCGCAGCCGTGATGCTCGTCAGCATCGTTGCCTCCAAGGGGCTCGCGGGACCGCTGTCCTTCGTGGGCAAGCACTCGCTCTACATCTTCCTCTCGTTCTTCCTGCCCATGGCCGCGACACGCATGGCAATGGTGAAGCTCGGCTTCGAGAATGGCGATCTCATCACGCTTGTCGCGACAACGCTCGCCGTCATCTCGCCGATCCTCGCCTTCAAGATCGTGGAGAAGACGCCGCTCGCCTTCCTTTATGTCAGGCCGGATGCCTTCCGCCTGACCGCTTCGCGCAAAGCGGCGCCGAATCTCATGATGGCGGCGGGTGGCGACTGATCTATCGGAGGAACCAGCCAAGCAGCACGGTCAGTGTGACAAGGCTGATGCCTGTCGATAGCACGACCGTGCTTGACGCCGCGCCCGGTGCCGCGCGGTAGCGGTTCGCGAGGATCGACGAATAGACGCCGGTCGGCATGGCGGCGAGCATGGTCGCCGCCGTCACCCAGAGCGGTTCAAGCTCAAACACATATTGCGTCATTGCAAAAACAAGCGCCGGGTGAACGACCAGTTTGAAGACGGTCGTGATCGAGGCAGCGCCGACCGAACGGCGAATGCTGTAGCGGGTCAGCATCGCGCCGAGGACGAAGAGCGCGCAGGGAATGGCCGAGCGCGCCACCATTTCAAGCGCCGTATCGACAATGCCGGGAAGCGGGACGCCGAGCTGCCCGTAGACCACGCCGCAAGCAATACCGATGATGACCGGATTGCGCACAGTATTGACCAGCCCCTCCTTCAGAATCGCACCGAAGCTCGGCCGTTCGGCGCCATCGCGCGCGCGAGTGAGTTCCAGCAGGAACGTCGCGATGGTGAAGAGGATGATCCCGTGAAAAGCGAGGATGAGAAAGACGGGCGTACCGGCTTCCGCCCCAAAACCTGTCAGGATGATCGGTAGTCCCAGCATGATCGTATTGCCCTGCCCGCCGCCGAAGCCGAGCATGACGGCGTCCGGAGCCGGGCGGCGCAGGACGAAGAGCGCAATCAGCGAACCCGCGGCCCAGACGGCAAGCATCGCGCCGTAATAGGAAATCCAGAGGCCCCAGGGGAGCGTCGCCGGAAATTCGGTGTGGGCGAGATTGCGGAAGAGCAGCACCGGCATCGCGAACGTGAAGACGTAGGTGTCGAGCCCGTCGACGCCCGCATGGCCGATGAGCTTGGAACGCGCGCCCGCATAACCGAAGGCGATGATGCCGAAGATCGGCAATACGAGGGAGAGCGCAAGGGACATGGGACAAACCGGCGGCGGGAAAAACCGCGCGGACACTAGCCCCGAACCGTTGCATCGTCAAAAGACGCCGTTCACCAGTCGTAGAGCCCGGTGAATTTCTCGAAGCCCGCCTTTTCCGCCCAGTCCGCCCATTGCTCGCGGACGCGCTTCGTCGCCGTCGGGCTGCCACCGCCCTGGCCGAGGCCGAGCATCGTCAGTTCGGCACATCCCGGATAGAGCTTCTCCGGCGCGGGCAGAGAACCACCCCTCGCGAGCCTCGCATATTCGGAATCCTCGAAACCATCCGTCAGCAGAATGACATGCACCTCGGACGTTTCGCAGTCGACGACCTGCGACATGGTCTCGAGGAACGAGACGACATTCGTATATCCCTGCGCGCTCAGCTTCCCTTCGGCGACGAGCTGAGGCACGGCCGCGATGATCGCGGACATGCCTTCCGCGACGGCTTGCGGCTTCGAGCGGGCGGAGATGACCTCGTCGATCTTCAGCGCATTGGCATTTGTGTCGTAGGAACCGAAGGTCCTGAGCATGACGCGCGACTTGAGCGGCAGGTCGCCGATCTCGGCCGCGGTACGCTGCGCGACGCGGGCCGCATAGGCCGAATCCTCGACGAGCGGATTGCTCTTCGACATGTCGAGGCCGATAACGACCGTCTGCGGCCGCCGCGCTTCTTCGGCCGCCTCCGCGCGGGGAGCGGCAAGAACGAGAACCGCGAGGAAGACGGCAGCGAATGAAAGGCGCATGTGTCTCACTCGCCCGCCGAGCCGATGGGGATGCGCCGCGAAGCGAGCGGCGGCAGTATCTCGCCGATCGGCTCGCGCACAACTTCCAGCCGCGCGGGCCCCGCCTTCATCGCATTGCGCGAGCGGCGCTCCCACCAGTCGTCGAAAAGTTTTTCGTAGCGGCCGAGTTGCCGCGACTGCTCGCAAGCCTTGAGCCGGTCGGTGAACGGCGCCTGCGCCCCATTGACGAGCGCGGGCGTCTGCTTGCGGCGCCCGAGAAGCCCGCGCGCGTTCGTGGCCTGCGTCTGCGAAAGCCTGTCGCCGCCGCGCCGCGCCTCGTCGAGGCCCTGTTCGTAGGAACGGCATTCGCGCATCAAGCCCGTCCAGAGAAGGTGCCGCCTGTTTTCCGGCCCCTCCATTTCGGAAAGCGAATGCCGGTTGCCGTCATATTCCGCCTCGAGCGAGGCGAGCCGCTCCATGGCCATGCGGCGATGCTTGAAATCGCGCGCATGGAACACGCGCCGGAGCGAGGCAACGGCGTAGTGAATGCACAGCGCCGCGACGCCCGTCACCACCAGAAAGACGATACCGAGCGACGAAAGCCAGGCAAGCGGCTGCCAGCCGCGCATCTGGTCGATCTCGCTCGTCGTGCGCGCGGTCTCCTGCGTGGCGTCCGTCGATATGCCGAGACCGGCAAGCGCATTGCCGAGCGAGGAGCCGACGCTGCCATCGCTCGTTGCGGCGATCCCGTTGGGCAACGACATCAGCGCGAGAAGAACGCCGACGCCGAGAAGCATGGCGAGCGCCAGCACGAAGACGATCCGCACGAAGAGGGCCTTGCCGAACGGGCCAAGCTGTTCATAGAGGATGTGGGCCGCAACGGTTGCGAAGAGGACCTGCATCGACTTGAAGGCGACGGAAGACCCGAGCGCGCCCGGCAGTTCGAGGAATTCGTTGGCAAGCGCCCGCGTCCAGAATTCGCTGACGATCATGTAGTCGACGACAAGCGCGCCGAAGGCGATGAGACCGACGAGCAGGAACGCCATGAAATGAAAGCTCGCAAAACGCGCTTCGCGTTCGCTCTGCACATAGTTGCGCGTCATCCGGGCGCGCATCTCTTCGGAAATCAGGGAAACGCCGCTCATGCGTTCGTCCTCCGGCCGAAGAAACTCTTCTTTTTCGGTGCGTCTTCAACTGCGCCTTCGAGCGGCGCGGCGAGCCGCTTTGCAAGTTCGTCGATTTCGCGTTCGAGCGTTTCCTGCCGCGCGCGGCGCCGCGCAAGCTCCGCGGCATAGGCCGCATCAAGCTCGGAGAGCCTCGAAAAGACATGGAGTTCCGGCAAAGGCTCGGCGTTCCGCCCGTAATGCCACGCCGTCTGGTCTTTCTTCTGACCGCCCTGCCCGTTCGCGTCGTCGAAACCGTCACTCATCAGCCGGTCCTTTCCTCACGCACCCCGCGTTAACGCCTTTTTAACCGTAACATTCTGGGGGCGCGGGCGCGAAGTCCCGAAGAAGGAGAAACCCTGAAACAACAACCGCCACAGGGATCGAAGAAGCCCCATATGCCCCAAATCGCATTGTGCCATTGGAGGACTCCAATGCGGCGGAAACATTATGGGAATATGGCGAGAATGTGATCCGTGCCAGCCGGGCCGGTCTCAGGCCGCCTCGTCCGTGTTGTAGTCCACGAGGCGGACGACCTCGACCATGATGTCGTTGATCTGGAAATCCTTCGGCGTGTAGATCGCGGCGACGCCAGCGGCGCGGAGTTTCTCTTCGTCATCCGCCGGAATGATGCCGCCCACGACGACCGGAATATTGCCGAGACCGGCGTCGCGCATCCGCTTCATCACATCCTCCACCAGCGAGACATGGCTGCCCGAAAGGATCGAGAGGCCGACGACATGAACGTCGCCCTCCTGCGCTGCCTTCACGATCTGCTCCGGCGTCAGGCGGATGCCTTCATAGACGACATCCATGCCGCTGTCGCGCGCGCGCACCGCAATCTGCTCGGCGCCGTTCGAATGGCCGTCGAGGCCCGGCTTGCCGACAAGAAACTTGAGCCGCCGTCCGAGCTTCGAGGAAACGGCATTGACCATTTCGCGCACCCGGTCGAGATCGCCCGGCGCATTGCGCGCGGCACGGCTGACACCGGTCGGCGCGCGATACTCGCCGAAGGTTGCGCGCAGCGCCGTGCCCCACTCGCCCGTGGTCACACCCGCCTTCGCGCAGGCGATGGAAGGTTCCATGATGTTGCGGCCATCCTTCGCCGCCGCCCGAAGATCGGCAAGCGCCGCCTCGACGGCGGCATTGTCGCGCGTCTCGCGCCACTTCTTCAGTGCCGCGATCTGTTCGGCTTCGACACCGTGATCGACCACATGAATGGAGCCTGCGCCGGTCGAGAGCGGCGACGGCGCCGATTCCTCGTATTTGTTGACGCCGACCACGATCTGGCGCCCCGCCTCGATTTCCTCGAGACGCGCGGAATTGGATTCGACGAGGCGCTCTTTCATATAGGCGCTCTCGACCGCTGCAACCGCGCCGCCCATTTCCTCGATACGCGCGAGTTCGTCCCGCGCTTCCGACTTCAGCGCCTCGACCTTTGCGTCCATCACCTTCGAGCCGTCGAAGATGTCTTCATATTCGAGAAGGTCGCTTTCATAGGCGAGTATCTGCTGCGCGCGAAGCGACCACTGCTGGTCCCATGGACGCGGAAGACCGAGCGCCTCGTTCCATGCGGGAAGCTGCACCGCGCGGGCGCGCGCATTCTTCGACAACGTGACGGCCAGCATTTCGAGCAAGATACGATAGACGTTGTTTTCCGGCTGTTGCTCGGTGAGACCGAGCGAATTTACTTGCACGCCATAGCGGAAGCGGCGGAGCTTCGCGTCGGTCACGCCATAACGCTCGCGGCAGATATCGTCCCAGAGATCGACAAAGGCGCGCATCTTCGCGATTTCGGTAATGAAGCGCACGCCCGCATTGACGAAGAAACTGATGCGGCCAACAACTTGCGGAAAATCCTTCTCCGGCACCTGGCCGCCCGCCTTCACCCGGTCGAGCACGGCAATCGCCGTCGCGAGCGCAAAGGCAAGCTCCTGCACCGGCGTCGCGCCCGCTTCCTGCAGATGATAGGAACAGACGTTGGTGGGATTCCACTTCGGCACTTCGGTATAGGTGTAGGAAACGACGTCCGTGAGCAGGCGCATCGACGGCGCGGGCGGGAACACATAAGTGCCGCGCGAGAGATATTCCTTGATGATGTCGTTCTGGACCGTGCCCTGAAGTTTCGCACGGTCGGCGCCGTGCTCGTCGGCAACGGCAATGTAGAGCGCAAGCAGCCATGCCGCCGTCGCATTGATCGTCATGGAGGTGTTCATCTGCTCCATGGGAATGCCTTCGAACAGCGCCCGCATGTCGCCGATATGCGAAACCGGCACGCCGACCTTGCCGACCTCGCCCTTCGCGACGGCATAGGTGCGAAAAATCCAGGGCTTGTCCTTCTTCGGACCGCCCGCACCGCTTTCACCGTTCCCGCTCATCGCCTGACCTCGCGTCAACAAACCTTAGAGAGCCCATTATCACAGGCTTTGCTGCGCTGCAAAAGGGGCTCACGAAACGAGCGCGCGGCAATGGATATCGCGCCGGGGTCGCTGTACCCTGCGCGGATCGAAACTCAACACGAAATGGGATGGACGCAATTCATGTCAGACCTGAACCAGGATCTCTTCCAGCTTGCCATGTCGGACGAGGCCCGGCCGCTGATGGCCGCCGTGCAGAAGCACATCGCCGAGAATGTCGACCCGATCACGGAAGAGTTCTTCCGCCTGAACGACGAGAAGGATGACCGCTGGTCCTGGCACCCACGCCAGCTCGAGCTGCTCGAGGGCGCCAAGAACAAGGCCAAGGAATCGGGCCTCTGGAACTTCTTTTTGCCGGACTCCGAAATCGGTTCAGGCCTCACAAATCTCGACTACGCCTATATCGCCGTCGAACTCGGCAAGTCGCCGCTCGCATCGGAATCCCTCAATTGCAGCGCGCCGGACACCGGCAACATGGAAGTGCTGGAACGCGTCGGGACGCCTGAGCAGAAGAAGAAGTGGCTCGAGCCGCTTCTCAACGGCGAAATCCGCTCTGCCTATGCGATGACCGAACCGGACGTGCCGAGCTCCGATGCCAAGAATGTCCGCACCAGCGCCGTTCTCGATGGCAATGACTGGGTCATCAATGGCGAGAAGTTCTACATTTCAGGCGCCGGCGATCCCCGCTGCAAGATCATGATCGTGATGGTGCGCACAAGCCCCGACGCACCGCCGAGCAAGCAGCAGTCGCAGATCCTCGTGCCGATCGACACGCCCGGCGTCGAAATTCTCGGGCCGATGAAAGTCTTCGGCAAGGACCATGCGCCGCATGGCCACATGCACATTCGCTTCAACAATGTGCGCGTGCCGAAGGAAAATATCCTGCTGGGCGAAGGCCGCGGCTTCGAAATCAGTCAGGTCCGCCTCGGCCCCGGCCGCATCCATCACTGCATGCGCTCGATCGGCAAGGCAGAGAAGGCGCTGGAGCTGATGGTGAAGCGTTCGGCCACGCGCGAAGCCTTCGGCAAGCCGATCGCGAAGCTCGGCGGGAACCTGGAAATCATTTCGCGTGCGCGCATCGAGATCAACGCGATGCGCCTCGCCGTGCTTCAGGCGGCCAAGGCGATGGACGTGCTCGGCAACAAGGAAGCCCGCGTCTATGTCAGCGCGGTGAAGGCGATGGTGCCGGAGAAGGTCTGCCTCATCATCGATCAGGCGATCCAGATGCACGGCGCCGCCGGCATCTCGCAATGGACGCCGCTCGCCGACATGTATACCGACATGCGCCACCTGCGGTTCGCCGATGGCCCCGACGAAGTGCACCACATGGTCGTTGGCCGCGCCGAAGTGCAGAAACACGGCCTCTGGTAAGTTTCGGGCTTGGCCGCTGCGCGGGGCGCGACGCCTCCCGCGCGGCGGCTTCGGCTTTTCAGTCAGAACGCATCGCCGGGAATATCGACGATGATGCCGGCGCCAGCCACATCGGCAAACGCCGCATTTTTCCACGATCGCCTGAAATAAGTGGCGGAAATCCGCCATTTTCGCTCGGTTGGGCTTGTATTGCAGTGCAAAAATACCCTTGCGTCCGCGGCGTCAAATGCCAATGATCCGCGCCGGACGGGCAGTCCCCGGAGAACGGCGAGCGAGGTGAGTTATGACGCATACGGACAAAAAGGATCTCTATGAGGTCGGCGAGATCCCGCCGCTCGGCCATGTACCGAAAAACATGTACGCCTGGACGATCCGCCGCGAACGGCATGGGCCCCCGCAACAGGCGATGCAGGTCGAGGTCGTGCCGACCTGGGAGATCGACTCGAACGAGGTGCTCGTGCTCGTGATGGCCGCCGGCGTCAACTACAACGGCGTGTGGGCAGGCCTCGGCACGCCGATCTCCGTCTTCGACGTTCACAAGCTGCCCTATCACATCGCGGGCTCGGACGCGTCCGGCATTGTCTACGCTGTTGGTTCCAAGGTGAAGCGCTGGAAGGTCGGCGATGAGGTCGTCATCCATTGCAACCAGGATGATGGCGACGACGAGGAATGCAATGGCGGCGATCCGATGTTCTCGCCGAGCCAGCGCATCTGGGGTTACGAAACGCCGGACGGTTCCTTCGCGCAGTTCTGCCGCGTGCAATCGCAGCAGCTCATGCCGCGTCCCAAACACCTGACATGGGAAGAGAGTGCCTGCTACACACTGACGTTGGCGACAGCCTATCGCATGCTGTTCGGCCATCGCCCGCATATTCTCTCGCCCGGACAGAACGTGCTTGTGTGGGGTGCATCGGGCGGCCTCGGCTCCTTCGCCGTGCAGCTCTGCGCGGCGGCGGGCGCGCACGCGATCGGCGTCATATCGGATGACTCGAAACACGACTTCGTCATGTCGATGGGCGCGAAGGGCGTCATCAACCGCAAGCATTTCAATTGCTGGGGCCAGTTGCCGAAAGTGAACTCCGAGGAGTTCAACGACTTCATGAAGGAAGCACGAAAATTCGGCAAGGCCGTGTGGGACATCACCGGCAAGGGCATCGATCCCGACATCGTCTTCGAACATCCCGGCGAAGCGACATTTCCGGTTTCCTGCATGGTCGCGAAGCGCGGCGGCATGGTTGTCTTCTGCGCCGGCACGTCAGGCTTCAACCTCACCTTCGACGCACGCTTCGTGTGGATGCGCCAGAAGCGCATCCAGGGCTCGCATTTCGCGCATCTGAAACAGGCGTCGGCCGCGAACCAGCTCGTCATCGAGCGCCGCATCGACCCCGGCATGTCGGAAGTTCTTCCGTGGGCGGACATTCCGCTGGCGCATGACAAGATGTGGAAAAACGAACATCTGCCGGGCAACATGGCGGTGCTCGTTTCGGCCGCGCGGCCGGGCCTCCGCACCATCGAGGACGCCATCGAAGCGGGGACAAAACCGGCGTAAAACGACCGACTGTCACCGAACTGTCATCGAAACGTCACAAACCGCAAATGCGGGGATAAAATGAACGAGGGCCGGGGATAACCCGGCCCTTTTCCATGTCCGCCGTCATGTCCGCCGGGACGGTGTGAAAAACTTGTCCCCGGTTTCGCCCTCGCGCCTGCGGTAGGGTGACCGCGAAATAACAATCCCCGCTTTTCCGCGACCGTCAGGCGGCGGTCTTTTCCGGCTCGGCCGATTCGGCGGCAGGCGCGGGTGCGGGCACTTCGCAGGCAACCGCCGCCGCCGGCTCGGCTGCCGGCTCTTCGGCCACCACTTCCACTTGCGATTCGACGGGCGGCCCGGCCGGCGCTTCGGCGGTCTCGGGAGCAGGCTCGGGGTCTCCGGCGGGCGCGGCCGCAGCCGGCGCTTCGGCGGCGGGTGCAACTTCCTCCGCGGACGGCACATCTTCCAGAGCAGCCGCAGCCGGTGCGCGGCGCATGAAGAGACGGTCGAGCGCGAAGCGGTCCTCGCCGAGGAAGAGAAGCGGCATCAAAACGGAAACGGCAAGCACCGCGAGAAGAAGGAAAGTGCCCGGACCGCCCGCCACGAGATCGAGCGGCGCGCCGGGAAAGGGCCATGCCGAAACGGCGGCAGCAAGAAAACCGAGGACGAGCAGCGGATAGGCGGCGAGGCGGAAGAACCCCGTCAGCACCAGAACGGCGAGAAGAACGCCAAGCCCGCCGAGAAGCCGGACGGAGAGCGCATCGGGCTGCATTTCGGGAAGCCAGACAACGAAGAGCGGAATACCGCCCTCGGGCGACACGATCCGCGCCGCCGCCCAGACGGCAACGAGAAGCGAAAAACCAGAACGCAGCAGCAGAAGACCGAGCGCCTTCATCCGCACTCTCCCTATTCCGAGACGGGACGCAGTTTGGCGGTAAGGACACCTCCGCGCCAAGCATAATTTTATGACGATGCCGCAAGAGCGGTTGGCAATAGACGCGCAGTCAGTTCGGGAAGTGTCAGCGCCTTGCCTTGCGATAGACGTCATTCCTGTCGCCGATCCGCAGGACGAGGACGCGCAGCACACTTTCCTCGATGTCGCAGATCACGCGCCAATCGCCGACGCGGTATCGCCACAGCCCGCCAAGCGGACCCGCAAGCGGCTTGCCATAGGAGCGCGGATCGGAAGCGGGCGCGATCCGCTCGTCCATGTAGTCGAGACGGCGCCGAGCCGCCTGCCTGTCCATCTTGCGAAGCTGTGAGCGGGCGGTATCCGAATATTCAATCGTCCAGGCCAAGTTCTTTTCTCACCTTGGCCGCCGAGTGAGTCTTTTCCTGTCCCTTGCGAACGCGCTCCAGCACGTCCGCCGCAAGGTAATAGTCCTCCATCTCGGCAATGCCGCGCTCGATGATTTCGCGCAGGTAATACGCCTTCGTTCGCCCCGTCTTCTCCGCGAGAAGATCGAGACGTTTTTCGAGTTCGGTGTCGAGACGGACGGATGTGGGCATGAGGCGCTCCGCACTTTGACTACTTGTATTCAAGATATTCTTTGTATTCAAATCGCGCAAGAAGAAAGCTCCTCTGGCCCGCGCCGGCCGGACGGCGGGCCCGGCGTCAGAGAGGTTTCCGACGCGGTGAGGAGAAGATGGCGCGGCTTGGCCGGTATTTTCTGTCCGATCAACCGTTGCATGTGATCCAGTGCGGCGCCAACCGACAAGCCATCTTCCTCGATGGGGAAAGCACAGCGCGCTATCGCACCATTCTGGCCGAGGCCGCCGATGCCTGCGGCTGCGCTATTCATGCTTGTGTGCCGATGACCAATCACGTCAGAGAAGTTTGCTCCGACCCCGTCTCTTGCGTCTCTTTGGCCCCCGTCTCCTTCATTCGACAGGTGAAATTTCTTTGCCCGAAAGTCTCCGCTCTGTTCTAGTGAGGATGATCGGCCCCGCTTGCTTCCCTCAAGCGCATTGTCGCGCAGACCAAAGGTCATTCCGATGCGCTGTCCGGTGCCATTTCTGCTTATCTCCCTTCTCGTCGCCTCACCGGCTTTCGCCGACGACGACCTTGAGGAGCAAATAGTGGCGGCGACCGGCAAAGCGGTCGACAAGATGATCTTCGGCCCGAGGGAAGAGGCGCCCGTCCAGTGCGAGATCGCCCGTAATTTACTGCCTGCTTCAGCGCCGAAGTACCTCTTTGCATATATCGATGGCTGCCTAGGCTTTACAGAAGCGGCGCTTGGCAATGAGTCGAAAGCCTGTAGCCACTATCAAAGTGCAATCGAGACGTGGCGGAAAAACCCGCCACCGGCAACCAATGACGAGATTGCCTTGAAGCACGCCAGCACTCTCGACGGTTGGAAGCATGTTGCCGGCAGTTCTTGCCCCTCAGCGGCCTCTTCGACTGCGCGCGCAAGCGAGCCAACCCCGATTGCTCTACCGGAAGGTGCGACAGTCGCGACGCTCGAAGGCATCGCCTATGTAATGCCTGACGGCTGGGCACTCGCCAAATTCAACGAAATCGGCGGCTCCGCGTATTTCGACAACAGCACGCTAAAATACAGTCTGAAGATCGAGCGCTTGGCGGTGGATCATCCAGGTGCCGAGGGCGTCGAAGCTGAGCGTGAAACGCTAGGGTCGGGACACGTCCTCGAATGGCATGCCAATAGCTATAATCTGGATGCGTATGTGACGTTCGATGACGCGGTCGTGTACATCAGTTTTTTTTCGATTGAAACCAACGTCGACCAGGCGACGGCACTTGGCCTCGCGCGGCAAATTGCGGAGAGCATGAAAGTGCTTGGTCCCCGCCGCTGCATCGAAGATTGCGGTCCGGGAACGATCACCCCCGCTTCGTAGGCCCGGAATCACGGGGACGCAAGAACTACAGCCCCCTTCACCGCTCCCAGTAGTCCTTCGAGAACATGACGAGGATGGTCAGCAGTTCGAGGCGGCCGAGAAGCATGGCGAAGGAGAGGATGAGTTTCGGGCCGTCGGGGAGCGAGGCGAAATTGCCGGCGGGACCGACGATGGGGCCGAGGCCGGGGCCGACATTGGCGAAGGCCTGCGCCGAGGAGGAGAGCGCGGTGACGAAGTCGACGCCGAAAGCCGCGATCGCCAGCGCGGCGACGAGGATCGACCCCATGAAGACGAAAACGAAAAGCGCGACGGAAAAGACGATCTCGCGGTTCACCGTGCGCTCGGCATAACGCATGGTCTGCGCGACATGCGGATAGAGCGTCTGGCGCACCTGGCTCTTGAAGAGAAGAGCAAGGATCTGCAGACGGAACATCTTCAGCCCGCCCGAGGTCGATCCCGTGCAGCCGCCGAGAAAGGTGAGGATGAAGAAGGCCATGATCGCGAAGGGCCCCCAGAGCGTGTAGTCCGTGCTGGCGAAGCCCGTGGTGGTGACGACCGAGGTGACGTTGAAGGTTGTGAGCGTCAGCGCTTCGAAGAAACCGTAATCGCCGCGAGCGGCAAGCCATAGCGCCATCACCACCGAGACGCCCACCAGCATCGCGATGAAGCCCTTCACCTGCGGATCGTTCCAGAGCGTCTCGCCGGCGCCGCGCATGGTCTGGACATAAAGCGCAAGCGGCAGCGCGCCGGAAATCATGAAGATGATGGACGCCCAGTGAATGAAGGGATTGGAGAAATAGCCGAACGACGCATCATGGGTGGAATAGCCACCTGTCGAGATGGTGGTCATGGCGTGGTTGAGCGCATCGAAAGCGGTCATGCCACCGACGATATAGGCGAGCGCGCAGAGCAGCGTGAGCAGCAGATAGACCTCGCCGATGGCGACCGCGATCTGCCCCGGGCGCGGCAGGACTTTCTCCGAACGGTCCGAACTCTCGGTGCGGAAAAGCTGCATGCCGCCGACGCGCAGGAAGGGCAGAATGGCCACCGCCGTCAGAATGATGCCGACACCGCCGATCCACTGGATGAGCGAACGCCAGAGCAGGATGCCGGGCGGTGTCCGGTCGAGACCGCTCATCACCGTGGAGCCGGTGGTGGTGATGCCGGACATGGCCTCGAAGAAGGCGTCGGTATAGTTCATGTCCACTTCCGAGAAGGCGAAGGGCAGCGCCGAAAAGGCACTGACCGAGAGCCAGCCGAACGTGGTGACGATGAAGGTGGCGCGGTGGGTGAGGTCGCGCTCTTCCGTCTGGTTCGCGAGCATGAGCGCGCCGCCGACGAAGCCGGTCACGACGGCAGACGACAGGAAGGCCTGCCAGTCGTTGCTGCGCGCGACGATTTCGGCAAGCACCGGCACCAGCATGACGACCGATAGGGCGACCAGCAGCGCGCCGATCACCAGGCCGACCACCTTGGTGCTGTCGGCCGTTGTCCTTGTCCCGACGCTGTCCATGAAATGCCCCTGTCAGACCCGTCTTGCCCACATCCGTCGAATCGCCGCCGCCGCTGGCCGGGGCCGGAGGATCGAGATATATAGACATTGAAGGGCCCATGCCATTCCCTCAGGGCCCCCGCCGAACATCCGGATTTCCGATCCGAGGCCCGGTTCCGGCGCCTTTTCCGTCACGCCTGCCACGAGCGAGTCCCGTCCATGAGCCAGTCTCCCGCCGCCAACTCTTCGAACGCCTCGGAGAGCAAAGTCCTTCTCGACGACCTCCTGCCCCTGACGGCAAGCGCCGTGGATGCGGCGGATGCCCTTTTCGTCAAGGCGAAGGCTTCGGTTTTTGCCAAGGTCGCAAAGGACGGCAAGGTTTCGGCGGCGGCGATCGAGCGCGAGCAATTCGCGGTGCATGGGCTTGCCTGGCTCGCGACCTATGTGGAGGCGCTGCGCCAGCTTGCCGCCTATGCCGCGCGGATGAAGGAGGAAGGCCGGTTCGGCGAATTCGAGGCGCTGATCGTCCAGACCGCCTTCGGCGAATATCTCTCGCAGATGGCGGGCGGCATTCCGATGAGCCAGGGCGAGACGGTGCGCATGCGCGATCTGGGCGTGACGCATGAGGAAGCGCAGGTCCTGTTCAACGACGCCGTGCGCAAGCTGGTGATGGGCGGCAACACTGCCCCCGTCCGCGCGCGGCTCGCCGAACTGATTGCCGCGAATGCCGGCGCCGCGACCTTCGGCGATACCGGGCTCGAGGAAACCTATGACGCGATCCGCGACCAGATGCGCAAATTCGCCGATGCCGAAGTGATCCCGCATGCGCATGACTGGCACCTGAAGGACGATTACATCCCGATGGAAGTCGTCGCGCAGATGTCGGAACTCGGCGTCTTCGGGCTGACGATCCCCGAGGAATTCGGCGGGCTCGGCCTCGGCAAGGAATCGATGTGCGTCGTTTCCGAGGAACTGTCGCGCGGCTATATCGGCGTCGGCTCGCTCGGCACACGCTCCGAAATCGCGGCCGAACTCATTCTCGGCGGCGGCACGGACGAGCAGAAGAACAAGTGGCTGCCGAAGATCGCGAGCGGCGAAACGCTGCCCACCGCCGTGTTCACGGAACCCAATACCGGCTCCGACCTTGCAAGCCTGCGCACGCGGGGGCGGCGCGACGGCGACGTCTACAAGGTGAACGGCAACAAGACATGGATCACGCATGCGGCGCGCGCGGACGTGATGACGCTGCTCTGCCGCACCAATGACGAGCCGGGCTACAAGGGCCTCTCGATGCTGCTCGCCGAAAAGCCCCGTGGCGGCGACAACGAACCCTTCCCGGCAAAGGGTATGTCGGGCGGCGAGATCGAGGTGCTCGGCTATCGCGGCATGAAGGAATTCGAGATCGGTTTCGACGATTTCGAGGTGAAGGCGGAAAACCTGCTCGGCGGCGAGGAAGGCCAGGGCTTCAAGCAGCTCATGCAGACCTTCGAGAGCGCGCGCATCCAGACCGCGGCGCGCGCCGTCGGCGTCGCGCAGTCGGCGCTCGAACTCGGCTTGCGCTATGCACAGGAGCGCATCCAGTTTTCAAAACCGCTCATGAGTTTCCCGCGCGTCTTCGGCAAGCTCGTCATGATGGCCGTCGAGATCATGGTGGCGCGCCAGCTCACTTACTTCGCCGCGCGCGAAAAGGATGGCGGCCGGCGCTGCGACCTCGAGGCGGGCATGGCCAAGCTGCTGGCCGCGCGCGTCGCCTGGGCAGCGGCGGACAACGCGCTGCAAATCCATGGCGGCAACGGCTTCGCGCTCGAATATCCGGTGAGCCGCGTGCTCTGCGATGCGCGCATCCTCAATATTTTCGAGGGCGCGGCGGAAATCCAGGCGCAGGTGATCGCCCGCCGCCTGCTCGAAGGCGGCAATTGATGAAAATGCGCCTGCTTGAAGGAGGAAACTGAGAGATGACGGAATTCTTCGCCTGGGCTGCCCCTATCGCGATGGTGGCGGTCCTTGCCGTTCTGATACTGGGCCTGTGGAACATGATGCGGGGCGGCTCTGCGAGCCGTTCGCAAACGCTGATGCGCTGGCGCGTAGGGCTCCAGTTTGTGGCCATTGTCGTCATCATGACGGGGCTTTATCTGAGCACCATGTGAACCCGGGCGTTCACTAACGGAACTATTATCGCAAAATTGAGAAACCCTCTGTAAAGTATGGACAACATCCGGAAAGATTTCGAGCAAGGGGGATCCATCGTGTTTCTGAAGCGTTTTGCACTCACCACTCTCGCGGCGGCACCGTTTTTTTGTACCTCGATGCCGGCCAATGCCGAGGGGCTTCTGACCGAGTTGCGCATCGGCGTGCTCGACCATGACAGCGACCTTCTTCGCGAGCGTCATGAGACGAGCGACCCGGACATCAATCTGGAAGCCCGCTTCGCATCGCCGGACTTCCTGTCCTGGGCCTTCGCGCCGAACCCGCTGATCGGCGCCAACATCAACACCGGCGACGGCACAAGCCTCGCCTATGCGGGCCTTGGCTGGACGTTCTTTCTGACCGACGGGATTTTCACCGATTTCACCTTTGGCGGCGCGATCCATGACGGCGAGACGAACGGGCCCAGCGCCGACAGCCGCCAGTATGGCTGCCGCCTCGCTTTCCATGAAAGCTTCTCGCTCGGCTACAGCTTCGACGGCCACAACGCCATCATGCTGGGCATCGACCATATGTCCAATGCCTCGCTTTGCGACAAGAATGACGGGTTGACGAATCTCGGCATCCGCTACGCCTACAGGTTCTGAAATCCCGGATATCCGGCCTTGAAGCGGGCGCCGCTGTTGAAGCGGCGCCCGTTTTCGTTGTTTTTGCCGGGAAAGCGGGCCTTGTGACGTCATCTGCCCTATATTCCCGCGCACCGTATTTCCCCGCACCGGCCCGCGAACGGGCCGCTCGCCGACAGGAGGCCGCCCATGACCGGACAGAAAATCCCAGCCGCCGAATTGCCGAAGGACCACGTCACCATTTCCGGCCGCGCCATGGCCTTCAGCGAGATGGGCGAAGGCGACCCGATCGTCTTCCTGCATGGCAACCCCTGCATCGCGCCCGACCTGATCGGCATGGGCGACAGCGACAAGCTCGAGCCTTCGGGGCCGTCGCGCTACACCTTCCGCGAACACCGCCGCTTTCTCGACGCCTTTCTGGAGGCGGTGGGCGCGACGAAGAACGTAACGCTCGTGATCCATGACTGGGGTTCGGCACTCGGCTTCGACTGGGCAAACCGGAACCGTCAGTCGGTGGAGGGCATTGCCTATATGGAAGGGATCGTGCGGCCCCTCGCATGGGAGGAATGGAGCGAGGCGGCACGCGGCATCTTCGAAGCGCTTCGCTCGGAAGCCGGCGACGACATGATCCTCCAGAAGAACCTTTTCATCGAGGCGATCCTGGCCGGCTCGATCCTCCGGAAGCTCACGGAGGAGGAAATGGCCGTCTATCGCCGTCCCTTCATCAATGAAGGCGAGGACCGGCGCCCGACGCTCACCTGGCCGCGCCAGATCCCGCTGGGCGGCGAACCGGAAGACGTGGTGGACAGCGTCCAGTCCTATGCGGACTGGATGGCCGCGAACGACCTGCCGAAACTCTTCGTCAATGCCGACCCGGGCGCCATCCTGACCGGGCCGCAGCGCGAATTCTGCCGGAGCTGGAAGAACCAGACCGAGGTGACGGTGAAGGGCAGCCATTTCATCCAGGAAGACAGCCCCCACGAAATCGGCGAAGCGATCGCCAAATGGCGCCGCGGCTGGAAAAAATAGCGCTATCCTCTTCCTGTCAGGTCCGCGTAACGGTGTCGTGACAGCTTGATCCGCCCGGCGTTACGGGCGAGTCTTGTCCGACACCCATCCGAGGAGGGCCCCCGCCCATGAAAGAGACCGCTTCCGTCCATACGAGCTTTGGCACGCCAATGAAGACGCTGCACTGGGCCACCGCCGTGCTCGTTCTCATCATGCTCTATGGCGGCTTCACGATGAGCCGCGAGACGGCAACGATGCATTTCGGCACCGGCCTCGTGGTCCTTGTGCTGATGGTGGCATGGCTCGCCACGCGGCGCGCAAGCGCCCGGCCGGCCTATACGCCGATGCCGCGCTGGCAGGAGATCGCCGCGAAGGCGACGCATCACGGTCTCTATGCGGCGGTGACGTTGCAGCCGATATTCGGCCTGCTGCTGGTCACGACGTCGAAGAACGAACCCGTGGCCTATGGCGTGATTCCGCTCAAGATCGCGCGCAACGACATGCTGCACGAGATCGGTGAGTGGCTGCACGTCATCAACGCCTATGCGATCGTGGGGCTGGTCGCGCTCCATATTCTCGCCGCGCTCTACCATCACCTTGTCCTCAAGGACAATGTGCTGAAGCGGATGCTGCCTTTCGCGAAGGTCTGAAGGAGACGGGATGGTCACCCTCAACAAGATCTACACAAAGAGCGGCGACAAGGGCACGACGGCGCTGGCGACGGGCGAGCGCGTGGCCAAACACGCGCTCCGCATCGAAAGCTACGGGACCGTGGACGAGACCAACTCCGTCCTCGGCATCGTGCGGCTGCACACAGGCGCCATGCCGGGGCTCGACGCCATGCTGGCGCGCATCCAGAACGAGCTTTTCGACCTCGGCGCCGATCTCGCGACGCCGGACAGGGGCGAGAAGCCCGGCTGGGAACCGCTTCGGATCCTCGAGGCGCAGGTGACCCGCCTCGAAACCGAGATCGACGAGATGAATGCGGCGCTCGAACCGCTGCGCTCCTTCGTGCTGCCGGGGGGCACAGCGGCGGCCGCGCATCTGCACCTCGCCCGCACCGTCTGCCGCCGCGCGGAACGGCAGGTGACGGCGCTCATGGAGGACCCGCGGGAGCCGGTGAACGAGGCGGCGCTGCGCTACCTGAACCGGCTCTCCGACTTTCTCTTCGTCGCCGCCCGCACCGCCAATCTGGGCGAGGACGGGAACGGCCCCGGCGATGTGATGTGGGTGCCGGGCGCGACGCGCCAGGCTCCTGCCCCAATTCGTTGACAGGGGCGGACGGGGCCTCTAGGTTCCCGCACCGCAATAGCAGCTTTGTGGCAGCGGGCGGGTTCGGCCTCGTTTTGCGCTAGAAACAGCCGTTTTCAAGGCATCCAGCCGCCGCCCAGACCTACACCAAGACCGACGCCGAGGTTTCCGCGAGGCCGGGGGCAGTTTCACCCCGCTTCTCGCCGCCAAGGCAAGCGCTCAGGAGTCCGCCTCGATGAAAGTCCTCGTACCGATCAAGCGAGTGGTCGACTACAACGTGAAAATCCGCGTGAAATCGGATGGCAGCGGCGTCGATCTCGCCAACGTCAAGATGTCCATGAACCCGTTCGACGAAATCGCCGTCGAAGAAGCGGTTCGCCTGAAGGAAGCGGGCACGGCGACCGAAGTCGTCGTCGTTTCCATCGGTGTCCAGCAGACCACCGAAACGATCCGCACCGCGCTCGCCATGGGCGCCGACCGCGGCATCCTCGTGAAGACCGACGAGACGGTCGAACCGCTCAACGTCGCCAAGATCCTGAAGGGCGTGGCGGAAGCCGAAAAGCCCGACCTCATCATTCTCGGCAAGCAGGCGATCGACGACGATTGCAACCAGACGGGCCAGATGCTTTCGGCGCTGCTCGGCTGGTCGCAGGGCACCTTCGCCTCGAAACTCGAGATCGCCGGCGACACGCTGAACCTGAAGCGCGAGGTCGATGGCGGCCTGCAGACGCTCAAGCTCAAGATGCCGGCCGTCGTGACGACGGACCTGCGCCTCAACGAGCCGCGCTATGCCTCGCTCCCGAACATCATGAAGGCGAAGAAGAAGCCGATCGACGAAAAGGCGCCGGGCGATTTCGGCGTCGACGTGAAAGCCCGCCTCGAAGTCGTGAAGGTAACCGAGCCGCCGCAGCGCTCCGCCGGCATCAAGGTCGAATCGGCCGCCGAACTCGTGTCGAAGCTCAAGGAAGCGGGAGTGATCGGATGACCACGCTTGTAATTGCAGACCATAACAACAAGACGCTGAACGACGCGACCGCGAAGACAGTGACGGCGGCGTCGAAAATCGGCGGCGACATCCATGTGCTCGTGATCGGCCAGGACTGCGACGCGGTGGCGCAAGCCGCCGCAAAGCTCGACGGCGTGACGAAGGTTCTCCTGGCCGACGACGCGCTCTACGCGCATCCGGTTGCCGAACCGCTCGCCGCGCTCGTCGTGAGCCTTGCGGGCAGCTATGACGCGATCGTCACGGCCGCGACCACCGTCGGCAAGAACTTCATGCCGCGCGTTGCCGCCCTTCTCGATGTGGCGCAGGTCTCGGAAATCACCGCCGTTCACGGCGCCGACACGTTCGAGCGTCCGATCTATGCCGGCAATGCCATCCAGACCGTGAAAGCGACCGACGCGAAGAAGGTCATCACGGTCCGCACCACCGCCTTCCCGGCAGCGGCCCAGACCGGCTCGGCCCCGGTCGAGAAGATCGGCGCGGCCGAGAACCCCGGTCTCTCCGAATTCGTGAGCGAAGAGCTGACGAAGTCCGACCGGCCGGAACTCACCTCCGCCAAGATCATCGTTTCGGGCGGACGCGGCATGCAGAACGGCGAGAACTTCGCCATGCTCGAAAAGATCGCCGACAAGCTCGGTGCCGCCGTCGGCGCCTCGCGCGCCGCGGTCGATGCGGGCTTCGTGCCGAACGACTACCAGGTCGGCCAGACCGGCAAGGTCGTGGCGCCGGACCTTTACATCGCGGTCGGCATTTCCGGCGCGATCCAGCATCTCGCGGGCATGAAGGACTCCAAGGTCATCGTCGCGATCAACAAGGACGAAGAGGCGCCGATCTTCCAGGTTGCCGATTACGGCCTCGTGGCCGACCTCTTCAAGGCGGTGCCCGAGCTCGAGGAAGAGCTCGGCAAGGCCGGCCTCTGATCCCGATCGCCCGCAAGGCGCGAAAAGAGTTGCCGAAAAGAAGCGCCGCCGGGTAACCGGCGGCGCTTTTTCTTTACGCTGCCAGCCATCCGCGTCATTCTTGGCGCCATTCAGCAATCGCCTGTTTCGCGGGCGAAGGGGCTCCTCAAGGGAAGCCGGAAAGCCACGGGTTTCGGGTTATGAAGTTTCGCAAGGTAGGCGTGATCGGCGCCGGTCAGATGGGCAACGGTATCGCGCATGTCTGCGCGCTGGCGGGCTACGATGTCGCGCTTTACGACGTCTCGCGCGAGCGCATCGAGGCGGGTCTCGCGACCATCGACGGCAACATGTCCCGGCAGGTTTCGAGCGAACGCATCACCGTCGAACAGCGCGACGCCGCGCTCGGACGGCTCAACGGCGCAGAAAGCATGGAAGGCTTCGAGGATGCCGACATCGTGATCGAGTCGGCGACCGAGAACGAAGAGGTCAAACGCAAGATCTTCGCCGAACTCTGCCCGCATCTGCGCGAGGATGCGCTGATCGCGACCAACACTTCCTCGATCTCGATCACGCGGCTCGCCGCCTCGACCGACCGGCCCGAACGCTTCATGGGCATGCACTTCATGAACCCCGTGCCGGTGATGGAACTCGTCGAACTCGTGCGCGGCATCGCGACCGACGACACGACCTTCAACCTGATCCAGGGCTTCGCCGGATCGCTGGGCAAGAAGATCGCCAACGCGGAAGATTACCCGGCCTTCATCGTCAACCGCATCCTGCTGCCGATGATCAACGAGGCGGTCTACACGCTTTACGAAGGCGTCGGCTCGGTCGAAAGCATCGACAAGGCGATGAAGCTCGGCGCGAACCACCCGATGGGGCCCCTGCAGCTTGCCGATTTCATCGGCCTCGATACCTGCCTGTCGATCATGCAGGTGCTCTATGACGGGCTCGCGGACACGAAATACCGGCCCTGCCCGCTGCTCGTGAAATATGTCGAGGCGGGCTGGCTCGGCCGCAAAACGCAGCGCGGCTTCTACGATTATCGCGGCGAGAAGCCCGTTCCGACGCGCTGAGCGGGCCGGCAGCGTTTCGCTCCTGAAACGAACTGCTGGCAAATTCATTAACCCCCGCCGTGCAAGATGCCTCCCAAATGCACCTTGAAGTGCATGCGAGGGACGGAAATGGCCGACAGCTTCGACCGCGGCGATCGCGCGCGGAAGTTCACCGAAGAACTGCAATTCATCGACGCGCCCGACCATCCCTCGGTGCGCGAACTCGCCGCCTATTTCGAGCGCAAGCGCGGCAACCGCGACCTGCTCGACCGCGCGGATATCGATCCCGTCGAGATCGCGCGCTTCATGCCGAACATGATCATCGCGGAGAGCGTCGACGAAGGCCGGGATTTCCGCACAAGACTCTTCGGCACGGCGCTTGTCGAGCTTCTGGGCGAGGAGCGGACCGGCAAGCTCTTCTCCGATTTCGCGGAGGAAGGCGCCGCTTTTTCCAGCCGCAACCCGGATTCGGTGCAGCAGCGCTGGACCTACATCACGCAGAGAGCCTTTTCGAGCCGCAAACCCGTCTTCGTGAATGTGCCCTTCGCGGCATCGGGCCGGCTCTATCTCATCGGCCACTGCCTCTCGGTCCCGATGACGGCGGGCGGCACAGAGCCCGTGCAGATGATCGGCGCCCTGTTCGTGGCAAGAGCCGATCAGCCCGCCAGATAGAAAGCCCCGCCTGCCGCTCAGCTATTCGGTGCGGGCGCGTAGAGCCTGAGCGCTTCCTCGATAAGGGCCTTGGCATCCTCGCCCGCCCAGGGCGCGGGGCCGACCATGCGGCCGATTTCTTCGCCCTGCGGAGAGATGAGGAGCGTCGTCGGCATGCCGAAGGCGCCGAGCGTGAAATTGGCCCTGGCCGCCGGGTCGATATAGAAGCCGAGATTCGTGGCCCCGACTTTTTCGAGGAAATCGCGCGCGAGGGCCCGCCCGTCCCGGTCCACGCTGAGCGCGACGACCTCGAAACGCGCGCTGCCAAGCTCCGCCTGGAGCCGGTCGAGCTCGGGCATTTCCTCCCGGCACGGCGCACACCAGGTCGCCCAGAGGTTGAGAAGGACGAGTTTGCCCCGGAAATGGCTGAGGTCGAGCGTCTCGCCGGACGGCCCCTCGAAGGCAAAATCCGGCACCGGAACCGGCGTGGGTCTGGGCGTGAAATTGGCGACCTCGCCCCGGGCCACGGCACGATCAAGTATACCGCCCCGGCGATCAAAAACGCCAAAGCGGCCAGAACGGCGATTGTCTTCGGCTTCAGCACATCCATTCGATACTCTTCTTCCGTTTTCGGTTTCGGGCCGGCCGCCGCACCGGAAGATGGCCCCGGAGAACAACATGAGCAACAAGATGTGGGGCGGACGCTTCGGCGAGGGCCCCGACCGGATCATGGAGGAGATCAACGCCTCCATCGGCTTTGACCAGCGCTTCTATGCCCAGGATATCGAGGGTTCGAAGGCGCATGCGGCCATGTTGGCCGAAACGGGAATTATCTCAAAGGTGGATGCCGATCACATTATCGCGGGTCTCGACGCGGTGCTGGCCGAAATCGAAGGGGACAAGTTCGAATTCCGGCGCGACCTCGAAGACATCCACATGAATGTGGAGGCGCGGCTTGCCGACCTCATCGGCGCGGCGGCGGGCCGGCTTCACACCGCCCGCTCGCGCAACGACCAGGTGGCGACCGACTTCAAGCTCTATATCCGCGACACGATCGACCATCTCGATGGCCAGCTCCGCGACCTCCAGGAAGCGCTGCTGACGCGCGCCGAAGAACATGCGGGCACCGTCATGCCGGGCTTCACCCATCTGCAGACGGCGCAACCCGTGACCTTCGGGCATCATTGCCTGGCTTATGTCGAGATGGCGGCGCGCGACCGGAGCCGGCTGACCGATGCAAGGAAGCGCCTCAACGAATGCCCGCTGGGCGCGGCAGCCCTTGCCGGCACGTCGTTTCCCATCGACCGCGAGAAGACGGCGAAGGCGCTGCGCTTCGAGCGCCCGACCCGCAACTCGCTCGACAGCGTATCCGACCGCGACTTCGTGCTCGAAACGCTTGCCGCCGCGTCCATCGCGGCAACGCATCTGACGCGGCTCGCCGAGGAAATCGTGATCTGGTCGACGCCCGGCTTCGACTTCGTGCGCCTGCCGGACAGCTTCACCACCGGCTCCTCGATCATGCCGCAGAAGCGCAACCCCGACGCCGCCGAACTCGTGCGCGCGAAATCGGGCCGCGTGATCGGCGCGCTGACCTCGCTCCTCATCGTGATGAAGGGGCTACCGCTCGCCTATTCGAAGGACATGCAGGAAGACAAGGAAGCCGCTTTCGACGCGCTCGATGCGCTGTCGCTGTCGCTGGCGGCGATGACCGGCATGGTGAAGACGCTCACCGTCAACGAAAAGGCGATGCGGGCGGCGGCCTCGCGCGGCTTTTCGACGGCGACGGACCTCGCCGACTGGCTGGTGCGCGCCTTGAACCTCCCCTTCCGGCAGGCCCATCATGTGACGGGCGCGCTGGTGGCCATGGCCGAGAGGAAAGGCGTCGATCTCGACGGCCTGTCGCTCGACGACATGCGCGAGGTGGAGCCGGGCATCGCGGATGAGGTATATTCCGTTCTCGGCGTCGACAATTCGGTGGCGAGCCGGACGAGCTTCGGCGGCACCTCGCCGGAGAATGTGCGCGCCGCCGCAAAATGGTGGCGCGAGGAACTCGGGCGCGAAGGCGGCCGGCAAGCGGCAAGCAAGCAGGGAGAAGCGGGATGACGACCCAACGGACGATCATGATGGCGCTGCTCGGTCTCGCGCTCGCCGCGACGCTGTCGGCCTGCGGGCGGCGGAGCGACCTCGAACTGCCCGAAGGCGCGAAACCGCGGCCCGAGGCCACGAGCCGGGCCCCCTCGCCCGAGGAAGTGATGGGCGACAACCCGCCCATCGACGCCGAACCGCTCGACAAGGAAATGGACGACATCGCGCCGCGCCGCCGCGTCACCACCTACTGACGCGGGCCCGCCTGGCGCGCACCGGAAACCGACATGCACCATTTCGATTATCGCGGCGGCGTTCTCCACGCCGAGGACGTCGCGATCCCCGACATTGCCGCGGCGATCGGCACACCCTTCTATTGCTATTCGAGCGCAACGCTCGAGCGGCATTACCGCGTCTTCGCGGACGCCTTTGCGGGCCAGCCCGCGCGCGTATGCTATTCGGTGAAGGCAAATTCGAACCTCGCCGTCGTGGCGACGCTTGCCAGGCAGGGCGCCGGCGCGGACGTCGTTTCGGAAGGCGAGCTCCGCCGCGCGCTTGCCGCCGGCATTCCGGCGGAGAAGATCGTCTTTTCAGGCGTCGGCAAGACCGAAGCGGAAATGAGCTTCGCGCTCGAAACGGGGATCGACCAGTTCAACGTCGAATCCGAACCCGAACTCGAACTTCTTTCCGCGCTCGCATCGGCCCGTGGCCTGACCGCGCGCGTGGCGATCCGCGTGAACCCCGATGTCGATGCGAAGACTCACGAGAAGATCGCGACCGGCAAGGCCGAAAACAAGTTCGGCATCTCGTGGCAGCGCGCGCCCGCCGTCTACGACCGCGCGAAGGAACTGCCCGGCATCGAGGCAAGCGGCATCGACGTTCATATCGGCAGCCAGTTGACCGACCTCGCGCCTTTCGGCGCGGCGTTCGGCCGCGTCGCGGCGATGATCGGGGAACTGCGCGCGCGCGGCCACGACATCCGTCACATCGATCTCGGCGGCGGCCTCGGCATCCCCTATCGCGGCGACAACGACATGCCGCCGCACCCGGATGAATACGCCGCCATGGTGCAGCGGACGATGGGCCATCTCGGCTGCTCGCTTACTTTCGAGCCGGGCCGCCTCATCGCCGGCAATGCGGGCATTCTCGTCTCGCGCGTGATCTATGAAAAGCGCGGCGACGACCGCAACTTCCTCATCGTCGACGCGGCGATGAACGATCTCATTCGCCCGACGCTCTACGACGCCTGGCACGAGATCAAGGCGGTCGCCGAACCCCGCGACGGCGCGGAGACGGCGCGTTACGATGTGGTCGGACCGGTCTGCGAAACGGGCGACTTCTTCGCCAAGGGGCGAGAGCTTCCGCGCCTGAAAAGCGGCGACCTCGTGGCCATCATGTCGGCGGGCGCCTATGGCGCCGTGCAGGCCTCGACCTACAACACGCGGCCCCTCGTACCCGAGGTCATGGTGCGGGGCGACGCGTTCGAGGAGGTGCGCGCACGCCCCAGTTATGACGCAATGCTGAAACAGGATATCATTCCGTCCTGGCTCGATTAGGCTTCGCCACGGGCCGAAGGGCCAGACGCGCAGCGAAGGATTGAGGGCAAAAGGCTTGACCCGCCCCGGCGACGAAGCACCGGCAGAAAAACGGGACGGACCGCGCGGCACGAAGCTGCCGCCGCGCGTCGAGCGGCGCGTGCGTCTCTCGCGCGCCCTTCTCTTCTGGGAAGAATTTCTGCCCGCGATCTGGCCGGCCGCCGCCGTCGCCGGGCTCTTTTCGGCCTTCGCCCTGTTCGGCCTCTTCGCGAACCTTGCGCTGCCGCTCCACTGGGCACTGCTTGCCGGCACCGGCACGCTCATCGTCTGGCTGCTGTGGCAGGGCTTTCGCGGCTTCCGCTGGCCGGGCCGCGACGAGGCGCTGCGTCATCTCGAAAGGTCGTCCGGCCTCGCCCATGCGCCGCTGTCGGCCTATGAGGACGTGGCGGCCGAGAACACCGGCGACCCGGCGCTCTGGGCAGCGCATCGCCGCTGGATTTCGGAACGGATGGCGCGGCTCCGCCTCGGCCTGCCCGTTTCCGCCCTCGCATTGCGCGACCCTTACGCCCTGCGCGCCGCCGTGGCGCTTCTTCTCGTTGTCGGCATCGCGGGCACGGGCACGGGCCGCCTCGACCGTCTGGGCGATGCACTGCTTCCCGGCGCCGCCGGCGCGCGCATGGCAAACATCGAAGCCTGGGTCACGCCACCCGGCTATACCGGCAAGCCGCCGCTCTATCTCGAACGCGGGGCGGACGAAACCGGCGGCCTTGCGCAGATCGAGGCGCCGGAGGGCAGCAAGCTGTCGATCCGCGTCCATGGTCTGAAGAACCCGCCCGTTCTCGAAAGCCACAGTGCCGGACGCCATCAGCCGCAGACGCTCGAAACGGTGAGCGCGGACAATTATTCGATCGACGCCACACTCGAAGAGACGGCCGAGGTGGCGCTGACCGAAGGCGGGCGCATGATCCGCGCCTGGCATGTCGATGTGACCCCGGACGAGGCCCCGGAAATCGCGCTGACGAAACCTGTTTCGCGCGCCGCCTCCGGGGCTCTCCATTTCAACTACCGCGTGAAGGACGATTACGGCGTCGCCCGCGCCGAGGCGCTGATCGCGCTCGACCGGACGGGGCTGGCGCCGCCCGACCCCGCGATCGATGTGCCGCAACCCCGCGTGAGCGCGCCCGAAGTGCGCCTGAGCCTTCCGGGCAGCCGTCCCCGCGACGGCGAGGGCGAGACCTTCGCCGAACTCACCGCGCATCCATGGGCCGGACTTGCCGTGACGATCGCGCTCGTCGCGACCGACGACCTGAAGCAGAAGGGCGAGGCCGAACCCCTGTCGATGATCCTGCCCGCGCGCGAGTTCACCGATCCGCTCGCCCGCGCCATCGTCGAACAGCGCCGCCGCCTCGCGCTCGACCCGCGCTCGGGCGCCAGCGTCGCGCGCTTCATCGACAATTTCACGCAGGACGGCGAACGTTACATCGAGGACAAGGTCGTCTATCTCTCGCTGCGCGCGGCTTATTGGCGGCTGACGGAGGCGACGCGCGACACCGACCTCACCGGCATTTTCGACCTTCTCTGGTCCGTCGCATTGCGCATCGAGGACGGCGACCTCTCGCTTGCCGAACGCGATCTGCGCGACGCGCGCAAGGCGCTCGCCGACGCCTTGGCCGAGGGCGCCGGCAATGAAGAAATCGACCGTTTGATGGAGGCGCTGAAGGACGCCTTCGGCCGTTACATGGAAGCGGTTGCCGAATTGCAGCCGGCCGGGGATACGCTGCTGCTGAGCGAATTTCCCGACAGCGAAATGCAGACCATCGAACGCGGCGAGCTCGAAGCCATGATGGAGGCAATCGGCGAACTTGCGCAGAGCGGTGCGCGCGAGCAGGCGCAGGCGATGCTCGACCGGCTCCAGTCGATCCTCGAAAACCTGCAGATGCCGGGCGAACGAGGACCGGCGAACCCCGCCGACAAGGCGATGGCGCAAGCGATCGACGATCTCGGCCAGATGATCGGCAAGCAACGCGACCTGATGGACCGCACGTTCCGCGAACTCGAACGGCTGCGCCTCGATGAGGAAGCCGACAAGAAACTCGGGCTCGACACCGGCGAAGAGCCGCTTGAGGAACTTTCCGAGGAACAGCAGAAACTCAATGAGGAGTTCGACAAGATCATCAGCCTGATGAAGGAGAAGGGCGCCGAACCGCCCGAGGCACTGACCGAAGCCGGTCAGGCGATGGCGGACGCGAAGGACCGGCTCGATGCAGGCCGCGCGGATCGCGCCACCGCCTCGCAAGGCCAGGCGATCCAGAACATGCAGAAGGGCGCGCAGGCGCTCGCCGACAAGCTGATGCAGGGAGGCGCCGCCGGAAGCTCGACGCAAAGGGCACCGGGAACGGACCCCTTGGGACGACCGGGGTACGCAAACCCGTCCGACCGGACAGGCACGGCCGTTCCCGACCGGATCGACACGCAGCGCGCGCAGCGGATTTTGAAGGAGTTGCGGGAGCGCGCGATGGAGCTTGGCCGCCCGCAGATCGAACTCGACTATCTCGACCGGCTGCTGAAACGGTTCTAGGAACCTGTCTGCAGGCCCTTGAATTCCGAACCGTCATGGCCCGCTTTATGCGGGCCATGACGGCTTTCAAGATACCTCGACGGAAAATCTACTCATCGAAAAAATACTTCATGCACCTTCGAGCACGGCCTGGATACGCATGACGAGTTCGTCGAGCGTGAACGGCTTGAGCAGAATGTTGTCGATGATGGTGTCGAGCCCATGCGCGCGTTCGCGCTGATCGGAGTAGCCCGTCATCAGCACGATCCGGAGCGCGGGCGCATCGCGCGCGGCCAGAAGCGCAAGCGAGACGCCATCCATCACCGGCATCAGAATATCCGTGAGCAGAAGATCGTGCGGCCGGCCCACCTGTCGCGCTTGCGCCAGCGCCTCAAGCGCCTCGCTGCCATCGCCCACGCTCCCAACCTCGTGGCCGGCACCCTGAAGTGCCCGCGTTATGAAGCTGCGAACGGAGGGCTCGTCTTCGGCGATGAGAATGCGTGCCATGCTGTCACCGCTCGATATAGCCGACGAAGGGAAGCTGTCGGTAGGCATGGGCGACATCCATGCCATAGCCGACGACGAAACGGTCCGGGCATTCGAAACCCACGAAATCCGCTTTCGCATCGACGGCAAGCTTGCCCGGCTTGTCGAGGAGCACGCAGGTCATGACCCGCTGCGCACCGCGCGCGGCCATGAGGTCTTTCGCGAAGGCAAGCGTGCGTCCCGATTCGAGGATGTCGTCGACGATGAGAACATCGCGGCCGGCAATCGCGGCCTCCGTGTCGCGCACGATGGTGACTTCACCGAGCGAGCGCGTGCCCTTGCCGTAGCTCGACAGCGTGATGAAATCCATGTCGGGCTCCGCACCCGCTTCGTGCAGCGCCCGCAACAGATCGGCGGCGAAAATGAAACTGCCCTTGAGGATCGGCACGACGAGCGGCTCGGGCCCGATGGCGCGCACGATATCGGCGGCGAGCGCACGGACACGGCCCGCAATTTCTTCCGCCGGGTAGAGCACCGAAATCCGGGCGCCCTTCGGCGCGAGCCTGCTCATTTCTATTCCGCCGCCGCAGCGGGCGGCGCATCGGGCACATCGGCCGGCACGTCGCCGGCGGCGGTGCCGGACGAGGGCCTGGTCTTCTCTTCCGGCACCTCCAAAGGCCCGGCGGAAGCGATACCCGGCGCTTGCGCGAAGCGGATTTCGATATCGCGCGCTTCGGGCGGCGGGCTCGACAGCCGTGTGACGAAGGAGGCCGCTTCATCCGGCGGCAGGACAGGTTCGGAAAGCGCGAAGGTCCAGTGATAGAGCTCCTTCTGCGTCTCATCGAGAAGGCCGACGCGAAGGCGCGGCAACGCCACACGCTCGCCCGCGACATTCACCACTTCGCCTTTCACCGCGAGCACGGGCAACCCGCCTTCGGTCTGCCGTTCATAGGTGACATTGCGAAATTCGAGACCGCGCAGATTGATCTCGTCGCCGGCCACCGCATAAAGCTTCGCCGTTGCCGGCCAGTAGGCCGCAACCTCGTTGCGATAGATCCAGCCGCCGCCAAGCGTACCGGCGAGAAAGAGGCAGAGAACCGCCCACCCCGCCGCGCTCAGCATCCGCCCCCGGCGCATGTTCGAAGCGCGGCGAACCTCGGCGCGAAAGCGGTTGCCGATATCGGCAGCCTTGCCTGTCTTCGCCACCGGAGCGGCGGGCGCCGGCGTTTCGGCATCGGCGAAGGCGACATCATCCGCTTCGAGACCGGCGGCGGGTTCCGCCGGCTCCGCTGGAGCGGACGGTTTTTCGCCGAATATCTTCTTGCGGATGGGCGTGACGGTCGCGGCGGCCAGCTCTTCATCGGGCGGCGGCGGCGGTATTTCGCCCGCGCTTTCGGAAGGCGGCGACTGATGCCAGCTATGACCGCATTTCGCGCAGCGTACCTTGCGGCCCGACGGCGCGAAGGACGCGGCGTCGACCGGGTAGCGCGCGGAACAGGACGGGCAATGAATGATCATCCGGGGCAAAGATCTCAAACGGAACGCGAAAAGGGGGCCTCCCCGGAGCCCCGGAGAGGGGCCCGCGGGCGGCTGTCGAACTGAGCCTATTGAAAGAACGCGCATGGTTAAAGCCGCGTTAAGATGTCGCGGGTATCGGCCCTTTTTTCGCGGAAAAGGGTGGGTTCCACGCGCCACCGCCTGCATGACCGGGGACGTTCCGTGATACCGTCGGACCATGATTCGCTTTGAGAATGTGGGCATGCGCTACAGCATGGGACCGGAGGTGCTGCGCGATGTGAGCTTCCACCTCGCGCCGGCCTCCTTCCACTTTCTGACGGGCCCTTCGGGCGCGGGCAAGACCTCGCTGCTGAAGCTCATGTTCCTCGCGACAAGACCCTCGCGCGGCCTCATCACCATGTTCGGCCAGGACATCGCAACGCTGCCGCGCGCGGAGCTGCCGCCGCTCCGGCGGCGGATCGGCGTCGTCTTCCAGGAATTCCGCCTGCTCGACCACCTGACGACCTATGAGAACGTGGCGTTGCCGCTGAAGATTCAGGGAAAGCGCGAAAACAGCTACCGCGCCGATGTGGAAGAGCTTCTCGCCTGGGTGGGGCTCGGCGACCGCATGAATGCAAGGCCGCCGACGCTGTCGGGCGGCGAGAAGCAGCGCGCCGCCATCGCGCGCGCCGTGGTCGCGCAACCCGAAGTACTGCTCGCCGACGAGCCGACCGGCAATGTGGACCCCGAAATGGGCCAGCGTCTGCTCCGGCTTTTCGTGGAACTGAACCGGCTCGGCACCAGCGTGCTGATCGCGACGCATGACCGCGCGCTGGTCGAGAGCGCGGGCGCCCCCGAACTCGTGCTCAGGGACGGGAGGCTCGCGATCCGTGGCTGATCCGCTCCGAAGCGCCGACAAGGCACCGACCTTTCACGACGAGGAGCGCGGCCCCGCGGGCGCGCTCGCGGCCATGCTCGTCGAGACGCGCAGCGTGATGCCGGCGGCGGGCGCGACGGGCATGTCGCTCATGCTCGCCATCGCCGCCATGTGCTTCCTTGCGAGCCTTGCGCTCGGCGCCGCGCTTTCCGTCGGCGGCAAGGCGCGCGAATGGACGAACGACCTCTCGGGCTCGCTCACCGTGGAAATCAAACCCTCGCGCGAGATGGAGCCGGAAGAACAGGTGGACGCCGTGATGGCCGTGCTGGCGCGGACGCCCGGCATCGCGACGGCAACGCCGCTCACCTTCGACGATACGGCCGCCCTGCTCGAACCCTGGCTCGGCGGCGACGTGCTGGCGGGCGACCTGCCGCTGCCGAAGCTCATCGACATCGTCATCGACCGCGCATCGCCGCCCGACATGGCGGCGCTTGCCATCGACATCGCCGCCGCCGCGCCCGCCGCCGCGCTCGACACGCACCGGCAATGGCGAAGCGAGATCGTCAACGCCGCCCGTTCCGCCGAGTGGCTTTCCTATGGCGTGCTTGCCCTGGTCGCGGCGACGACCATCGCCATCGTCGTCTTCGCAACGCGCGCCGGCCTTTCGGCCAATCGCGACGTGGTGGAAGTGCTGCATTTGATCGGCGCGCGCGACGGCTTCATCGCCTCGGAAGTGCAGCGCCACTTCCTGCATCTGGGCTTTCGCGGCGGGCTGATCGGCGCGGGCGCGGGAGCCGCCGCCTTTCTCGCCCTCGGCCTTGCAGGCGCGGCGGGAAATCTCTATCTGGTTTCCGCATCGGGCATCGGGCCGGAATACCTCCCCGCCCTCATCCTCATTCCCTTCGCAGCCGCACTCGTTGCCGTCGCGACGGCGCGCGTCACCGTTTTCCAGACACTCGAACGCATGCTCTGAGACCCATCGCCGCGCTTTACCTGTGCCCTTCGAACCATATCGTGAGCGCCCGTTCCGCATGTTAGGATAAGGGCAGACGAATTCGCGCGGCGGAGACCGGTTCCGCCCGAACCCGGAGACGGACATGGCGTCAGGCGGCACGCGGGGGCAGAGAACGGGCTGGCGCATCCTGCGCGCCGCCGTGGGCCTCGCCGCGCTCATCGCCGCCGCCTATGTCGGGGGCTTTTTTCTCTTCACCGCCCAACTCGACCGCACACCACCCGCCGCCATGCAGGCCGCGGACGGCATCGTCGCGCTGACGGGCGGTCCCGACCGCATCACCGCCGCCTACCGGCTTCTCGAAGAGGGCAAGGGCACGCGGCTTCTCATCACCGGCGTTCACCCCGATGTCGACACGAGATCGCTGAAGGAAATCGTGCCGGGCGAGGCCTCGAAATTCGACTGCTGCGTCGATGTCGGCCACAGGGCGGTGAACACGATCGGCAATGCGGACGAGACGGCCGAATGGGTGCGGCGGAAGAACTACCGCTCGATCATTCTGGTGACGAGCACCTATCATCTGCCGCGCGCGACGCTCGAACTCGGCCGTGCCATGCCCGATGTCGAGATCAGGCCTTATCCCGTCTTTCAGGACACGCTTCATCTCGACGGCTGGTGGGCCTATCCCGGCACGACCCGCCTTCTCATCTCCGAATACACCAAATATCTGCTGACGCTGAGCTATGGGCGTCAGTCGTCGATGTCGTCCTGACGGGCGCAGGAAGGAAACACTCCCTTGCTCTTTCTCCGCTCTGCCGCCTTCAACCTGACCTTCTATGCGCTCTCCGTGGTGGTCGTGATCGCCGCAGTGCCGTGTTTCCTGCTGCCGCGCCGCTGCACGTTTGCCGCGATGAAATTCTGGTCGCACATGACGCTCTGGCTGCTGCGCGTCCTTGCCGGCACCACTTATGAGGTGCGGGGCAGATTGCCTCAAGGCGGCGTGCTCGTCGCCTCCAAGCACCAGTCCATGTGGGACACGATCGTGATGACCGCGATCCTGAAGAACCCGGCCATGGTGCTGAAGCGGGAACTGCTCTGGATCCCCTTCTATGGCTGGTACGCCATGAAATCGCGGATGATCGCCATCGATCGCGGCTCGGGCTCCAAGGCGATCCGCCGCCTCGTGTCGCAGGGCAAAGCCGCCCTTGCCGATGGCCGCCCCATCGTGATCTTTCCCGAAGGCACGCGCTCGGCGCCCGGATCGAAACTCGACTACAAGCCGGGCGTGGCCGCGCTTTACCGCCAGCTCGGCGCCGGCTGCGTGCCCGCGGCCGTCAATTCCGGTCTTTTCTGGGGCAGGCGGGGCTTCACGCGGCGGCCCGGCACCATCGTCATCGAATTTCTGGATCCGATCCCGGCGGGCCTCGATCGCAAGACCTTCATGGAACAGCTCGAGACGCGGATCGAAACCGCCGCCGCCCGCCTCGTCGAAGAGGCACGCGGCGCCTGAGCCTTGTGGAAAACCGGGCCTGACCTCCCTGTGAAAATCGGGGAAATCTGGAATCTTTTAATCAAAACAACCATATAGTTCAGGTCAGACCGGGAACTCTTTATGGACAAAACATGAACTTGCTTGTCGCCCGAACCCCGCTAGGCTCCATCTGATGAAAGCCATCGCCGAACAAATCTGGGACATGAAATACCGCCTCCACGGGGCGGACGGGACGCCGCTCGACCTGACGGTGGAGGACAGCTGGGCCCGCGTGGCAAAAGCGCTGGCCGAGGCCGAGGCGCCCGAAGCGCGCGAGGCATGGGAAACGCGCTTCCGCACGGCGATGGAGGGTTATCGCTTCCTGCCCGCCGGCCGCATTCTCGCGGGCGCGGGCACGGGCCGCGACGTGACGCTCTTCAACTGTTTCGTGATGGGCGAAATTCCCGACACGATGGAGGGCATTTTCGAGAACCTGAAGGAAGCCGCGCTCACCATGCAGCAGGGCGGCGGCATCGGCTACGACTTCTCGACGCTGCGCCCGAAAGGCGCGCCGGTGATGGGC
>PHEF01000012.1 GCA_002842875.1 Alphaproteobacteria bacterium HGW-Alphaproteobacteria-3 | reverse complement strand
CGCCGGCCTTGCCGAGCAATACCGGCAGGGCGGCCTGCCGCTCCTCGTTCACACCGTCATCCAGCGTTCGCGCGATCCCGGCCAGAGCCTCTATCTCGTCCTCGATCCGGCGGGCCGGGTGCTCGCGGGCACACTCGACGCGCACCCGCGGGCTGCGACCGGGGCCGACGGCTGGTTCGATTTCACCTATAACCGCAAGACCCTGGATGGCGCGGAGGTGAAAGCCGCCCGCGCCCGCGCCTTCTATTTGCAGGAAGGCTTCTACCTGCTCGTTGGCCGCGACGTGCAGGAACGGCGCGAAATCGAAAATCTCATCACCAACGCGCTCGTCTGGGCGATCGGCCTCACCATTGCGCTCGGTCTTGTCGGCGGCCTTGTCATGAGCCGCAACATGCTGGCGCGCGTCGACGACATCAACAGATCGAGCCGGGACATCATGGAGGGCGACCTCTCGCAGCGGCTCCCCATTGCGGGCACCGGCGACGAGCTCGACCAGCTTGGCCGTAATCTCAACGCCATGCTCGACCAGATCGAGGCGCTGATGATCGGTATGCGGCAGGTGACGGACAATATCGCGCATGACTTGCGCAGCCCCTTGAACCGTCTGCGCAACCGGCTCGAGGTAACGCTCATGCAGGAGGCGACGCCCGCCGACTACAGGCAGGCTCTCGAAAAGACGATTGCCGAAGCGGACAACCTTCTCGGCACGTTCAACGCCTTGCTGATGATCGCGCGCGCCGAGGCGGGCTCGCTGCGCGATGCCATGACCTGGGTCGATCTGAGTGTGGCGCTGCACGATGCCGCCGAGCTGTACGAGCCCGTTGCCGAGGAAAAAGACCTCGCCATCTCGATCGACGTGCCGCAAGGGCTGATGATCTGGGGCAATCGCGAGCTGCTCTCGCAGGCTGTCGCGAACCTTCTCGACAATGCGATCAAGCACGGGCTCCCGCAGGAAAGCGATACGGAGCGCACCATCGCGATCTCGGCGGATGCCGACCCCGCGCGTCCCGGCCGGGGCGTGATCGTCTCCGTCGCGGATCGAGGCCCCGGCATCCCCGAGGACCAGCGCCACCGCGTGCTGGATCGGTTCGTCCGGCTGGAAGCGAGCCGGAACACGCCGGGCTCCGGTCTTGGCCTCAGCCTCGTTGCCGCCGTCGCGCGGCTGCATGGGGGCACGATCGAACTGGAAGACAACCGGCCCGGCCTTCGCGTGAACCTCTTTATCCCCGTTTCCGGGCGCTGACGCCGGCCGGAATCTGATACTCTGCCGCGCGTTTCGATCTGCGCAGCGGGAGGAGAATGTAGAGTGAGCGGACCCGAAGTATCGAGCCCCCTGCGTGCATGGGCGGGCGCCGCGCCAAAGCCCCATGACGCCGATCGCGTCGCGCGCGAGATGGAGGATTTCCACGCCGCCGTCGCGCGCATCGGCGACGAACGGCTGACAGCGCTCGCGGCGGACAAGGATGTCCTGCACCTCGTGTCCTCCCTGTTCGGCAATTCGCCTTTCCTCGGCCGTATCCTGCGTCTTCATGCCGACTGGCTGCCCGGTCTCCTCGATCGCGCCCCGGATGCCGCCTTCGAAGACTTGCTGGCACGCACGGCATCGGCTGGCACGCTCGAAAGTCAGGGGGATGTCATGTCCGCGCTTCGCCTCGCGAAGTCGGAAGCCGCACTCCTCATCGCCATGGCCGACATCACCGGCGCCTGGCCGCTGGAAAGGGTAACCGGCGCACTGACCTCCTTTGCGGACGCGGCGGTCGGTGGCTGCATCGAATGGCTTCTGCGCAATGCCGCCGCGCGGGGCCAGATACTGAAGTCGCCGGAAGAGATTTCCGCGGAGGGATCGGGCCTCGTCATTCTCGGCATGGGAAAATACGGATCGCGCGAACTGAACTATTCGAGCGACATCGATCTCGTCGTCTTTTACGAACCGGGGCAGTTGCCGCTGAAAGATGGACTCGACGACAGCGGTTTCTTCGTTCGCGTCACCAAGGATATGGTGAAGATGCTGCAGGAGCGGACGGCGGACGGCTATGTCTTCCGCACCGATCTTCGGCTCCGCCCGGACCCGGGCGGTACGCCCGTCGCCGTATCTCTCCCCGCCGCCGAGAGCTACTACGAAAGCCGCGGACAGAACTGGGAGCGCGCCGCCTTCATCAAGGCGCGCGCCGTCGCGGGCGACAGGGAAGCGGGCGCACGCTTCCTGAAAATGCTGACGCCCTATATCTGGCGCAAGAATCTCGATTTCGCCGCCATCGACGACATCCACTCGATGAAGCGCCAGATCCATGCCGTCGGCGGTCACGGGCAGATCGCCGTTGCCGGCCACAACATCAAACTCGGCCGTGGCGGCATCCGCGAAATCGAGTTCTTCGTGCAGACGCAGCAATTGATCGCCGGCGGACGCGACCATGACCTGCGGGGCAAGCAGACTTGCGCCATGCTCGACGAACTCGCGGCAAAACAGTGGATCGCGCCCGGGACGGCCGAAGAACTCAAGGAGGCTTATCGCTTCCTGCGCACGCTTGAACACCGCCTTCAGATGATCGACGACGAGCAGACGCATTCGCTCCCCGCCTCAGACAAGGACATCGATCGCGTTGCCTGTTTCATGGGTTTTGCGGATCGCGAAAGCTTCTCCAGCGCGCTCACGGCACGTCTCGAATGCGTGCGCGATCACTATGCCAAGCTCTTCGAGACCGCGCCGCCCCTCGGCGAGGAGGGCGGCAGCCTCGTCTTCACGGGCACGGACGACGATCCCGAAACGCTTGAAACCTTGCGCGGCCTCGGCTTTACGCGCGTCTCGGAAATGTCGGAGGCGATCCGCGCATGGCATACGGGGCGCTTCCCCGCGACGCGCGCCTCGCGCTCGCGTGAGCTCCTGACGAGCCTCATGCCGGCCCTTCTCCGCGCGCTCTCCCGCACGTCGAATCCCGACACGGCCTTCGATCGTTTCGATCGCTTCCTCACGGGGCTTCCCGCCGGTGTGCAACTTTTCTCGATGCTTTACTCCAACCCGCATCTGCTCGATTTGCTGTCGGGCATTTGCGGCACCGCGCCGCGTCTTGCGGATTATCTGAGCCACAACCCGCGCGTTCTCGAAGCGGTGGTCGATCCCGATTTCTTCAAGGTGTTGCCGGATCGCGAAACGCTGAACCGCAGCCTCCGGGAAGAACTCGCCCATGCGGTGGACTATCAGGACGTTCTCGACTTTGCCCGCGTCTGGGCGCGCGAATACCGCTTTCGTCTCGGCGTCCGCGTTTTGTCCGGCAGCGCGGATGCGGAGGAGGCGGGCCCGGCTTACGCGGCACTCGCAAGCGAACTCGTCGCCGCGCTCGCGCCCGCAGCGGAAGCACGGGTCGCGGAAAAGCACGGGCGCGTTCCCGGCGGACGTTTCGCCGTCGTCGCAATGGGCAAGCTTGGCAGCGAGGAAATGAGTGCCGCTTCCGACCTCGACCTCATCGTGATCTACGACGCGGATCCGGAAGTCTCGTCCGACGGCGAGCGCCCGCTCTATGCCGCACAATACTACGCGCGCGTCTGCCAGCAGCTCATCAACGCGCTCACCGCGCCGACCGCGGAGGGCAAGCTTTATGAAGTGGACATGCGGCTGCGCCCGTCCGGCAACGCCGGTCCCATCGCGACATCCTTGGCGAGCTTTGTCGCCTATCAGGAAAGCGAAGCCTGGACATGGGAACACATGGCGTTGACGCGCGCACGCCTCATCGCCGGCCCGGATGACCTGAAGGCGCAGGTAGGCAAGGCCATATCGGAGACGCTCCTCCGCCCGCGCGACAAGGCGAAGATCGCGGCCGATGTCGCCGGGATGCGCGCGCGCATTGCAAAGGAGCATGCAAGCAGCAACCCCTGGGAACTGAAACATGTGCGCGGCGGTCTCGTCGACATCGAGTTCATCTGCCAGTACCTCCAGCTCGTGCACGGGGCGGCCCATCCGGAAATACTGAAAACGCATACTCGCGCGGCGCTCACCCGCATCGCGGAGACTGGCCTTCTGCCGCCCGGGACGGCGGACATGCTGGTGCGCGCCATCGCCCTCAACCACAATCTCACCCAGGTGATCCGCGTCTGTGTCACAGGCGTCTTCAACCCGGCTGAAGCGTCCCCCGGTCTCAGGTCGTTGCTGGCCCGCGCTGGCGATGCGCCGGACTTTCCCGCCCTCGAAGCCGACCTCGCCGACAGCCAGCGCAGGGTTCGCGAAGCGTTCGAGAGCGTCGTCGGCGCCGCCTGATCTTCGCGTTCGTGTGGCTGATTACTTGCACTTCCAACGTGCTGGCCGGGGTGCCGGCGCGTTAACGCTGTTTGGTGCTGGCGTGCCGCAAGCGAGGTAATCCCCGGATTTTTTTGGTTAATCCGTCTGTCGCGCTCAGCGTGACGGCGGTCTCTGCCGGGCGTCGGGCGTGTCAAAACGGCACGTATCGGATAGGTAAGTCGAGGGCTTCTTTTGAAGCCGTCCCACGCCGGGCTGGAGTAGTGGAGTAAGGGGCGCATGGAGCGTCACGACGCGATCGTGATCGGGGCCGGACTGAACGGACTGGTCGCTGCCGCCTATCTGGCGCGCGCGGGGCTTTCCGTGCTGGTGCTGGACCGCGCCTCCGCGCCGGGTGGCATCGCCGCCGAACACGAAATCGCACCCGGCTATCGCCTTCCCCGCTTTGCGCTGGGAAGCGGCGGTCTGCCGCCACGCATCGCTGCCGGCCTCGACCTGCCGCGACACGGGCTCCGTTTCATCCGCGCGGAAGGCGGCGTCACCTGCTTCCAGGATGGAAGCTACCATGCGAACTACCGCGACGGCGTCGTGCATCGCCGCGAAATTGCGCGCTTCTCGCGCCGCGACGCCGATGCGTTCACGCGCTACCGTCGCGACATGCTGCGCGCCGCGCGCGGTCTGGCGCCGCTGCTCGCCGGCCCCGCGCGCAATCCCGCAAAGGGTCTCTTCGGCGGACTTCGTGCACGCCTTTCCCTCGCGGACAGCATCGCCGCCATCGCGCCCGGCGATCTCCGCGACATGATCCGCCTCTGGACTTTGCCCGCCTCGGATTTTCTCGACGCCTATTTTGAAAGCGATGCCGTGAAGGCGCATCTTGCCGCCGCCGCCATGATGGGCAGCACGCTCGGGCCCTGCACGCCCGCAAGCGCCTCGCGCCTCGTCCTCCCATGGCTCTCCGAATCCGGCGATGCCTCGGGCGGTGCGCCCGAAACGCTCATGCCTTTCGGCGGTCCCGCGGCGCTTGTCGATGCGCTGACTTCTGTCATTCTCGCTTCGGGCGGGCGGCTGCGCATGGAAGCGGAAGTCACCGACATCCGCATCGGGGATCGCAAGGTGCAGGGCGTCGTCCTCGCGAATGGCGAGGAGATCGCTGCAGGCGCGGTTCTGTCCGGCCTCGATGTGAAGCGGAGTTTTCTCAGCCTCTTCCAGTGGAAGGATCTCCCGGAAGGTCTGGTCGAGCGTGTCGGCCGCGTCCGCATGAAGGGCGTCGCCGCAAAGGTCAACATCGCGCTCGATGCCACGCCCGGTTTTCCCGGTCTGCCGGAAGGGTGCCCGTCGCTTGGCGGCGGCCTTCGTCTCGCGGGTCCGATCCCGGCAATGGAGCGTGCCTGGGCCGACTGGCGCGAGCGCATGCCGCCGCGCGATCCGCTGGTCGAGGTTCTGATCCCGTCCTTGCTCGATCCTTCGCTCGCCCCGCAAGGCGGCCAGGTCCTCTCCGCGCTCGTGCAATATGTGCCTGAAGCGCTTCATGAAGGCCCCTGGTCGCCGGAGCGGCGCGACGCGCTGGGCGATCTCGTCATGGCGCGCCTCGCCGGTGTGAGCCCCGGCATCGAAAGGCATGTCGTCGCACTGGAAGTCTTGCTGCCGAACGACGTTGAAAACGAGATCGGCCTCACCGGCGGCGACTATGCCTATGGCGAGACGACGCTCGACCAGATGTTCGCGAACCGTCCTTTCCCCGGCATGGGCGGCGCGGAAACGCCGCTGCGCAACTTCTATCTGTGCTCGCCAAGCGCCCATCCCGGTCCCCTGGTCATGGGTGGCGCGGGCGCCAATGCCGCTTCGACGCTTCTTGGCAGGCTCGGCAAGGCGGTGCGCACATGAAGTGGGGCGGCGCGCTATACGACGCAATCGTCATCGGCGGCGGCCATAACGGCCTCGTCGCCGCCGCGCGTCTTGCGTCCAGCGGCGCGCGCGTTCTGCTCGCGGAGGCGGGTCCGCGCGTGGGTGGCGCGGCCACCACATCTGAAATCACGCCCGGCTACAGCGTTTCCTCGGTCGCGCATCTCCTTGAGGGATTTCCCCGCCGCATCGAGCGCAAATTGAAGCTCCACAAACACGGGCTGCGTTACGCGGCGCGCGATGTCGCGACCGTGGCGCTCGACCGCGACGGTCATCACATTCTCCTCCCGCGCACGCGCAAGGAGTTTGCTGCCTTCCGCGACCGGCTCCCGAAGGACGCCGATAGTTACCGCGAATATGTCGCGCGCCGCCGTGCGCTTGCCGAATTCGTTGCGCCGCTTCTCGGCGAGCGCCCGCCCGCCCTCAACGATCCGGAAGCCTTGAAGCGTTTCCTCCGCCGCTCCGTCTGGCGCGCCGCGCTGAAGGGCGGCCGCACCATGCAAAGCCTTCTGCACATGCTGCCCGAGGCGATCGGCGACCGGCTCGATGCGGAGTTCGAAGCGCCGCTCCTCAAGGCCGCTCTCGCTTTCGACGCGACGCTCGGTGGCTCGGAGGGGCCCTACGCGCCGGGCACCTCTTTCCGTGCGGTGCTCCGCGAAGCGATGCGCATGCAGGGGCAGGGCGCCTCGCTTCCCGTGGGCGGCCTGGGTGCGGTTTCCGACGCGTTGGCCGCTTCGGTTGCCGCCGCCGGTGGTGACGTTCGTGTCGACACGCGTGTTGTGCGCATTCTGGTCGAGGAAGGAAGGGCTGCCGGTGTCGAGCTCGCGGGTGGTGTCGAAGTTCGCGCCGCGCTCGTCCTTTCCGCGCTCGCCCCGCGCGCGACCATGCTCGAACTCGTGGGAACACGTCACATCGAAACCGGCGATATTCATGAGTTGCGCCATCTCGTGCCGCGTGGCGCTGCGGCGAAAGTCAATCTGGCGCTCGACCGCCTGCCGCAGTTCACCGGCCTTGCGCCCGAACTCCATGGATCGCGCCTGCTCATTGCGCCTTCGCTCGCCGGGCTCGACGAAGCGGCAAATGCCGCGCGGGGTGGCGAACTTCCGTTCGAACCCGGGATGGAGCTCCTCTTGCCAAGCGTCACCGATCCCCTGCTTGCGCCGGAAGGACAGCACGTCATGTCCATCATTGTGCATCACGTGCCGCATACGATGCCGGGCGGATGGGAGCCGCATCGCGAGGCGCTGGTTCAGCGCGTCGTGCGCATGCTGGGTAATTATGCGCCCGGTATCGAGGACGCGATGTTCGCAGGCGAGATACTGACGCCGCCGGACATCGAGGAAAAATACGGTCTTGCGGGTGGCGACTGGCATCAGGGTGACCTCCGCCTCGACCGGCTCTTCGCCTTCCGCCCCGCACCTGCCTACGGCCGTTACGAGACGCCGCTGCCGGGCCTCTGGCTCTGCGGTGCGGGCAGCCATCCCGGCGGCGGTGTCACCGGCTTGCCGGGCTGGCTGGCGGCAGGCGCCGTTCTCGCGGAAGGAGGCGACGCATGACGCCCGACACCGCACACCCGAACGAAAGCCAGGATGCCGAAATCGATCTCGGTAACGAGCAGGCGGCCGTCGATCCCGCGCTCTTCGAGGAGATGCCGCCCGAGCCGCCTTTTACGCGCACGGTCCACACGACACCGCTTCACCTCGTTACTTCCGCCGAGAGCCGCACCAACCGCTGGACGGACTGGAACGGCTACACCGTGCCGGAGGTATTGACCGATCTTGGCGACGAGTATCGTGCGCTGCGCGGCACGGCGGCGCTCGCCGATCATTCGCCGCTCGTGAAGTATCGCATCTTCGGGCGCGATGCTCTCGCCTTCATGCAGCGCCTCGTGACCCGCGATCTCGCCGCGCTTGAAGTCGACACGGCCGTCCATGTGATCTTCTGCGAGGGCAGCGGTCTCGTCCTTGGCGACGGGCTTCTGTTCCGCCTCGGCGACGATGAATATCGTCTGGTTACGGAGGAAACCCATCTCGCATGGATGATGGAGAGCGCCCAGGGGTTCCGCGTCGGCATTGCCGATGTGACCGCGACACTCGCTCTTCTGTCGCTCCAGGGGCCGCTGTCGGCGGCCTGTCTGAACGAGGCGGGTGTCGCGAACATGGATGGGCTCGCGCCCTTAGCGGCGCGCTGGGTGGATATCGCGGGCATGCCCGTCTATGTAAGCCGCACCGGCGCCAGCGGCGATCTCGGCTACGAGCTCTGGGCGGATGCGGAAGACGCGCCCCATCTCTGGCGTCATTTGATGGACAAGGGCGCGCCGCACGGTCTCCGGCCCGCCGGCTTCGCGCTCCGCGAGCTTGCGCGGCTTGAGGCCGGCTTCCCGCGCGGGGGCAAGGATTATCTCTCCGCTTTCGCCGCCGTCGCGAGTGGCGATGCATCGACGCCGTTCGAGCTCTGGCGCAGCCCGCCCGTCGCATTCGGCAAGACGGTCTTCAACGGCGGGCGCGCGCTTCGTGCGCTCGCTTCCGCGCCGCCACGCCGCCGCCTCGTCGCGCTCGTCGCCGATGGGCTTGAGCCTGTCTCCCTCTCGTCTGTCCTCTCGGGCGGACGCATGGTGGGCAGCGTGACCACCTCCGCCTTCTCGCCGGCGCGCGGCGCCAATATCGCGCTTGCCCTCGTCGAGGCAGTCGCGCTCAACGGCGAACTCGCCGTCACGGCAAGCCGGCACGAGGGGCTCGCCTTCCGCGAAACCGTGCTTGGAGCGCGGGTTCTGCCGGAACCCGCCTGGAATTCGGCCCGCAGCCTCGTTCTGCCGGCCCCGCTCAGGCCCTGAAAAATTCCCGCCTTCTGTCCGACGGATTTCCGGCTTCCGCGCGTTTGTCTTGGTAACGGTGGCCCGGACGGCCTCGCTGCTTATCCCCCCTTGAAGCAGAGACCCATACGTCCGGACATGCCGGTTCCGGAGACCGCGGGCACCTCCCGCAGTTGACGCCTGCGGCTCCGGAACGCGAACGCCCCCGGGGTACGGAAACCCAAGGAAGAGGAATTTGAGATGCGTAAATTGAAATATGGATTGCTCGGCACTGCGGCAGCGCTCGCCCTGGCGGTCGCCATGCCCGCGCTGTCGCAGGCCGGTCCCGGCAAGGGCGGCCATGGTGCCATGATGTTCGAGCAGGCAGACACGGATGGCGACGGTTACGTCTCGAAGGAAGAGATGCAGGCCGCGAGCGAGAAACGCTTCGCCGGCGCCGATGCCGATGGCGATGGCGTTTTGACGAAGGAAGAAATGTCGGCCGCGCATGAGAACATGCGCATGAAGCATGGCGGCGACCCTGCCGAGCGCTTTGCCGCCGCCGATGCCGATAACGACGGCAAGGTCACGCTCGACGAAATGAAGGCGGCAGCCGCCGCCCGCATGGCCGAGCGCGGCAAAGAGGGCGGCATGCCCGGCCGCCACGCGGACCGCATGACGACGTTCTTTGCCGCCGCCGACAAGGATGGTGACGGCGGCCTCACGCAGGACGAAATGCAGGCCGCGCACGAGAACATGAAGAAGCGCATGGGCGACCGCGACGGCAAGCGCGGTGGTCACTTCGGCCGCATCGATGCCGATGGCGACGGCCAGGTGACGAAGGCCGAGTTCGTGGCCGGTGGCGAGAAGATGTTCGAACATCTCGACGCAAATGGCGACGGCAAGCTCGAGCCGGGCGAAGGCCGCATGAATCGTGGCGGACCGGGTGCCAGGGCGCCCGAAGCGGAGTAGGCTCTTCCATGGCGGATCGCCGCCTCGGACCTTTGCAGGGCGCCGGCGCAGACCGGCGCCCCCGCATCGGCTCAATACAGGCGTTGCCGGGCCCTCTTTGTTCAGAAGGCCCAACAAGGGGAAAGATACGGTTGGATCGGCCGTCGGACGATGAACTCGTGGCCGCCGTCGCATCGGGCGACGAAGCGGCCTGCCGCGCGTTGGTGGACCGCCACCTCGCGCGCATGCTCGCGCTCGCCCGCCGCATGCTCGGCAACCATGCCGATGCCGAAGAGGTCGCGCAGGAGGTTTTTCTCCGCGTCTGGACCCATGCCGGACGCTGGGAGCCCGGCAAGGCGCAATTCGGCACCTGGCTCCACCGCGTTGCCACCAATCTCTGCCTCGACCGCCTGCGCCGCCGGCGCGGCACCGAGGATATCGACGCAATCCCCGAGCCCGCGAGCGGCGAGCCCGGCCCCGATCGGCAGCTTGAGCAGCGCGAGCTTGCCGCCCGTGTGGATGCCGCCCTCCAGGCCTTGCCGGAGCGCCAGCGCGCGGCCATGGTGCTTTCGCACTATCAGGGCCTCGGAAACATCGAAGCGGCGGATATTCTCGGCATCTCCGTGGAAGCGGTGGAATCGCTCCTTTCGCGCGCCCGCCGCCAGTTGCGGGTGGCGCTCGCGACGGAAAGGGACGAGTTGTTGCGTTCAAAGGAAACAAGCGCCTGACATGGCGCCGGAAACGGACTTGAGACGATGCGAAACGAAATGACATTGGAGCGGCTGCGCGAGATCGTCGAGGCTTATGGCGCCTCGCCCGCGCGCTGGCCGCAGGCCGAAAGGCTGGCCGCCGAAGGCCTGGCGTCGTCGTCGCGCGAGGCGCAGGCGCTGGTGGCCGATGCTGCGCGCTTCGATGCGCTGCTCGACATGGCGCCCGCCGAGGCGCCTTCTGCCGCGCTTACCGAACGTCTGATGGCCGCCCGCCCCCGTGCCGTGGCGCCGATCGTTCCCGCGCGCCCGCAGAAAGAAAAGGGTTTCCTTCGCGGTCTCCTCGAAACCGTCTGGCCCTATGGATCGGCGGCCTTTCCCGCGGGCACGCTTGCGGCCGCGCTGGTGATGGGCGTTGCGCTCGGTTCGGCCTCGGACATTTCCCTGTCCCTGACCGGCACCGCCGTCACCGCCTCGACGGAAACGGAAACCGGCGAAGGATTGATCGCGCTGGCCATGGCCGATCAGGTCTGGCCCGAGGAGTGGATGCAATGAGCGACACGAACGACATCGCCTCGCCTGCCGGAAAGCCGCAGCGCCGCTGGCTCGGCCCGGCCTTTCTCGCCTCGCTTGCGGTCAACATTTTTCTCATCGGCCTCATCTCCGTGCCGCTCTTCTTCCGCCCGCCGCATGACGGCGAGTTCGGCTTGCCGCCCCGTGGTGTAGGCCCCGGCATGTTCCATCGGAGCTTCAAGGATCTTCCCGAGGCCGACCGCAAGGCGATCCGCGCGGCGATGCTCGGTCATTTCCCCGAAATTCGTCCGCATCTCGTGGCCATGCGCGAGGCGAAGGCCGAACTGGCCGATGCCGTCGCCGCCGATCCTTATGACGAGGCGGCGGTCCGCGCCGCCTTCGACAAGATGGACCAGGCGATGAAGCGCATGGGCGAAGCGGGCCGCGACGCCATGATGGCCGGCTTCGAAAAGCTTTCGCCCGAACAGCGCAAGCGCGTCGCCGAGGCGATGCGCAAGGAAGAGCGCGCCCGCTTTCACCGGTCCGAACGCGCCTGCGAGGGCCGTGGCGTCGATGGAATGCCTCCCCCTCCGCCCCTGGAGTGATCTCCTTTCCGCCTGCTGCTATCCTCTCCACGCGCAACGGCAAGCGTCGCTGTGCGTGGAGAAAGACGACAAAATGACCTGGTATCATCCCGGCATCTACGACCCCGCCGTCCCCGTCGGCAGTTATTGGGAAGACGAGGCGCCGCCTCTTGGCGACGGCGTCGATCTCGGTCCTGTGCGCGACGAGACCTGCGATGTCGCGATTATCGGCGGCGGCTACACCGGCCTCTCCTGCGCCCTGCATCTCGCCCGCGATTTCAATACCGATGTCCGTCTGCTCGAAGCCGGTCCTCTCGGCTGGGGTGCCTCCGGCCGCAATGGCGGCTTCTGCACACTGCCGCCCGCCGCTCTTTCGCTGGACGAATTGATTTCCCGCTACGGCGAGGACGAGGCACGCCGTTTTATCGCCTCACAGATCGAAGCGGTGGAACTCGTTCGCGATCTCGCGCGCGACGAGAACATCGGCATCCATCCTCAGGGCGAGGGCGAACTGCACGTGGCCCACACGCCGTCGCGCTGGCGCCACCTCGAACATGAGCGCGATCTCCTCGCCCATCTCGGCATCGCCGCGCGTCTCTTTCCTCGCGAGGAGGTTGCCGAAAAATTCTACGACTCGACCGAGCAGTTCGGCGCGCTCCTCAATCCCGTCGGTTTCGGCCTTCAGCCGCTGCGCCTCGCGCGCGGTCTCGCCGTCGCAGCAGGTCGTGCAGGCGCGAAGCTGCATGGCGCCTCGCCCGTCATCCGCTGGGAGCGGGCAGGGGGGCTCCACCGTCTCGTCACGCCGTCGGGCACGGTCTCGGCGCGCCGCGTTGTGGTCGCAACCAACGGCTTCACGCAAGAGAGCCTTCACCCGGACCTCTCGCCGCGCCTCATCCCCGTCATGTCGAACATCGTCGTGACGCGCCCGCTGACAGAGGCTGAACTCGCCGCGCAGAACTGGCGGACGCAAACCCCCTGCGCCAACACGCGCAATCTCCTCTTCTACTATCGCCTCCTGCCGGACCGCCGCTTCCTCTTCGGTGCGCGCGGCGACCTGACCGGCAAGCCGGCGGATGCCCGGCGCATGCGGGCGTTCATGGAGCGCCGTCTCGGTCAGGTCTTCCCCGGCTGGGCCCATGTGCCCGTCACCCATAACTGGCGCGGCCTCGTCTGCATGACGCTCCGCCGCGCCCCCTCGATCGGCGAGCTGGAAGACGATCCCGGCGTTTTTTTCGCCCTCGCCTGGCACGGGAATGGCGTTGCCGCCGCCCCCTGGGCCGGCCGTCTGCTGGCCCGTCTCATCGGCGGGACGGCCGAAAATGCCAGCATTCCCGCGGTTTTTCGTGGGAACCCCGCCCGCATTCCGTTCCCCTCGCTGCGGCGCTGGTATCTCAGGGGGGCTCTCGGCTACTATCGTCTCACTGACCTCTAGCGCGACCGGCCGGGCCAATCCGGCGTCCGGCGCGCCGAAAAAGGATGCGGGTCCGGGCGCGGCGGAGCGACTCTGCTGCGGGAACGGGGCGCAACAAGTGTGACATTATGAGCGATCGTGAAAGACCGGGCCCCGCGGGCTGGGCCACTATGGGCGAATTCAATGCCTTCCTCGCCGAGCATGGCGAAATCGACTACCTCGATGCCGTCTTCGTGGACATGTGCGGCACGGTGCGCGGCAAGCGCTTCCCCTCCGAAGAGGCCGACAAGGTGTTCAGCGACGGCGTGCAGATGCCGCAGTCGCTTTATTTCTTCGACGTGACGGGCGTGAACGAGGACATCCTCGGCATGGGCTTCTCGGATGGCGACCCGGATGCGCAGGCCCATCCCGTCGCCGGTTCCATCGTGCCCGTTCCCTGGGCGTCGATGAAGCAGGCCCAGGTCCTCATGACCATGGTGGATGGCGACGGCGAACCGCTCATGCTGGAGCCGCGCAACGTGCTTGCCCGCGTCGTGAAGAAGCTCGAAGAGATCGGGCTCAAGGCAACCGTCGCCTGCGAGTTCGAGTTCTATCTTCTCGACAAGGACATGGATCGCAAGGGCCGTCCGCAGGCGCCCATCAATCCGGCGACGGGCTTGCGTGAAACGGCGAACGAAGTCTATGGCATCACGGAGCTGGACGGCTTCATGGGCCTCCTGAAGGACATCGACGAGGCCGCGGCCGCGCAGGGCGTGCCCGCGTCGGGCGCCACCGCCGAGTTCGCGCCCGGCCAGTACTGCGAGCTTCATGGCGAAGCCCTTCGTCGGCCAGACGGGCAACGGCATGCACGTTCACTGCTCGGTGATGGACGAGAAGGGCAACAACATCTTCGACGATGGCACGGATGAAGGTTCGCCGAAGCTGCGCCACGCGATCGGCGGCCTGCAGGCAACGCTTGGCGATGCCATGGCCTTCTTCGCGCCGAACCTCAATTCCTATCGCCGCTTCGGCCCCAATCTCTTTGTGCCGGTGAACCGCACCTGGGGCTACAACAACCGCTCGGTCGCCTTCCGCGTGCCGAACGGATCGTCGGATTCACGCCGCATCGAACACCGGGTCTCGGGTGCCGACGCCAATCCCTATCTGGTGCTCGCAGCGATCCTCGCCGGCATCCACCACGGCATCGTCAACGAAATCGATCCCGGCGATCCCGCCGAAGGCAATGCCTGCGAGATCATGGACGAAGGCATCCCCTTCTATCTGCCGAGCGCCCTGAAGCGCCTGCGCAACTCCGACGTCATGCGCGACTATCTCACCGAGCACTATGTCGATGTCTATGCCGAAACCAAGATGCTGGAATTCGACAAGTTCCAGCGCGCCATCTCGCCGCTCGAATACGACTGGTATCTCTGAGACCGAACTCCCAGGGACTTAAACAATTTCGTCATGGCCCGCTTTATGCGGGCCATCCACGTCTTTCTTCGGCTTTGGCTATGCTGTGGATTGGGATTTAACGGGGTATCGAAAAGCTAAGGCTCAAGCCACCGGCAGCGTGAAACTCACCGTCGTGCCGACGCCCTCGGTGCTCTCGATCGTCAGCGTACCGCCGTGCAGTTCCACGAGCGAGCGCGACAGGGCGAGGCCGAGCCCCGTGCCCTTGTGCTTCTTCGAATGCTGGCTTTCCACCTGCTCGAAGGGGCGGCCGATGTTCGGCAGCGCGCTGGCCGGAATGCCGATGCCGGTGTCCTCGACCGAAATGGTGACGAAGCGGCTGCCCGCCTGTCCCTTGAGATGGATCGTGCCGCCCGCGGGCGTGAACTTCACCGCGTTCGAGAGCAGGTTCAGCAGCACCTGCTTCACCGCGCGCTTGTCGGCGTTCACGGCCGGCAGGTGCGGCAATTCGTTCTCGATCGTCACTTTCGCGACGTCGGCGCGTCCCGATACGAGCCGGAGCGACTCTTCCGTCACCTCCGCCACGTCGAGCGGCTGCGCCTCCAGCGTCATGCGCCCCGCCTCGATCTTCGACATGTCCAGAATGTCGTTGATGAGTTCGAGCAGATGCGTACCGCTCGCATGGATGTCGGTCGCATATTCCTTGTATTTCGGCGAACCGAGTTCGCCGAAGAGACCGGACCCCATGATCTCCGAGAAGCCGATGATGGCGTTGAGCGGCGTGCGCAGTTCGTGGCTCATATTGGCGAGGAATTCCGACTTGGAACGGTTCGCCGTTTCCGCGCGCGTCTTTTCCGACGCGTATTTCTCCGCGAGGTCGACGAGCTGCCGCGCCTGCTCCTGCAGCTTGCGCCGCGAGGCTTCGAGGTCGCGCACCGTCTTTTCGAGCGCCGACTTGTTGTCGGTCAGCGCCGCTTCCTGTTCCTTGATCGCCGTGATGTCGGTGCCGACATTCACATGCCCGCCCGTCTTCGTGCGCCGCTCGCTGATCTGCAGCCAGCGCCCGGTCGGCAGGCGGATTTCGCTGAACGCCGTTTCCGCTTCGGCGCTTTCCGCCACCGGCCAGGCATCGCCCACGCCCGCCCGCGCCATCACGTCGTCGCGCGCCATGCCGGGCGCCATCGCCTCTTCGGAGAGGTTCAGGAATTCGCCGAGCTTGCTGTTCGCGGTAACGAGCCTTCCTTCCGCGTCCCACAGCACGAAGGCCTCGCCCACGCTTTCGATCGCGTCGCGCAGCCGCTCGTTTGCTTCCGACACGCGCTCTTCGGCAATCTTCTGTTCGGTGATGTCGATGGTGATGCCGACGAGCCGGTCACTTGCCGCGCGGTTGCCGCTCCAGACCTGCCCCTTGGCATGCATCCACACCCAGCTTCCATCCGCGTGGCGCAGCCGGAATGTCGTGTCGTAGGAGCGCGAGGACCGGGTCACCGCATGCGCGATCTCGTCGATCGCGTCCATGTCGTCGGGATGGGTGAACGCCTTGATCTCGTTTGGTGAGAGCCGCTTCGAAGGCTGCTTCAGGCCCACCATGTCGAACATGGCCGACGACCAGTAGACGCGGTTCTCGCTGACATCCCAGTCCCAGATGCCGCAGCGCGCACCCGCAAAGGCCATGTCGAAGCGGTGCTGGTTCTCGACAAGCGCGGCTTCCGCCTCGAGCTTGCTCTCGCGAAGCCGCACCAGCATGTAGGCGAGAACGAGATAGCCGCCCGAAAGAAGTGAGGAGAAAACAAGCGCGCGCGACATCCCGTCCTGCGCATAAAGCGCGACATTGAGCGCCGCGAGCGCCACGCCCGACACGCCGAGCGCAAGCCGCGGCAGCAATCCGGCCGGCAGGGTGCGGCGGCGCCGGCCTGCGGCCTCGCGCCACTTCATCGCATCGTGCCTTGTCGTCGTTGCGTCGCTCATGCGCTCTTCCGTCCGCTCCGGGCCTGTCAGCATGTCGGGGATCCGCAATTTCCCGAATCACCGCCGTTAAAACGATGATTCGGCCTGCACGCTCCCCTGTCCATAGCTGCCGTTAACTTTTTGTTAATAGATGCAAACGGGACTCACTTCGCCGGAGGCTCGCACGGGCTGGAATGCACGAAAACCGCCGGTTAACGATTCCTGACCGCCCGTCCTTAATGTCGCGTTAAGCAGCATGGTTAAGATGTGCCGCCGCGGCACAAATCGCACCGGCACGGCACAGGCCGCCCGTCAGGCGAGCGTTTTCGTCGCGATTTCGTAGACGTCGCGCGACAGGCCTTCGGTCCCCGCGATCCGCTTCAGCTCCTTCTGCATGAGCTTCCGCCGCTTCGGCTCGAATTGCCGCCAGCTCTTGAATGTGCCGAGAAGCCGCGCCGCCACCTGCGGATTGAGCTTGTCGAGTTCGAGCACCTTGTCGGCGACGAAGCGGTAGCCCGCGCCTTTCACATCGTGGAAGTGGAGCTGGTTCATGGAAGCAAAGCTCGTGATGAGCGCCCGCACCTTGTTCGGGTTCTTCATCGTGAAGGCGGGGTGTCCCGTCAGCCGCTTCACCTCGTCCAGTGTGCCGGGTAGCGACGACATCGCCTGGATCGACAGCCACTTGTCCATCACGAGATGGTCGCCCTTCCAGCGTTCGTAGAAGGCGGCAAGCGCGGACAGCCGCTCCGGGCAGTCGATATGCGAGAGCACGGAAAGCGCCGCGATGGAATCCGTCATGTTGGATGCGGAGCGGAACTGTTCCGCCGCGAGCCTGACGCCGTCCTCGCCCGGCGCGGCCGCCAGATAACCGAGACAGACATTGCGGAGCGCCCGGCGTCCTGCATCCCCGCCATCCGGATTATAGGGGCCCTTCACCTCCATGCGGGTATAGGCGGAAAGCAGCGCCTTCTTTGCATGAGCGGCGATCGAACCGCGCAAGGCTTCGCGTGCCTTGTGGATTGCATCCACGTCCACATTCTCGCCGGCGATCTGCGCCAGCGTCTGCTCGCTCGGCAAGAGGATGATCTGCGCCACGAAATCGGGGTCGATCTTGCGTGCGCTCAGGAGGTCCACCACCATTTCGGCAAAGGCCATGCCTTGCCGGGGCGCCGCGCCTTCCCTTGCCGCCTCGACCGTCTTGACGAGCAGCGCCGTCGCATAGCGCTGCGCCGCTTCCCAGCGGTTGAAGCTGTCGCTGTCATGCCGCATCAGGAACACGAGGTCGCGCTCCTTCAGGTTCGCGTCGAGCTTCACAGGCGCGGTAAAGCCCCGCAGCAGCGACGGCACGGGCTTCTCGGCCACCTTGCGGAACCGCCACGTGCCTTCGCGCTCCGTGAGATGCAGCACGCGCGTCTTCGCGCCCGCCTTTTCCTCGCCGTCGAGCGTGAGGGGCATGTCCTTGCCGTCCGGGCCCACAAGGCCGACGGCGACCGGAATGTGATAGGGCTCCTTCACCCGCTGCCCCGGCGTCGGCGGGCACACCTGGCTCATCTTCAGCGTATAGGTCTTGCGCGCCGCGTCGTAGCGCCCGGAGGCGAGCACTTCGGGCGTGCCCGACTGCCGGTACCAGCGTTTGAATTGCGTGAGATCGAGCTTCGTGCCGTCGCCGAGCGCATCGAGGAAGTCTTCCACCGTCGCCGCTTCGCCGTCATGCCGTTCGAAATAGAGGTCCATACCTTTGCGGAAGCGTTTCGGCCCCGCCATGGTGTGGATCATGCGGCAGAGTTCGGCGCCCTTCTCGTAGACGGTCGCCGTGTAGAAATTGTTGATCTCGATATAGCTGTCCGGCCGCACGGGATGGGCGAGCGGCCCGCCATCTTCGGGAAACTGGTGCGCGCGCAGCAGCCGCACGTCGGAAATGCGTTTCACCGGACGGGAGCGCATGTCGCTCGTGAATTCCTGGTCGCGGAAGACGGTCAGGCCTTCCTTCAGGCAAAGCTGGAACCAGTCGCGGCAGGTGATGCGGTTGCCCGTCCAGTTGTGGAAATACTCATGCGCGATGATCGCCTCGATCGCCGCATAATCGGCATCCGTCGCCGTGTCCGGCCGCGCGAGAATGTATTTGTCGTTGAAGACATTGAGCCCCTTGTTCTCCATCGCCCCCATGTTGAACGCGCTCACCGCGACGATCATGAAGATGTCGAGATCGTATTCGCGGCCGAAGCGTTCCTCGTCCCATTTCATCGAACGCTTCAGCGCTTCCATCGCATAGGCGCAGCGGTCCTCGTTGCCTTTTTCCACGAAGATGCGAAGCGTCACCTCCCGGCCCGACATGGTGACGAATGTGTCTTCCACCGAGGCGAGGTCGCCCGCGACGAGCGCGAACAGATAGGAAGGCTTCGGGAAGGGATCGTGCCATTCGACGAAGTGCCGCCCGTCCTTCGTCTTGCCCTTCTTCACCGGATTGCCGTTCGAGAGCAGCACCGGCTCGCTCTTCCTGTCGCCCGTGATCCTTGTCCGGAACACGGCCATGTTGTCCGGCCGGTCGAGGTAATAGGTGATGCGGCGAAAACCCTCCGCCTCGCATTGCGTGCAATAGATGCCGTCGGTGAGATAGAGCCCGGTCAGCGCCGTGTTCTCTTCCGGCGCGCAATTCGTCACCGTTTCGAGCGTGAAGGGACCGTCCGGCACCTCATGGATCGTGAGATGCTTGTCCGTCACGCTGTAGCGGTTCGCCCCGAGCCGCTCGCCGTCGATCCTCACCTCGATGAGCTTCAGCTTCTCCCCGTCCAGCACGAGCGGCGCGGTCTTGTCCGCGCTCGCTTCGTTCCGCTCCATCGCGAGCTTCGAATGGACGCGGGTCGCCTTCGGATCGAGCTCGATATCGAGGCTCACCTCCCGCGTCGTGAAGGCGGGAACCTGATAGTCCTTGAGGCGGATCGGACGGGGCTCTTCGGTGCGCATGGGGATACTCGGCTGCGGGGGATATTCACTCTATATAATTGACCGCGAGATTCGGCGAGAGACAGATTTCACGTACGGCATGGCCGAATTGCGGCGCTTTTCCCTCTCCCCCTCGGGGTGTATGGACTTGGGAGATGGGTAACACCTGTTCGGAGACATGGGTGACACAATTGATCATGGATTGTTTGGCAAGGGAGCTGCGCGATGCCGTGGTCGGAGGTGTCAGTCGTGGAACTGCGCGCGGCCGCGCCTTCTACGAGGCCTATGGCTTCACATTGCTGGAGGAGACGCCGCGCACTGTCTGGTACGGGATCGCGCTACCATGACTCGTCATTGCCGGGCCGTTCTCCTCCCCAAAAACGTCATGGCCCGGCTCGTCCGGGCCATCCACGTCTTCACAGAACGGTAGCTAAGAGACTAGCGAGGCCGATCACGATGCCGAGCGTATTTACCCAAAACTGATTATCGTCATACCATTTTTTGAGTCGAGATGTCCGAGACTGTGCGGATGCGTTTTCATCGCAGAACGAGGCTAGCAATGCATCGGCATAGCCGTCGATGTCGCTACGGTGGCAACCGTCCCAGTGGCCCGCATCAAATGCGCTAGGGAAATTGAGACCGTCCCCCCGCAAAATGCGATCCTTCTCAGTGGCCGCTGCCCGAATTCGCGCCGCAAAAATCGAAATGAGGTCGGCTGCTTCCTTGATGGAATTACGGCGAACATTGATCGGATACGCAGGCAGCTTGTGTTCGACCTCTTCAAACGTCGAAGCAATTTTCTTTCTTAAGTAATGCTGAATCGTATCCCAGTAAACAAGCCTTGCCGTATCCGAAAATTTTATACCGGCATAGGTGATTGGCTTTCCGCGAAAACTCTCTATTTCGGCTGCCTTACATCCACCGATATGATGCCATTTGAAGAACCACTCGTTCTGCATACGGTGGTATTCATCATCAAGCTCGATCTCTAGTCTTGCGCCGATGGGGGTCATTCTGCTCAGTCTGCATGGGGCTTCGCTCTTCGCCTATGCTACTGACATGACGTGTGACTGAGAAGCTACCTTCGTGACTTACGGGGACGTCTCGCGTGCCCCTTACGCCACCGGCCCCATGATCCCGCTCACGACGGCGTCGGCGTCGCCCGCCAGCGTCATCACATCGTCGGGCAGGTTCTCGGGGTTCTGCCGCGCGCAATCGGCGAGCCGGGCGAGCAGCACCATCATCTTCGGCGCCGCCGCGATCACCTTCGCCTGCAGCTCCACGCGCTCCGGCGTCATGTCGTACTCGACGCCCGGCACGCGCCAGCCGCCGCCTTCATGGCTCCCCGTGACGACGACCGGATGCGTCCCCGGAACGGGATGGCCGGAGCATTCTTCCGCCCCCCGCCACTTGTTGGCGACGCGCACCACATGCCACTCCTCCATCTCCGGGTCGAGATGGGAAAGCGTCGCCACTTCTTCCGTTTCGAGTTCCTTCGCCGCGAACTCGCGGCCGAGCCCCACGTCGTAATGGATGCGCAGCGGCTCATCCATGTCCTTGACCCATTGCGGCACGACGCGTTCGATCACCGCCCATGTGCCGACCGGGCGCACATAGACCCGCTGGTTCTTGTGGAACTGTGCTTTCGCCATCTGACGAGGGACCTCCGCCCGGAAAAGACATGACCTTGGCGTCATTATCCTCGGCGGGCGGTTAGCACGGGCTTAAGACAAAGCTTCGGTTTGTCCGGAAAAGCGACACTTTGCGGCGCGGAGGTCACTCCGCCGGCGCGCCGGGCGCCTTGCCGCCGCCGAGCCCGAAGCGGGCGCCCATCCGCCGGAAAAAGTGCCCGATCCGGGCAATGCCGCCCCGCGCATCGTCCATCAGCGTATAGGCGACCGGCACCACCACCAGCGTCAGCAGCGTCGAGGAAATGAGCCCCCCGATCACAAGCACGCCCATGGAATTGCGGAACTCCGCGCCCTGGCTGTTCGAAATTGCCACCGGGATAAGGCCGAAAATCGTCGCAATCTGCGTCATCAGCACGGGCCGCAGCCGCACAGGCCCGCACGAGGCCCATCAGCGCCAGCAGCGAAATCTGGCTGAACATCGACATCTCGTGGCCGGAGATTTTCAGCGCGATGAAGGCGCCCGAAAAGGAAAGCGGCGCCGACAGCATGATGATCGCGGGCTGCGAGAAGCTGTTGAACTGGCTCGCCAGGATCATGTAGAGCGCAATCAGCGCCAGCATGAACGCAAAGCCGATGGCGGCGCCCGTCTCCTTCATCCGCTTCGACTTGCCTTCCGTGCTCCATGAATAGCCGGCCGGCAGGTGCAGGTCGTCGAGATAGGATTCGAGTTCCGCCGACGCAGGCCCGAGCGCCGCGCCCGCCGGATTGTTCGCGAGGATCGCGATGCGCCGCGAGCGGTTCTGCCGTTCGATCTGCGCCGGGCCCGCGGCAACGTCGAAGCGCGCGACATTCGCAATGTCGATCAATTGGCCGTTCGCCGAGCGGAGCTGGATCATGCCCAGCTTCGAAATGTCGTCGCGTTGTTCTTCTTCCAGGCGCACGCGCACATCGTAGCGCTGGCCGAATTCCTCGAAGGTCCCGGCCTTCACGCCGCCCACCATCGCCCGCACGGTTTCGGCAAGCGCCCGCACCGGCACGCCCAGATCGGCCGCGCGCTCGCGGTCCACATGGACCTGCACTTCCGGCTTGCCCGCGTCGTAGCTTGTCTTGGCGTCGGCGAAAAGCGGGCTCGCCCGCATCCGCGAAACGACCTCGTTGGCCTTCGCGTCGAGCACCTCGAGGTCCGGTCCGAGCAGCACATACATCATCGCAAAGTCCGAGAAGCCGCCGCCCGAAATCCACGGCACGTCGGAAAGCGAGATATGCTTCGCCTCCGGCGCCGCCCTCAACATCGCAACGCGCGCCGAATCCATGATCGGAATAAATTTCTCGTCGCGCGCATCCTTCGGCGTCAGCCCGACATAGAAGAACGCCTTGTTGACGCTCTTCTGCGCGTCGGAAGCAATCGTGTAGAAGACGGTTGTGACCTCGCGCACGCCCGAAACCGCATGCGCGACGCGCGAGGCGACAATGCGCGTTTCTTCCAGGCCTGCGCCGAAAGGCAGTTCCACCGTGCCGAGGAACTCCGCCCGGTCCGCCCGCGTATCGAAGGCGGCGGGGATCGTCCGCGCCACCGCGATGGCGACGAAGATCGCCAGGACGGCCGCCACCATCACCACCCAGCGTGCGCCGAGCGACCATTCGAGCAGCCGCCCGTAGTAATGATCGAGCTTGCGATAGCCATTGTCGAAGATGCGCGCGATCCGTCCGTAATTCTCCGGGTCCGTCTCGCCGTTCTTCAGCATGCGCGACGACAGCATCGGCGTCAGCGTCAGCGAAACGAGCAGCGACACAAGCACCGAAAAGGTGATCGCCAGCCCGTACTGGAAGAAGAAACGGCCGACCACGCCGTCCATGAAGGCGATGGGAACGAACACCGCGACGATCGACAAGGTGGCGGCGAGCACAGCAAGCCCGACTTCCTTCGTACCTTCCGCGGCCGCCTGCATCGGCGGCAACCCTTCCTCCAGTTTCCGGTAGATGCTTTCGAGCACCACGATGGCGTCGTCGACCAGCAGGCCCACGGCCAGAGACAGCGCCATCAGCGTCATCAGGTTGATGGTGAAATCCGCCATGTAGAAGGCGAAGAAGGTCGAGATCAGCGACGTCGGCATGGCAATGGCGACGATCAGCGTTGCCCGTACCGACAGCAGAAAGGCCAGCGTGACGAGCACCACCAGCACGATGCCGATCTGGATATCGAAGAAAACGTCGTCCGCCGATCCTTCGATGAAAACCGCCGTGTCGCGCGCGGTCCTGATATCGATGCCCGTGGGCGCCGTTGTGCGGATTTCGTCCAGGGCCTCGCGCACGGCGCGTGCCACCTCCACGGTATTGCGGCCGGATTGCTTGCGAATTTCGAGCGAGACACCGCGCTTGCCGTTGAGTTCGGCATAGGAGCGTTCGTCCTCCATCCCGTCTTCCACGCGCGCGATGTCGCCGATGGTCGTCGGCGCACCGTCCTGGCGGAAGGCGACAAGGATACTGCGGAAGCCATCGACGCTTTTCACCTCGCCCTTCGTCTTCAGCGAGAATTCGGCCGCGCCGCCCGGCGTTTCGAGGCGACCGCCCGGAATTTCGGCATGTTCGCGGCGGATCGCCGCCGTCACTTCCTCGGCCGTCACGCCATAGGAACGCATCTTCACCGCGTCGAGCCAGATGCGAACCTCGCGGTCGCGGCCGCCCACGACGTCGATGGAGCCGACGCCCGAAATGCGCTGCAGCCGTTCTTTCACCGTCTTGTCGGCATATTGCGTGAGATCGCGGATCGGCAGGTCGCCGGCGATCATCACCGACATGATCGGCTGAGCGTCCGGGTCCACCTTCTGCACGATCGACTGTTCGGCATCCTGCGGGATGTTGGCACGCGCCAGCGAAACCTTGTCGCGCACGTCCTGCGCTTTCACATCGACATCTTCGTCGAGATCGTAGGTGATGACGACCTGCGAGAGGCCCTCCGCGCTGGTCGAGGAGAGCGTTTCGATGCCCGATGTCGTGTTGACCTGCTCTTCGACAGCGTCCGTCACATCGCTTTCGATGGCTTCGGGCGACGCGCCTTCGAGTGTCGTCGTCACGGAGACGACCGGAAACTCGACCTTCGGAAACAGATCGACGCCCACACGGCCAATCGAAATCCAGCCCAGGACGACGAGCGCCATGATGATCATGACGGCGAAGACGGGCCGGCGGATCGATATGTCGGAAATCCACATCGGACTTTATCTCCCTCAGCGCTTCCAGGAAGCGCGAAACCGCACCGGTGCGAGCTCTACTGCGCGCTTGTCGCGGCGTTCGCCGGCATTCCCTTGGCAATTGTCTGCGGGGCGGACGGGTCCGCCTCGATCCGCACAGGCGTCCCTTCGAGGAGCAGCGCCGCATTCGGACCGGCGAGCGCCTTGTCGCCCTCCTTGAGCCCGGACAGCACCTCCACGCGCGTCGCATCGATCTGGCGCACCGTCACATCGGCGCGCTTCGCATGTCCGTTGTCGTTCACATAGACATAGCGTGCCGCTTCCGTGCCCATCAGCGCCGAGCGCGCGAGCGCCAGCACAACGCGCGGATCGGGATAGATTTCCGCCCGCGCGAAGAGGCCGGGCTTCACCGCGTAATCCTCGTTCGCAATCGGCAGCCGCACCTCGACAGCGCGCGTCACCGGGTCGATCCGATCGTTGATGATGATGACGTAGGAGTCGTAGCTCTTGTCGATGCCGTCGAGGAAGATCTTGCCCTTCGTGCCCAGCTCGAATTTGGAGAGATGGATTTCCGGCACGTTCACGATCGCCGCCACGATATCGATCTTCATGATCTCGAGTACGCCGCCCTGGGCAGGGCCCGCGCCACCCGAACGCGTCGCCATGAACTTGCCTTCGTTCACATCGAGCCGGGTGATGACACCGTCGAAGGGTGCGGTGACGACGCAGTCGGTGAGGGCCTGCTGCGCGGCGGCAAGCTGCGCCTTGGCAATGCCGAGTTTCGCGTTTGCCGTGTCGCGGGCCGCGCGCGCATCGTCGAGCTTGCCGTTCGACACAAATCCTTTGGTGTGCAGCTCGCTTGCGCGGTTGAATGCCTTTTGCATGTTGCCGGATTCCGCCGTCGCGAGTTGCACCTGGTTTTCGAGCTCCGACACGCGGAGCTTCCATTCCGTGTCGCGCGTGCGGAAGAGCGGCTGATCCTTCTTCACCCGGTCGCCGACCCACACCATGACTTCCTCGATGATGCCGTCGACGCGGGGCCCGAGCTGCGTCGTCTTGTGCGCGGCGATGGTGCCCGTGCCGATCACCGGCTCCAGCAGTTCCTCGCGCGTCACCGGCCGTTCGAACACGGCGACAGTCTCCGCCGCCTGTTCCTCGCTCGACGCCTGTTCGTCCTCGCCGCATCCGGCAAGCGGCATCAGCGCCAGCGCCGCCACGAGGAAGCCCGCGGCGCGGGTTGGAAAAGGTCGGGTCCGGAAAATCATGGGCCAGGTTCCGTTAATTCGCGCGCCGAACGGGCGGCGGCATCCCCGCCTCATTGGCGGTATTCTTCTATGCGAGATTATAGTATCCATGGTTACGATATGGAAGGACAGAGTTGGGAGGACGCCCCCCCCATGGCCGGCAAAAAGACAGGAATGGCGGCGCCCGATGAGGAGTTCGGCTGGCTGCATCGCGACGTGTTCCGGCTCCTCCAGCGTGCCTGGGACAGGCACCTGCGTGCCTCCGGCACCAGCATCACCGTGCCTCAGTCCCGCGTCCTTGCCTCCCTTCGCCAGCGCGACGGCCTCACCCAGACGGAAATCGCCGATCTCGTCCTGATGGAAAAGGCGCCGCTGGGCCGCACGCTCGACCGGATGGAAGAGCAGGGCCTCGTCACCCGCCGTCCCGATCCCGCCGATCGCCGCGTCCGCCGCGTCTATCTCACCCCCGCGCTCGACGAGATGCAGGATCGGCTCTGGGCGGGCGCCTTCGCCATGTTCGGCGCCGCACTCGATGGTTTCACGGCCGCCGAATACGAAACCCTTGTGCAGATGCTCGCCCGCATGAAGGCGAACCTCGAAGCCGGCGAGGCGCAGGAGGGCGAGGGGGAAGGCTGAAAGCCGCCTGGCCGGGTTTGGTTTTCCGGTCGATCGCCCCCGGATTCGCGCTCCCCCCCCGCCGCATCCCAAGCGGACGCGGCGTCAAACGCATGGGTCTTTTCATGTGCCTTCAATGCGGTGAGAATGCGCGCCAAACAACGCTGCGGCTGCCCGCCATCGCGCGGGAACCCGGAAAAAATGCGCCTCTTCGAGCGCGATAAGGGAGACATCATGAATTTCGATTTTTCCGACGACCAGAAGATGCTGAAGGAGCAGGTCCGCAAGTTCCTTGCCGACAAGTGCCCCATGAGCGTCACGCGCCGCGTCCTCGATGGCGACGAGCCCTATGCGAAGGAAGTCTGGAAGGGCCTCGTCGAGATGGGCCTCACCGGCACGGCCATTCCCGAAGAGTTCGGCGGCCTCGGCCTCGGCGCGCTTGAGCTCTGCGTCATCGCCGAAGAGCTCGGCCGCGCCGCCGCGCCCGTTCCCTTCTCCTCCTCGATCTATCTTGCCGCCGAGGCGATCAAGCTCTTCGGCACGCAGAAGCAGAAGCAGGCCTGGCTGCCGAAACTCGCCAGCGGCGAAATCGTCGGCGCGCTCGCCGTCTCCGAAGGCACGCACACCGCCCACCCGCGCAACATCGAAACGAAATTCGCGGGCGGCAAGGTCAGCGGCGTGAAGCAGCCCGTCACCGATGGCGGCGCGGCCGATGTCGCGATCGTCGCCGTCAACACCGGCGGTTCCGGTGAGCAGACGATCTCGCTCGCCATCGTCGATCTCAAGGCCGGCGGCATCTCCGCCGAGCCCGTCCGCACCATCGATCCCTCGCGCGAACACGTCACGCTCGCCTTCAAGGATGCGCCCGCCGAAATCCTGGGCGGCAAGCAGGGCGAGGGCTGGTCGCAGCTTTCGCGCGTGCTCGACGGCGCGGCCGTCCTCTTCGCCTTCGAACAGGTCGGCGGCGCCGAAGCCGCGCTCGAAATGGCGCGCGACTATGCGCTCGAGCGTTACGCCTTCGGCCGCCAGATCGGTTCCTATCAGGCGATCAAGCACAAGCTCGCCGACATGTATGTGAAGAAGGAACTCGCGAAGTCGAACGCCTATTTCGGCGCCATGATGCTGAACGACGAAGGCGCCGAACTCACCGAGGCCGCTTCCGCCTCGCGCATCGCGGGCTCCGACGCCTATGTCTTCGCCGCGCAGGAGAACATCCAGACGCATGGCGGCATCGGCTACACATGGGAATCCGACTGCCAGTTCCATTATCGCCGCGCGAAACTCCTTGCCCTCACGATCGGTGCGCCGATCCAGTGGAAGGAAAAACTCGTCTCGCGCCTTGAAGCGAAGAACGCGGCCTGATCGCAGGCGACCCTCATCGCCCTCTCCCCTGCGGGGAGAGGGAAGGGGCCCACCGAAGGTGGGAAGGGTGAGGGGGTGCCACACAGAATGACTCTCGGGAGAACCAGAATGGATTTCAACGACACCACCGAAGAAGCCGCCTACCGCGCGCAAGTCCGCGCATGGCTGGATAAAAACGCGATCCGCAAGGAAAACGCCAGGGACATCGCGCCGCCGAAGGATCTGGACGAGCTGATCGCGCAGTCGAAAGCCTGGCAGGCAAAGAAGGCCGATGCCGGTTACGCCTGCATCACATGGCCGAAGGAGTGGGGCGGCGGTGGCGGCACCACCATCAACAACGTGATCTACGGTCAGGAAGAATCGAAATACGCCGTCCCCGGCGGTATCTTCGCCATCGGGCTCGGCATGTGCATCCCGACCGTCATGGCCTGGGGTTCGGATGAGGCGAAGCAGCGTTTTGTCGGCCCCGCCGTGCGCGGCGACGAGATCTGGTGCCAGCTCTTCTCCGAACCCGCCGGCGGTTCGGACGTCGCGGGGCTCCGCACCAGGGCCGAGAAGGATGGCGACGAATGGGTCATCAACGGCCAAAAGGTCTGGACGTCCGGCGCCCATTTCTGCGACTACGGCATCCTGCTCACGCGCACGGACCCGAATGTCCCGAAGCACAAGGGCCTCACCATGTTCTGGATCGACATGAAGGACCCGGCCGTCGAAGTGCGCCCGATCAAGCAGATGTCGGGCGGCGCGGAATTCAACGAAGTCTTCTTCACCAATCTGCGCGTGAAGGACAGCCAGCGTCTCGGCAATCCGGGCGACGGCTGGAAGGTCGCGCTGACCACGCTGATGAACGAGCGCCTCGCCGTCGGCGGCTCCCAGGGCAATGCCGACACGGATGATCTGATCGAGCTCGCGCGCGAGACCGACATCGCCGGTGAGCCCGCCATCCGCCATGGCGGCGTGCGCGAGCGCATCGCCGACTGGTATGTGCAGGCGCAGGGGTTGAAGTTCACGCGCTTCCGCACCTTGACCGCGCTCTCGCGCGGCGAGACGCCCGGACCCGAAAGCTCGATCTCCAAGATCGTCGCCGCGAAGAAGATGCAGGACCTCGGCTCCTTCGGCATGGACCTGCAGGACATGGGCGGCGTCATCCGCGACCGCAAGCTCTCGCCGGCAGAAGGTGCGTATACGGAGCAGTGGATCGGCGCGGCCGGCTACCGCATCGCCGGCGGCACGGATGAAATCCTCCGCAACATCGTCGCCGAACGCGTCCTCGGCCTGCCGGGCGAAATCCGCGTCGACAAGGACCTCCCCTTCAACCAGGCCCCGAAGGGGAAATAAAAAAACCTTCCCCCTCTCCCCTCCGGGGAGAGGGAGGGAGCGGCCTTTAGGCCGCGGAAGGGTGAGGGGCAGCGCCACCCGAAACAAAAAGGCCGGATCGTTCGATCCGGCCTTTTCATTGAAAATGTCATTGCCGGGCTTGCCTGTCCCGGCGAAAGCCGGGAACCCGGCAAGCCGGAACCCACTCGCCGCGCCGCTCGCCGCAGCCGACGGCACGGAGCCCCCGCCAATGCGCGCCGTTGCCCTTTACGCCCGCTCAACAACAAGTGTCATCGCGGGATTTATTCCCGCGACCCAATCCACGCCGCCGCAAATCCGGCCGCGCTTAGTCAAAGCCCTCTTGTGACCCGAAGCGGACACCCGTCCGAACGCTGAGGTCAGCCAAGATGATTTCTTCTACGAAAAATAAGCTGAGCACGATTGCAGAATGGCGATTTGCAACATCTCCCTTATTTTGGGCTAATGCCCGAGATCAGTTTCTTTTCAACCTCTTCGAGAGACCCGTCGTACTCGCGGGTGAGCGTGTCCCACACCAGTGATGTATCTACCACGCTCGCGCTCGACAGAGCTGCATTCTCCAGCCTTTCAAACTGATTGAACTGAGGCGTGGCCATCAACGCGTTCATCCTCCCGGAAGAACAGAGGATATATGCCGAGACGGCTTCCGTTGCCTTCGCCAGCCCCTTGATCGCATTGCCGATCTTCGTCCCGCTCACTCCATAACCAGCAGTCGTCTGCCGCGATGAGAGCGAACCGGCGTGTGCAAGATAGCTATGGCTCCAGCCGGCAATTTTCTTTGCGCCGCAGTCCGTGATCCACTGTTGGATTGTGTCGATCATCTCTGCTGGTATACGGTCATCGCGCGTCCTTTGGTCAGGGTTGACGCCGCTCAAGCGGTCGAACTGTTCATGCGCCCTTTGGGCTGCATTAAATGCGTTCGGTCCAGTGGTGGCGAGCCATGTCACGCCGGATCGGGGCGTATTGAAATGCTCCTCTTCCGCTTTCTTGTAATCGTATGGCAGGCCGTCGAACGCGACATAGTTCTCGCGCGTCAGAAGCTTGAGATTGCTCCGTATATCCTGCAGGAGATTAGAGAGGGAGAGGACGTTCTTGGTCGTGTCGGTAAGCCGGCGGATGGCAAGTACCTGCATTGCCACATGTCCGTTGACGATGGCTTCGACAATTAGAGGATTGTTCAATGAGCTTTCGCTCTCAGCATCGGCGATTCCGGCAAGCGTATTGAACGCAACCTCATTCCAGACCATCTGCGTGAGAACCGGCCAGATGGCGTGGTTCTCGTCGTCTTCCAGCCAGTCAACCCATGTGGTGCGTTTGGCGCGGTATGTATTAAGAACATTCTTGTCTGAAACGTCACACTCCGTGATTGGGTATTTGTAGCCGTTCATGTCTGCCCTACCAAAAGTCCACGCGGTGGTTTGCAAATCGCAACAGAGACCGTTGCTTGAATTATTCCGCACCTACAGTGTCACTCTCATGCTGGATCTTGTTGGTATCCGCCTCAAGGTTCCACATTAAGCCGCACGGGACCTTTTCTTTCTGACGGAAGGCATCCATTTTCTGCAGCCGCTAGAGACAACACACCTGTGAACGTCCCATCCTAGCGCATAGCAATCCTTCCGTATCCAGACCGGTCGCGCTCCCCCACCGCGAAACGCCATCAAACCTTCTCCGCGTCTCTGCGCCTCTGCGTGCCTAAACCTTTTTCCGCCACTCTCTCCCCCTCACGCATACCTCACCCAGCCGCGCCAGGTGAACGCCGCATAAAACATCGTCACGCCGGAAAACCCCGCCTCGCGCAGCACGCGCTCGTCCTCCTCCGGCGAGAGCAGGTCGAGATGCGCCTCGACGCTCGCCCGCGCGCCTTCCGCAATGCCGGGCGCAATGCCGGACGCCACCGCGAAGGCCGCATCTCGACAGGATGGGTCATGTCGATGCAAAACATCTCGCCGGTCTCAAGCGACTTTGCGTTGAGCCGCCGGTCTCGGGAATTGACGAAGGCTATTGCAGCCAAAGCCGGCCCGTTCCATTCCGGCCGTCCGCTCGTTGCGCATCGAGGTCGTTCGGTGAGACCTTCGCCGGCTGTTCAGCGAACCCTCTCTTTCTCCTTGGGTGCCGAAACGCGCCGGGGTTTGCTCTCCATCTTGGGTTTGGGCAGGAGACGGAAGCGGGTCTGGCACCACGCGAAATCGACGCCGACATCGAGCAGCGCATCGGAACGCCCGCATGGGCAGGCAAATTCCATGACGGCGAGAACGCGGTAGGTCTCTCCGGCCTGCAGAGGCACCGGCATGCCCGTCACATGGTTCGGGGCGGCATTGACGCAAAGAACAAGATCGCCGGGTCCGACTGCATCGCTCATGGCTTCCATCCATTGTCTCGGGAAGAGACTAGACTTCGCCCGCCAAGGGCGAAAGGTTGCTTTTGGCGCAATGCGGTCCTCCCGTATTCGGACCTGTCGCTCGCTCCCGCAGCGAATTCTCAACAAGTTTTCTCTGCGCCTCTCCGGCGTGCTCGAAAGCCACGGGGATTATTTTTCGCCGCTCGCCCGCGCGAGGGCAGGGCGGGCGAAGGCAGGGCGGATTATCCCCGCCGCCTCCATCCGTGATGGAATGCGCCTTCGCCAACGTGACGGTTGCGTGACATTACGATGACAGTGGCCCGGTGTTTGTCCCCGGGCGGGGACAAGTCCCCGTTTTCCCGGGTCCCGCCGGCGCCATCCGGAGAGCGGGGATATCCGTGTATAATCCGTATACAAACTAAACGGAACGCGCATTGTGACGGTTGGATGACATTTCGATGACAGTCGCCCGGCCTTGTCCCCGCTTGCGGGGATAAGCGCGCCGGCGGCGATCCGTGTGATCCTGTGCTAATCTCACCGCCTGTGCGGTCATGTGTGGCGGGCTGTTTGCGAAATTTTCGAGCCATATCAACGGCTTGGGCGAAGCGCGCGGCGGCGCTGGCGGCGGCGCGCCTCGCGCCGCATTGGCGCCGCAGCCGCGTGTCCTGGATCGTGCCCGTGCTGCTTGCGCTTTTCGGCGCGAACCAGCTCCTCTACCTCTATGTCTATGTGCCGCCTGTTCCGCAAGGCATTGAAAACATTAAGGAATATGGAACGCTCGTGGTGCTGACGCGCGAGGCGCCGACCGCTCTCTATGAGGGTGTGGAGGGGCGCACCGGCTTCGAATACGAGATGATGACGCGCCTCGGAAAGTCGCTCGGGGTCGAGGTCGAGTTCCGGATTTATGAGACAGAACAAGGACTTATGAAGGCGCTCGCGGCGCGCAAGGGCCATGTCGCCGCCGCCGCCCTCGCCGTCACGCCGGCGCGCAGGCAAGCCTTCGCCGTCGGCGCGGAATACGAGACGGTGAAGCAGCGCCTCGCCTGCCGCCGCGATCTGCCGCGTCCGAAAAAAGTGAACGATCTCAAGGGCTTGTCCGTCGCGGCCTCCGCCGGCACGCCCGCCGCCGAGGCGCTCGCCGCCGCTCTCGAAGGGGGGGAGGGCGCGTCGCTCCGTCTCGAAAATCAGTCTACGGAGGAATTGCTTTCCCGCGTCGCGGCGGGCCGCTACGACTGCGCGGCGACGGACGGGCTCCTCTTGAGGGTGATCAATCCCTATTACCCTGAAGTCGCCGAAGCCTTTGATCTTGCAGGCGAAATGCCGCTCGGCTGGTTTCTGGCACCGGGCTCCGAAGACCTGAAGGAGCCCCTTCGCCTCTGGTTCGCCGGCACGAAAAAATCGGGAGCCCTTGCCGCGCTGGAGCGGCGCTTCTTCGGTTTCCTGCCGCTCTTCGACTATGTCGATATCCGCGCCTTCAAGCGTGCGATCGACGAACGCCTGCCGGACTACGAAAAGGCGATTCGTCGCGCCGCGCGGCAAAATGGTCTTTCGTGGCAACTACTTGCGGCTGTCGCTTATCAGGAGTCGCATTGGGAGCCGGAGGCGAGAAGTCCCACCGGCGTGCGCGGTTTCATGATGCTGACCGAGCAGACGGCGCGCCAGCTCGGCGTCGAGAACCGTCTCGACCCGCTCGAGAGCATCGACGCCGCCGCGCGCTATCTCGCTGATTTGAAAAGCAGAATTCCCGTCAGCGTCGAGGAGCCGGATCGCACCTGGTTCGCGCTCGCCGCCTGGAATTTGGGCCTCGGCCATGTCTACGATGCGCGCGCGCTTGCCGCGCGTCTCGGCCGCGACCGCGACAGCTGGGCGGATATCCGCCGCGTTCTGCCGCTTTTGAACAATGCGGCGTATACGGAAGGTCTCAAGCACGGGCCTGCGCGGGGCGGGCAGGCTGTCCATTTCGTTCAGCAGGTGCGCACCTACATGCATATACTTGACGGCGGCGCTGGGGCTTAAGTCCTTGTGGCGGCTGCGACATTCCGCGCAGCCGCTGCGACCAAATGACCACTCAAGTTTTATGGGTATTGGGCGCAATCTCAATCCAGTGTTTTGCGCGGAGCCGCTGGGGCCGGGCGCAGCAAACTGGAGAATCGCAAAATGAAGACCGAACGGAAAATGGGCGCGGGCGTTGCTGCTGTCGCTCTGGGGGTGATGATGGCGGGCATGGCCGCCGCGCCTGCACAGGCGGAATTCCAGGGCAAGTCCGCGGGCGACTTCATGGTCCGCCTGCGCGCCATCGGTGTGCTTCCCGACGAGTCCGCTTCCACCTCCATCGGCGGCGACGTCAACGTCTCGAACGATTGGGTGCCGGAAATCGACTTCACCTATTTCGTGACCGACAACATCGCCCTCGAACTCATCGCGGCAACGACGAATCATGACGTCTCGCACACTGCGGGTATCGATCTCGGCGAAGTGAACCTCCTGCCGCCGACGCTTACGCTGCAGTACCACTTCATGCCGAAAGAGCGCCTCAGCCCCTATATCGGCGCAGGCCTCAACTACACCTTCTTCTATGACGAGGACGCCCCGGGCGGTGCCGTCACCAGCATCAACTACGACAACAACATCGGTTACGCGCTGCAAGCCGGTGTCGATTATGCGGTCGCGGACAACTGGTATCTGAACCTCGACGTGAAGAAGATCTTCCTCTCCACGGACGTGTCCATCAATGGCGGTGCCATCACTGCCGATGTCGACCTCGATCCGTGGGTCGTCGGCTTCGGCGTCGGTTATCGCTTCTGATCTTTCGGAAGCGGCTCCTGAGGGGCTTCGCCGCGTCTCCACCGGGACGCGGCGGGGCCCTTTTTTCTGGCTTGTCCTGTTTGCCGGTCTGCCTCGTTTGCATTAAATGGGGCTGATCGGAAATCCGGATGAGTTGGGGAGAGGGTGCCGTGGGAGAGTCCATCAGGTCGCTTGTCGAGGGAACGGACGTAAAGATACGGGCCCTGAACGTGGCCATTCTGGGCGCGGGCGCGGCCGGCCTTTGCATGGCCATCAAACTCCGCAACGCGGGTGTCGAGACCTTCACGATCTTCGAAAAGGCGGCCAGCGTCGGCGGTACCTGGCGCGACAACACCTATCCGGGTTCGGGTTGCGATGTGCCCTCGATGCTCTATTCCTATTCCTTCGAACCCAAGCCCGACTGGAGCCGCAAATTCGCGCCCCAGCCTGAAATTGTCGAATATTTCGAGACGGTCGCCCGCAAGTACCGCCTCCTGCCACATATCCGTTTCAACACCGAGATCGTGGAAGCGCGGTTCGACGAGGCCGAAGGCCTCTGGCGCATACGCAGCGCTGCGGGCGAGGCGTTCACCGCGAACGTCCTGATTTCGGGCGTCGGCCAGCTCAACCGTCCGGCCTATCCAAAGATCGACGGTCTCGACGATTTCAAGGGCGCTGTATTCCATTCCGCGCGCTGGGATCATGGCGTCGATCTTGAAGGGAAACGCATCGGCGTCATCGGCAATGGCGCCAGCGCGATTCAGTTTGTGCCCGAAATCGCACCGAAAGCCGGCAAGCTCACCATCTTCCAGCGCACGCCCAACTGGTGCGTGCCGAAGCCGGATCGTCCCTTCACGGAATTCGAGAAGAAGCTCTACCGCGCGGTGCCCGCGCTCGCGCGCCTGCAGCGCTGGTGGACCTGGACGATGCTCGAGCGCAACTATCTCGCTTTCGTGCAGGGCAGTTTCTTCGGCAAGCTGTTCGAAAGGGCGGCGCTGAAGGAAATGGAGGCCCATATCGAGGATCCGGAACTCCGGAAAAAGCTGACACCGGACTACCCCGCAGGCTGCAAGCGCATCCTGCTCACGAACGACTGGTATCCCGCGCTCGCGCGCGACAATGTCGAAGTCGAGACAAGTCACATTGCGAGGATCGCGGCGGATGCCATCGTGACGGAAGATGGCGTTTCGCATCCCGTGGACGTCATCATCCACGCGACGGGATTTGAATCGACGGACTTTCTCGCGCCGATGAAGATTGCCGGCCGTGGCAACGCGGACCTGAACGGCGTCTGGTCGCGCGGCGCCGAAGCGCATCGCGGCGTTGCCGTGGCGGGCTTCCCGAATTTCTTCATGCTCTACGGGCCCAACACCAATCTCGGCCACAACTCGATCATCTTCATGATCGAGTGTCAGGCGAACTACATCGCGCAATGCGTCGCGGCGCTTCGCAACAGCAAGCTGCGCTACCTCGACGTCCGCAAGGAGGCGATGGAAAGCTTCAACCGAGAACTTCAGCGCGACATGCAGAAGACGGTCTGGGCGGCGGGTTGTTCGAGCTGGTACAAGACCGCGGACGGCAAGATCACCAACAACTGGTCGAGCTTCACCGCGCGATACTGGTGGCAGATGCGCCATCCGGACTTCGGGGAATATTCCTTCGTCGCAGCGTGACGGTTTCGGCGCGCAGGCGGGGATAAGTGCCCCCGGCTGTCATCGAAATGTCATGAAAACGTCATCGATTTTCGGACAGCGTCACGCTCCGAAATTAGGGTGCGCGTTTCCCGGCCCGATTCCCCGGCCCGATTTCAGAAATGCCGGGCGATGCGAAGCTGGATGAAGTCGTCGTCGCTGTTGGAGAAGATCGGGTCCGAACGCGGTACGTTACCGAAGAACCGCGTTTCGAGGCTCACGAAGTAATCCTCGCCGAAGCGCCGTTCCGCCTCCAGGGAAAGCCCGAACGCCTGCGTGTCGAGATCGACGGTCGTACCCGCGAGGATGGCTGTCGAGGCCGCATCGTTGGGTGTCCAGCGCAGACCGAGAAAGACGTCGTTCGCAAACGGGTTCTGGCTGTTCGCTCCCCGGTCGTCCCAGACATATTCCGCCACCAGGCCGATATCGGACGGCGTGTCGAAGATTCCGAACAATGTGTATTCGATGCCGCCCGTCGCTTGCAGGTTCTGTTCGTCGAGCTGGTCCTGCCAGAAGCCCTCGAGTTTGTAGAGCCAGGCACCGGACGTCGCCTGTATGTCAGTGCTGACACGATCGGTTTGTGCATAGAAGGGGATGAGAACCAGCCGCCCGCCGGAATCGAGTCCCGGGATCATCACGGGATTGCGGTTGGTACCGCGAAAATAGCTGAACCCCACATCCCAGATGTCGAATGTATTGCTGTAGCGCAAGGCAAAGTCGAGATGTTGCCGCTTCGCACCGCTCTCGTATTTCGTCTGCGTCTCATCGACCGGAATGTCGAAGGCAGGCCTGCCGGAGAGACTCGCAAAGGTACGTTCGCGGAAATAGGGCAGCAGGTAACCGGTAAAGGTGCCGATTTCCCATGTAGAGGAGACCGACGCCATGGGTTGACCGAGCTTCTCCTCGCCGTCGATGCTTTCCACGAAATCCGTCTGGTTGATGATGTCGACGAGATGCACGGCCTCCGTCACGCCCCAGAAAACCTTGTCCAGTCCGATGCGGAACTCCCAATTGTCGACGACGCGCGCATATTTCGCCTCGCGCATGTCGACATGAGTGCGCTCCCCGTCGCGCAGGTCCCAACGCAGGAAGGGATTCACGACGATCCACTGGTTCGAATTGTCCCAGAACGCCTCATACGTCACCTCCGCCGCGACGGAGGTGTTCCACCGGCGCTGCTCGGCGCCGCTCGCGCTCTGGGTGAAGACCTGCAGTTCCGGTTCCACATAACCCGTTACGCTGATTTCGGCGGCTTCCGCAGCCGCTGCGGTCATGGCAACCGCAAGCGCCATTCCGGCGCCGATTGTTCCGAATCTCATTTCAAACCCCCACCCCGGGCGATTGCCGCGATCCATCGGGCCGGTCGGACCCTCTGGATCGCGGTATTCCTGCAGCCTTGCCTTCAACGCGCGCGCTTGAGCGCGTTGGTGCTGAAATCATTTTCCGTCAGCCCGTTACCGAAGCTGTATTCCTGCCAGGTCAGCCGCGTCGACTTGCCCGTCACGACATTCTCCATGAAGAGGTCATGCGCCCGCCAGAACTTGTCCAGATAAAGGCGGTAGTCGTCGAAGGTGAGCGTCTTCAGAAGCTCGTCCTTGCGGTCGAAATACTGGATGCGGCGCGGTTGATAATCCGTCGTGTCGGTCCATACGACCTGACGCGTATATCCGGAATGCTCGTACTCGGGATAGCGTTCGGTCACATGGCAGGTACGGTCCGCCACGGGCGCCGGGCATGCCTCGTCGCGAAGCCACTTGTAGCTGTACTTGCCGACTTCGGTTGACGAGAAATCCTCGAACGCGAATTCGCTGCCCATGAAGGGACCGGACTTGTTGACGGAGGAAATGCGCTTCACGCGCTTGACGGCCGGTAGATACATCCACTGGTCGTCGGGATCGAGGATTTTCGCATAGGTAAGAAGCGCCGTGCCGTCCACGTCACGCGGCTTGTCGAAGACGTTCAGCGTCCAGTCGCCTTCCTCGGTATTCGGATTCTCGAGCGTCATGGAACGCAATTCGCGCTCGCTTGTCTCACCATAGGCATTCTCGAGGATCATCTTCATCGAGGCCTTGGTGTCGCCGAAGCCTTGATTGCTGCGATCGGTCGCTTCGGCGATCGCAAGCCCCTTGGCGGTGGGATCGTCGGGCAGGGACACGCTGTCGGCGGCGCGAACGGTGGCGGGCGCCAGTATCAGCGCGGCGAGAGCGACGGCCGCCACGACGCGGCCACGAGGTAGGTCTTGTATACGCATTTGATCCTCCAGTTTATCCCTGCTCTCCGGTAGAGAGATTTTGTCCTATTGGCGTGGCCCGGTCTATTCCGCCGGAGACGTTGCCGCCGCATCCGCCGGCACGACCGCATTCTTGCGGCGATCGACCGTGATGAGCAACGACGGCAGAAGAAGGAAGTCGATAATGAGCGCCACGGCGACGGTCAACGCCACCATGATGCCCAGCATCGCGTTCACCTTGAACGGTGACAAGGCCAGAATGGCGAAGCCGACGACCAGAACGAAGGTCGATACCCAAAGCGCGGTGCCGACCGTCGAGAAGGCGTAACGCACGCTGTCTTCCGGCGATTTTCCCTGTTCGATGCTCGCTCTGCGGTACTTGGAGAGAAAGTGCACTGTCGCATCGACGATGAGACCGAGCGCCGTCGCGATCACGAAGGTGGACCAGAAGCCGACTTCAGCCGTGAACAGGGCGAGGATGCCAAACGACACGAGCGGCGGCGTCAGGTTCGGGACGAGGCTTATCAGTCCAAGCTTGAGATTACGGAGAGCCAGCATCAGGCAAGCCGAAATCAGAATGAGCGCGATCGCCGTTCCGGTCGTCATGGAGTTGAAATTATTGCGCCCGATGAAGGCAAACATGACGGACTGGCCGGCCGGGTAAGCATACATATACTCCGGCGCGTTTTTCCTGAGCCACGCATCGGCCCTGTTGATGAGGTCCTGCATCTGGGAGGTCGATACATCGGTCAGCGTCAACGTGAGTTTGGTGGACGATTTGTCCACGTTGATCTGGTCGTTGAGATCGAGCCCGTAAGGAAGCGACATCTCGTAGAGGAGCAGGAACTGCGCCGCCATTTGCCGGTCGTCCGGCACGCGGTAGTAGCTCTCGTCGTCGCCATGCATGCTCTTGTTGATGCGCTTCATGACGTCGGAGAAGGTCGAAACGTGAACGACCTCGGGCTGCTCACGGAACCAGTTGGAAAATGCCTCGAGTGTCTCCACGTATTCCGGATTGGAAACGCCGCCGGTCTCGCCCGAGGAGAGCGAATAGCTGATCTGGTAGATGCCAGTCAGATGCTCCGCCGCCCAGTCGGAAGCGACCCGGAACTCCATCCTGTCGTCGAAATAGGTCACGAAGCGGTCGTTGAACGTGAAGCGCGGCAGCAGCGTCGTGAACCCGACGATGACGACGGCCGTGGCGACCAGCAGCATGCGGCGATTGCCGATCACGAACTCGGCGAAACGTTCCATGAATTCGCTCTGGCGTGTCAGCGTGCCCTGCGCTTTCATCGGCAGGATCGCGGCGATAGCCGGCAGCAGCGTAACCGACAGCACCCATGCGATCACCGCGCCGGCCGCCGCCGTGTTGCCGAGATCGCGGAAGGGCGGGGCATCCGAAAAATTGAGGCTCGCAAAGCCTATCGCCGTCGTCACACTGGTCAGGAATACGGGGCCCCAGTTGACGCGCAGGCTTTCCACGATGGCGTCGAACTTTTCCCGGCCTCGCCGCATCTCGACAAGCATCGTCACGAGAATGTGGATCGAGTCGGCCACGGCAATGGTGAGAATGATGGTCGGCGCGCCGGAGGAGGGCGGCGTGAGCTTGACGCCGAACCAGCCCATGACGAGCCCCATGGCCGCCGCTGCAGACAGCGTGACCACCATGATGGTGGCGATGGTGCCCGGGATCGAACGGGTGAGGAAATAGACGGTCAGCGCCAGCACCAGATACATGGCCGGCGTCAGCGTTTTCAGATCCCTTTGAGCCGCTTCCGAAAAGGAACTGGACAAGGCGACGGAGCCGGTCAGTTCAAAGCGGATTTCGGGATGCTTCGCCCGCATGTCGGCGAGCAGTTCGCGTGCATAGGTCATGACGCCGGACGTCGCAACCTGGTCGTCGCGCGGCATCTTCAGCGTCGCGACGATCGCCGTCGTCGTTTCGTCGTCCGAAATGAGACGGTTTGCGATGACGGGTTCCCCGAGTGCGATGGCGCCCACCGCATCGGCCTGCGCCGGTGTGAGGGCTTGCGGGCTCTCGACAAGGTCGCGCACCGTCAGGTCGTCGTTCTCTGCGCGGGTATGCTGGTAGTTCGTGAGGCTGTCGACGCGGATCGAAAAGGGCGTCTGCCAGGCGCGCTCGGTGATCTCCTTCACGATGGCAAGGCGTTCGGGCGTGGTGATCTTGCCCTCGTTCGGACGAAGCACCCAGAGCAGCGTGTCGGGACTGGTATAGGTTCGCTCCAGCCGCTCGAAGGCCTGGAGGTTCGGATTCTGTTCGGTGAAGAAGTACCGGTAGTCGTTGGAGAATTCAATGAAACGGCCGCCGCTGGCGAGAAACAGCGCGCCTGCGATCGCCGCCAGAACCACGAACCAGCGAAGCTTCACAACAAGCCTGCCGTAACCCACCACCCAATCGTTCATGAGCCTCGCTCCCAACGCCGCGCGGACCCTATGGCCGCAGGCTTTCCAGATAATCGAAGAATGCCGTGGCGGCCGCGTGACCGACATTTTTGTCCTGCGTCGCCTTGATCATGCTTACGACGCCCTGATGGCTCGCGACGACGAGCGTCGCGACGCATTCGGGGTCGATGTCCTTGCGTACCGTGCCATTGGCCTGCCCCTTCGCGAGCGCGGCCGCGATTGCGCCACGCCACCGGCCGAACAGGGTCGCGAAATAGGATTGGAAGTCCTCGTCGAGTCCCGACATTTCCTGCGTAAGGTTCTGGAATGGACAGCCGCGTAGCGGATCGATGCCCAGGGTTTCATTGGCATATCGCAGGATGATGAGGCGGACCGAGGTCAGCGGATCGTTCGTGCGGGCAAGCGGCTCGATCCATGTCTGCCCGATATGCGCGTCCGTGTGCTCCGCGACGGCGGCGAGACCGAGCGCATGCTTGTCGGGGAAATGATGGTAGAGCGACCCTTTGGTGCAGCCGGCCTTGCGGATGATCTCGTTCAGGCTGGCGGAGCGAAAACCGTGGTCGTAAATCTCGAAAAAGGCGGCATCGAGCAAGGCCTGGCGCGTGCGGCTGCCACGGGCGAGCCGCCCATCATGGTTCGCCGCGGCCGCCGGAAGGTCCGTGTTTTCCAGGTTTTCCGCCATGTTTTATATAAACCGACCAGTTGGTATTTATTATGGATAGACCGGTGCATCCTCCCGGTCAAGTCCTCGCTGACCCCAAACTTCCGGACGAATTATCAATTTTTATGGACGGGGTGGTTACGCGTATCCGCCCTGCTTCCTGCATCCTTTCCGCAACGAGCCGCCGCCGGCGTGAGCCGAAGAGCGGACATGAGGAGGAGGGAGAATTCCATGGATTTGGTGCAAGAGCCGGGGAGCGTTCCAGACAAGTCCGAAATCAGGTCCTGCTTCGATTCGCAGAGTGGAACGCTGGACCGGCGGGTCTTTGCCGACCAGGCGCTTTACGACCTGGAGATGAAGAATATCTACGCGCGCGCATGGAACTTCATGTGCCACGAAAGCCATATCCCGAATCCGGGCGACTACTTCATCAACTATATCGGCGAGGACCAGGTCATCGTCGTCCGCGACAGGCAGGGCGAGGTGCAGGTGCTCCTCAATACCTGCCGCCATCGCGGCAATGCGCTTTGCCGCGCCGAGCAGGGCAACGCCAAGTCGTTCGTCTGCTCCTATCACGGCTGGAACTACGATCTGAACGGCGACCTGATCGGCGTGCCGGGCCTGTCGTCCTACTACCGCAAGGACTTCGACAAATCGCAATGGGGCCTCGCCAAGGCGGCGCAGGTCGATCACTTCCATGGCTTCTACTTCGCGACGCTCGATCCCGCCGCGCCGCCGCTTCACGATTATCTCGGTGAGGTCGGCCGCATCGGCCTGGGGCTCCTCGTCGCCAATGGCCCGGTCGAAGCCGTGGACGGCGTCCAGAAGAACGTCATCGACTGCAACTGGAAGATCGCCGTCGACAATCTGTTCGACTGGTATCACGTGCAATACAGCCACGCTTCGGCGGGCATGGCGGGCTTCATGGACCTCGCCGCGATCCTGCATCCGAACGACCAGATGGTGATGTTCGGCGAGTACGGGCACGCAATCAGCGGGCCGGTTATTCCCGAGGAAAGGCAGGCGGAAATCGACGCCATGACGGATGAGGAGCGGCTTGCCGTCGTGGCGGAGGGAATGCTCAAAAATCCGGACAAGCCCGTGGCACCGCCGCGCCCCAGCGCCGCGCGGGACCTGCTCGGCCCCACCGGCGTGCGCTGCATGGGCCATCCCAACATCTTCCCGAACCTCTGGGTGTCGACCAACGGCACGCAGCTTTCGCTGCGCCTGCCGCGCGGACCTTTCGCAACGGAAATCTGGTGGTTCACCTTCCTGCCCAAGGGTCTGCCGGAGGAGATAAGAAAGAAGCAGATCGCCTTCAACGCGCATCTCTTCGGCCCGGCCGGCATGCTCGAGCAGGACGATGGCGAAAACTGGAGCCAGAGCACGCGTACCTCGCGCGGCGTGGTCTCGCGCGGCTATCGCCACCACCTCGCGATGGGTCTCGGCCATGACGAGGTCATGACGGACGATGCCGGCGCCGCGCGCGTCGAAACCACGATCAGCGAACACGCACAGCGCTGGCTCTACCGCAACTGGATGGACTGGATGACGGCCGACGACTGGGCGGACCTGAAGGCCAACCGTTCTCCGGTCCCGCAGGGGAGGGTGTGATGTCGCAGGCAAAGGCAGTGCAGGCCGAAACGGCCGGTCTGGACGCGTTTTCCCTTCAGCAGCGCATGGAACTCCAGTTCGAGATCGAACAGTTCTTCTATGCGGAAGCGGCGATGATCGACGGGCGCGACTACCGGACCTGGCTCGATCTCTGGACGGAGGATTGCAGTTACTGGATGCCCATTCGACGCACGGTAACGCTCTCGGATATCGACCGAGAGTTTACGAAGCGCGGCGACATGTCCTTCTACGACGACACCAGGGCAGCGCTTGCCATGCGGATTGCCAAAATGGAGTCGGGTTCGTCGTGGTCGGAAGATCCGCCGTCGCGCACGCGCCATATTGTGAGCAACGTGCGGATCATGGAAGTGGCGGGCGAAGAGATCGGCACGGAGGTGGCATTCCTTCTCTACCGCAGCCGCCTCAACACCGAGGAGAGCATGTGGGCCGGCCGGCGGGTGGACAGGCTGAGGCGCGTCGATGGCGCACTGAAGCTCTGCGGGCGGGAAATCTATCTCGACCAGACGCTCATTCGCGCGACCAACATGAGCACGCTGTTCTAGCAGTTTCGGAAATCCAACGAGCGGGGAGGCTCATGGGCGTTTTATCGGGAGAAGTCGCCCTCGTCACGGGAGGCGGGGCCGGACTTGGCCGCGCGATCGTCGACCGGTTCGTCGAGGAGGGCGCGCGGGTGGTTGCGTTCGATCGCTCGGCGGAACGGCTCGCCGCGCTTCGGGACGAGTATGGCGAAGCGGTTGCGACACATTCGGGCGATGTGCGTTCGCACGACGACAACAAGGCGGCCGTTGCGCTGGCCGTGGAGCGCTTCGGCAAGCTCGACTGCGCGATCGGCAATGCCGGCATATGGGATTACAGCGTCACGCTGGACGAGATGGCGGAGGAGCAGCTCGGCGGCGCCTTCGACGAACTCTTCGGCATTAATGTGAAGGGCTACCTGCTGCTCGCGAAAGCCGCGCTTCCCGCCCTTGTCCGGTCCGGCGGTTCGCTCGTCTACACCGTCTCCAATGCCGGCTTCGATCCGGCGGGCGGCGGCGCGCTTTACACGGCCTCCAAGCATGCCGTCGTCGGGCTGATCCGCCAGCTCGCCTTCGAGTTTGCGCCGGTGGTGCGCGTGAACGGCGTGGCGCCCGGACCGATCGACACGGATCTGCGCGGACCCGCCGCGCTCGGCCTCTCCGAAACGGCCATCAGCAGCGTCGACCTTCCGAAGGTCGCGGCCCCTGTCGTGCCGCTCGGGCGCGTACCGGCGACACCGGAATATGCAGGCTCCTATGTCTATTTCGCTTCGCGCAGGGACAGCGCCCCGGCGACGGGCGGCGTTCTCATCTGCGAGACAGGCATCGGCGTCAGAGGAATAGGCGTCGTCTCGGCGGGGACGGGACTTGCGGCGAAATACGGAAACGGGAAGGCAACATCATGAGCGTGGCATCGCTGGGCTATATCGGCTTCGAGGTGAGCGACCTCAAGGCGTGGGACAGTTACCTGACAGGCTTTCTCGGGCTCATGCCGGGGCGAAGCAACGGCACGTCGGCGCGCTACCGGATGGACGACCGCGCCTTCCGCCTCCAGATCGACGAGGGAAAGGCGGACGACATTTCCTTCATCGGTCTCGAAGTGGAAACCTGGGAGGGGATGCAGGCGCTGCGCGGGAAGCTCGACAAGGAAGGCGTCGAATACGCGCCTGCCTCCGACAATCTGAAGGCGGAGCGCGGCGTTCGCGATCTCATCGTGCTCACCGATCCGGCCGGGCTTCAGGTCGAGATTTATGTCGGGGCGACGGCGCTCACAAGCGTGCCGTTCAATTCGCCCGCGGGCGTGTCCGGGTATCTCACGGGCGAGCAGGGCGCGGGCCATGTCGTGCTGGCGTCGGAGAAGATGGACGAGGTGCGCGACTTCTACACACGGCTTCTCGGCTTCAGGCTTTCGGACACGATCGGCATCGCCATCTCGCCGGACTTCACGCTGACGCTCGAGTTCTATCACTGCAATCCGCGCCATCACACGCTCGCCCTCGCACCCATGCCGGCGCCGAAGCGGCTGCATCACTTCATGGTGGAAATGGCGACGATGGACGATGTCGGCTTTGCAATGGACCGGATCGGGAAATGCGGCGTGAAGCAGACCATGACGCTCGGCAAGCACAGCAACGACCGGATGATCTCCTTCTACGCGGCAACGCCGTCGGGCTTCGATGTGGAAGTGGGAACGGCGGGCATCGCCGTTCACGACGATGTCTGGCGCGTCACCCATCATGAGGTCACGAGCATGTGGGGCCACAAGCGCTGCAACTGAATGGCCATGACGGCCGCAAGAAACTCAAAAAAATCCAGAAAATCCAGAAATATTGTCGACAGGAGAGGATATGAGCATCACCGAAGAAGGCACCAGCCGGTTCGTTACCGTCAACGGCGTGAAAATTCATTACAACGAGGCGGGCTCGGGCCCGGCGCTTGTTCTCATTCACGGCGGTGGCCCGGGCGCGAGCGGATGGTCGAACTACAATCGCAACATCGAAGTGTTGTCGCGCAGCTTCCGCGTGATCGTTCCCGATCTGCCGGGCTTCGGCAAATCGGACATCAAGCCGAAGGGCAGCGCCATGCCCGCCTGGTATGCGACGAAGATGGGCGAACTCCTCGACGAACTCGGCGTCGAGAAGGCGCATTTCGTCGGCAACTCGCTTGGCGGCATGGTGACCTTGCGCCTGGCGCTCGACCGGCCCGAAAAGGTCGGCCGCATGGTGCTCATGGGACCGGGCGGCAGCGTTCCGATGTTCAGCCAGTTCCCGACCGACGCAATCAAGACGCTGCTCTTCTTCTATGACGGCCCCGGACCGTCCATCGAGCGCCTGCGCGGATTTGTGAAGGACTTCGTCTACGATCCCTCGCAGATCACCGAGGAACTTCTCGAAGGCCGGATGAAGACCGCACTTCAGCCGCATATCGTCGAAACGCCACCCATGCGCCCCGATCCGAAGGCGCTTATGGAGCCCTTGTGGTCCGACCCGCGTCTTGCCTCGCTCCCGCACGAGACGATGATCGTCTGGGGACGAGAGGACAAGGTGATGCCGATCGACATGGCCTTCCCGCTTCTCAAGCAAATTCCCCGCGCGCGGCTTTTCGTCCTGCCGCAATGCGGACATTGGGCGCAATGGGAGCACGCGGAAGAATTCAATCGTGTGACGGCGGATTTCTTCGGAGCGGCCGATGCCGCATGATTTGAATGCGATAGCGGCTGCCCTGGCCGAGGCGCGGCGTCACCTGACCCCCATACCGCCGGTGACCGAAACCTCCCCCGGTTTCGACGTCGCCTCGGCCTACGCCGTTCAGGAGATCAACACGCTGAGGCGCCTCGCGGCGGGCGAGCGGATCGTTGGCCGCAAGATCGGTCTGACCTCGCCTGCGGTGCAGGCACAGCTCGGTGTGGATGAACCCGATTACGGCATGTTGTTCGACGTCGACGATGTGAGCGGCGCGGCGTCGATTTCGGCTGCCGGGTTGATGCAGCCCAAGGTGGAAGCCGAAATCGCTTTCGTGTTCGGGAGGCCTCTCCAGGGCGCGAACCCGAGCGTCGAGGAAGTCGCGGCGGCCATCGACTATGCGGTGGCGGCAGTGGAGATTGTCGACAGCGCCATTGCCGATTGGCGGATCGCGCTCGCGGACACCGTGGCGGACAATGCATCCGGCGCGAAATTCGCGCTTGGAAGCGACCGCCGCAAATTGTCCGAAGTCGATCTGCATCTGGGCGGCATGGAAATGTGCCTCGACGGCCGCCAGGTATCGGTCGGCGTCGCCGCCGCCTGCCTTGGCAACCCGCTGAACGCAACGCAATGGCTGGCGAAGAAGATGGCGGAGGTGGGCCGGCCGCTGGGTGCCGGAGACATCGTCCTCTCCGGCGCGCTCGGCCCGATGTGCAACGCACGCCCGGGCAACGAGTTCACTGTCAACGTGCAAGGCTTCAAGCCCCTGCGGATCGCTTTCGAATAGGAGTTGCGAATGACCGGAGCGAACGGGAAGACGCGCACCGCCATTATCGGGTCGGGCAATATCGGTACCGACCTGATGATCAAGATCATGCGCCTTTCCAGAACGCTGGAGATGGCGGCGATGGTGGGCATCGATCCCGCATCCGACGGGCTGGCACGGGCGGCGAGGCTCGGTGTCCCAACGACCGCGCATGGCATCGAGGGTCTTGTGGCGATGCCGGAATTCAAGAGCATCGGCATCGTCTTCGATGCGACCTCGGCGGGCGCGCACCGGCATCACAATGACGTGCTGCAGGCGCATGGCAAGCAGGTGATCGACCTGACGCCGGCGGCCATCGGGCCTTATGTGGTTCCAAGCGTCAATCTCGACGGTCTCGCAAACGAGCGGAACCTGAACATGGTCACCTGCGGCGGACAGGCGACGATCCCGATGATTGCCGCCATCAGCAGTGTATCGCCGGTATTGTACGGCGAGATCGTCGCATCCATCGCATCGAAATCCGCCGGCGCCGGCACGCGTGCGAACATCGACGAGTTCACCGAGACGACATCGAAAGCCATCGAGACCGTCGGCGGCGCAACACGCGGCAAGGCGATCATCATTCTCAATCCGGCCGAACCGCCGCTCATCATGCGCGATACGGTGCATTGCCTGTGCGACGATGCCGACCAGGCGAAGATCGTTGCGGCCATCGAAAGGAAAGTTGCCGCGGTTCAGGCCTATGTCCCGGGCTACCGCCTGAAGCAGGCCGTGCAGATCGAGAAAGTGGGCGGCAACAACCCGCTCTACCTGCCGGACATGGACCGCTCTTTCACCGGCCTCAAGGTGAGCGTCTTCCTCGAGGTGGAGGGGGCCGGTCACTATCTGCCGCCTTATGCGGGAAATCTGGACATCATGACGTCGGCGGCGCTACGCACAGCCGAGGCGATTGCACTGAAATGGCAGGTAGCCGCATGAAGACGCCCGGCAAGCTCTACATTCAGGACGTGACGCTGCGCGACGGCATGCATGCGATCCGCCATCGATATTCGCTCGACCATGTGCGCGCCATTGCCCGCGCGCTGGACGATGCAGGGGTGGACGCCATCGAGATTGCGCATGGCGACGGGCTTTCCGGATCGAGCCTCAACTATGGCTTCGGCGCCTGCACCGACTGGGCATGGATCGAAGCCGTCTGCGAGGTTGTCAAATCGGCAACCGTTACGACGCTGCTTTTGCCGGGCATCGGGACGATCGGCGATCTGCGCCGTGCGCACGGAATGGGCGTCCGGTCGGTTCGTGTCGCGACGCATTGCACCGAGGCGGATGTCGCCCGGCAACATATAGAGGCGGCGCGCAATCTCGACATGGATGTCAGCGGCTTCCTGATGATGAGCCACATGTCGCCGCCCGACGCACTCGCGGCACAGGCGAAGCTGATGGAGAGCTACGGCGCCCATTGCGTCTATGTGACCGACAGCGGCGGAGCGATGACGATGGATGACGTTGCCGCCCGGCTTCGCGCCTATGACGAGGTGCTGAAGCCGGAGACGCAACGCGGCATCCATGCGCATCACAACCTGTCGCTCGGCGTCGCGAACTCCATCGCCGCCGTCCAGAATGGTGCTGTCCGCGTCGATGCGTCGCTCACGGGCATGGGGGCGGGGGCGGGCAATGCACCGCTCGAAGTCTTCATTGCCGCCGCCGGCCGCTATGGCTGGAAACATGGTTGCGACCTGCTCGCGCTTATGGATGCGGCGGAAGATATTGTGCGGCCCCTGCAGGACCGTCCGGTCCGCGTCGACCGGGAAACGCTGAGCCTTGGCTATGCTGGCGTCTATTCAAGTTTCCTGCGGCACGCGGAAGCGGCATCCGGGAGATACGGGGTCGATGTTCGCAGAATACTGCTGGAAGCGGGGAAACGCGCTATGGTTGGCGGCCAGGAAGACATGCTCGTCGACATCGCTCTGGACCTTGCGCGGCAGGAAGACGCGAACGCAGGTTGATCACCCCGTTGAGAACGCACTCACGCATGGCCGATAAAACAGGAGCCGAAGCGAAGGGTTCGCGATCCGCCGGCAACAGGGCCGCAAGCGATATTCGCGCGGACGTGCGGATGGACGGCGTTTATTTTTTCCGCTCCTTCGCATCATACCCGGTCAACAAGCGTCTCGATCCCGGCGATTTCTCCTATTGCTTCATGGTGCGCAAGGGGAATTTGCGATTGACGATCGACTTTCCCGAACCGAAAAGCATCGATCTTGCGCCAGGCGCGATCGTGGGCATCAGCGGCCTCGCACCGCACCGCATTCATTCGATTGAGACCTCCGGGGAGGCCGCTGCGCCGGACGGATTTCTGCGCGTACCCATTTCCGAACAGATCGATGCAGGCAGCGAGGTCGAACTCCTGCTCGGTGTCGTGCCGTCCGAGAAAATGGCCCTCGGCAATCTCATCATCGGTCCGATCTATCTGAGTCACGAATCGTCACCGGAGTGCGCACGCCGTATCTGGAAGGCGGCGGAAATGCTCGACGAGGAATTCGTCGGCGCCGGTCATGAATATGGACAGGCGATCATCATACGGAGAATTGCCGAAATCATCGTCATCAACATGACGCGGTCCATCCTCGAAAATCGGGGCGATGGAGATGGCCCGGAGATCGGCATGGTGAAGAGCAGGGGTATCATCACAGCCATCCGGGCTTTTCTGGATGCACCGCTCGATGACTGGAGTGTCGACCGGCTGGCCCGCATGGCCGGTATGTCGCGCACGAAGTTCGCCGAAGACTTCCGGCGCATTGTCGGCCGCACGCCGATGCAGACGCTCGCGCGCATGCGCCTGACGCTGATGGCGCGCAAGATGCTGACCGAGGACATATCCGTGGAGGCGGCGGCCGACATGGCGGGATACAGTTCTGCCGCTGCCTTCATTCGCGCCTTCAGCCGGGAGTTCGGCGTAACGCCGCTGCGTTGGCGCAAGCTGCAGTCGGCTGATGACGGAATCGGGGCGCATTGACGGGGCACCGGACGCGCCGGCGGATAGACAATGCTTGCCAGGTCCTGCCACCGGTCAAGCAAACCCTGTGGCTTTCCATGACGAATTTGTGTAGTTGGCGGAAGAAGGGGCTGTGTTAGCCTGTGGCCATGATGCGATACGTCCACAGTCGCCGAAACATGTCCCGGGCCCGCCATTGGTTTGCGGCGGTGCTGGCAGCTGTGCTGCTGCTGACGATGGTTGCGGCGCCGGTGACTGGCCTCGATATGGTGGCGATGGCGCATGCAACGGCCGGCACGGACGCACCGTCGCATATGGCAGGTGTCATGGGCGATATGGCCGGTCCGTGCTGCGACGGCACTGGAACGAGAGCCTGTGAAGGCTCGGCCCTTTGCATGGCTGCCTGCGGCAAGTTGCCGCTTCAGCTCGCCGCCGCGCCTGGATTTGTTCCCGTCGAGCTTGTCCTCAAATCGGTTCGCGAGCCGGATATTGGCCGGACCGATCTTTTTCCTTCACCCTTGCGACGCCCTCCCAGGGTGGTGTGACGCACCGGCGCGCGGCCTCTTCCGGTTGCGCGTCACTGTCACATCAGCTTCTGGAGAGTCATATGGTTCGCTTATCCAAGGCGTTCGCGACCGCCATGCTTGCGGCCGTCGTGGCGGCAGCCGGCGTATGGAGCATCGCCGGCGCCGGATCTCAAGCTCACAAATTCGAGGCCGTTTCAGAGAAAATTCCGGTCGGCGAGAGCGTGCGGATCGAGGTCCGGTTGCTTGACCCGAGCGGTGCGTCTGTTCCAGGCGGGAGCATGAATATCGTCTCGGCCCGGCTCGACATGGGCCCCGACGGCATGGCGGCGATGGATGCGCCGCTCGCCCCGGTCCCGGCCGGTGCGCCGGACGTTCTGGCCTTCGAAACGAAAATCGCGATGGCTGGTCGCTGGGCGCTCGGCATCGTGGCCGAAGTCGACGGCGTTTCTGATCTCGTCGAAGGTGCGGTTATCTATACGGCGGTGGAGGCGGCGGCGGGCGCCGCGACTGCCGCGTCTGGAGAGCGGAAAGTCCGTTATTACCGCAACCCGATGGGCCTGCCGGACGTATCGCCGGTGCCGAAAAAGGATTCGATGGGGATGGACTACATCCCCGTTTATGAGGAGGAGGTTGCGGCCCCCGCCGGGACCGTTCGTATCGGTCCGGAAAAGACGCAACGCGCCGGCGTTCGAACGGTGGCGGTCGAACGCCGCGACCTCGTTCGCACGGTCCGCGGCGCCGGCACCGTGACGGCGGACGAGGCCCGCGTCGCGCTGGTAACGGCTCGCTTCGACGGCTTCGTCGAACGTCTCGATGTCCGCACCACCGGCGGCACGGTGACGGCCGGCGAGCCGCTGCTGACAGCCTGGATCGAAAGCGACGAGCTGCTGCGCAAACAGGCCGACTACCTCTCGGCGCTGTCGCGCGGCGGCAGCGATGTCGAACGTGCCGCGAAAAATCTCCGCCTCTTCGGCATTTCCAACGCCGTCATCGCAGAAATGGCACGCACGCGTGCACCGGCACGGGTGGTGACTTTCGACGCGCCGCTCGGCGGTACCGTGCTCGAGAAGCCCTCGCTCGACGGCATGCGCTTTGCCGCCGGCGACACGCTCTTCCGGATCGCCGATCTGTCGAGCCTCTGGGTGATTGCCGAAATCGCCGAACAGGATCTTGCATTTGTCAGGCCCGGGCAGAGCGCGCGATTGTCGATGCCGGCAATGCCCGGAGATACGCGCGAAGCGATTGTCGATTTCGTCTATCCCGATATCGGCATGGCGACCCGCTCGGGCAGGGTCCGGCTGGTTGTGCCGAATGCGGATGGGCGCCTCAAGCTCGGACATTTCGTGAGCGTCGAGATCGACGCACCGGTTGGCGACGGACCGGCTCTCGCGGTACCGGTTGCCTCGGTCATCGATGACGGCACCCGTCAGGTCGTGTTCGTCGCGCGCGGCAACGGGCTCTTCGAACCGCGCGATGTTCGTCTCGGTGCCCGCGCCGGCGCCGACGTCGAAATCAGGGAGGGTCTTGTCCCCGGCGAAGAGGTCGTCACCTCCGGAATTTTCCTGATTGATGCCGAGAGCAATCTTCAATCGGCGCTTTCGGCCTTTACCGCCGAGCAGGTGGCGCCATGATCGCGAACATCATCGGCTGGTCGGCGCGCAACAGCGTTCTGGTGCTGATCGGCGCGCTTTTTGCGATCGTTGCCGGTGTTTATTCGATCGCGCGCATTCCGCTCGACGCGATACCGGACCTGTCGGACACACAGGTGATTATCGTCACCGACTATCCCGGCCAGGCGCCGCAGGTCGTCGAGGACCAGGTGACCTTTCCGCTCGCCACCGCGATGCTCAACGTGCCGCGTTCCCGCGTCGTGCGAGGCTTTTCCTTCTTTGGCGTTTCCTTCGTCTATGTCATTTTCGAGGACGGCGCCGATCTCTACTGGGCACGGAGCCGCGTTCTCGAATATCTGAGCGCGGCGGCCGAACGTCTGCCCGACGGCGTGACGCCGTCGCTCGGACCGGACGCGACCGGCGTGGGCTGGGTCTATCAGTATGCGCTGAAATCCTCGGAGCTGAACCTCGCCGAACTCCGCTCGCTTCAGGACTGGCAGGTCCGCTTCGCCGTCTCGCGCGCCGAAGGCGTCGCCGAGGTCGCAACGGTCGGCGGCTTCGTCCGGCAGTATGCCATCATCGTCAATCCACTCCTGCTGAAAAGTACCGGACTTTCACTTGCCGAAATCGCCAGCGCGGTGCGCGCCAGCAACATGGATGTCGGCGGCCGCACCATCGAGCTTGCTGAAACCGAATTCATGATCCGCGGCCGGGGCTATCTCGGCGGCATCGAGGATATCGAGAAGATCGTACTACGGGCAGAGAACGGCACGCCGCTCCTGCTGCGCGATGTGGCGCGCGTCGAGCTTGCACCGGACGAAAGACGCGGCGTTGCCGAACTGGGCGGCGAAGGCGAGGCGGTCTCCGGCATCGCCTTGCAGCGTCATGGCGCCAATGCGCTCGACGTCATCGAAAACGTCAAGCGCGAGCTTGCGGCCGTTGCACCGAGCCTGCCCGGCAACACCGAGATCGTCGAGGTCTATGACCGCTCGGCGCTGATCGGCCGCGCCATCGATACGCTGGTGCGCACTCTCGTCGAGGAAAGTGTCGTCGTGGCGTTGGTCTGCTTCCTGTTCCTCTGGCATGCGCGTAGCGCCCTTGTCGCGATCGTCGCGCTGCCGGTCGGCATTCTGATGGCGCTCGCCGCAACTCATGTGCTCGGTATCCCGTCCAACATCATGAGCCTCGGCGGCATCGCGATCGCGATTGGCGCCATGGTCGACGCCGCGATCGTGATGATCGAAAACGCCCACAAGCGGCTCGAACATGCGCCGCCTGGCGCCTCGCGCGCCGCCGTCGTCATCGAAGCGGCGCAGGAAGTGGGTCCGGCGCTCTTTTTCAGCCTGCTCATCATCACCGTCTCCTTCTTGCCGATTTTCGCGCTGGAGGCGCAGGAAGGCCGGCTCTTCAAGCCGCTCGCCGCGACCAAGACTTTCGCAATGGCGGGCGCCGCCTTTCTTTCGATCACGCTGGTGCCGGTGCTGATGATGATTTTTATTCGCGGACGGATTGCGCCGGAGGGCCGGAATCCGCTCAACAAGGCGCTGATCTGGCTCTACCGGCCGGTGATCGGACTGGTGTTACGCGCCCGGGGCGTTACCATCCTTGCTGCCGTCATCGTACTTGCGGTTACCGTCGTTCCGCTTGGCCGCATCGGCTCGGAGTTCATGCCAAATCTCAACGAGGGGACGCTCCTCTACATGCCGACCACGTTGCCGGGCCTCTCGGTAACGAAGGCCGCCGAACTGTTGCAGACGCAGAACCGGATCATTGCCGGCTTCCCTGAGGTCGCGTCGGTTTGGGGTAAGGCGGGCCGCGCCGACAGCGCGACGGATCCCGCGCCGCTTGAAATGTTCGAGACGACCATCAATCTGAAGCCCGAAGACGACTGGCGGCCGGGTATGAACCTCGACAAGCTGATCGCCGAAATGGACGCCGCGCTTCAGTTCCCCGGCGTCTCCAATGCCTGGACGATGCCCATCAAGGCCCGCATCGACATGCTCTCGACTGGCATCCGCACGCCGGTCGGCGTCAAGATCTTCGGGCCCGATCTCGTCGAACTGGAACGGATCGCCCGCGAGATCGAAGCCGTCCTGCGCGCCGTTCCCGGCACCTCGTCGGCCTATGCCGAGCGCGTCAACGGCGGTTATTTCCTCGACATCAAGCCCGACCGGAACCGGATCGCCCGGCATGGGCTCTCAATGGAGACGGTGCAGGACACGATCTCGATGGCGCTGGGTGCGAAAGCGCTGACCACGACCGTCGAAGGACGAGAGCGCTATGACGTGGTGCTGCGCTATCCGCAGGCCTCCCGCGCCGACCCGGAGGCGATCGCGAGAGAGGTTTTCGTCACGACGCCCGCGGGCGCCGCCGTTCCGCTCGGCGAGATCGCCGACATTACGCGGGCGCGCGGCCCCACCATGGTGCGCACCGAAAGCGGCCAGCCGGTCGTTTATGTGTTTGTCGATATCCGCGGCCGCGATCTCGGCGGCTATGTCGGCGAGGCACAGCGCGTGGTCGCCGGCGAAGTCGCGTTGCCGCCCGGCTACACGGTGGCCTGGAGCGGCCAGTTCGAATATCTGGCCCGCGCGCAGCAGCGCCTTTCCGTCGTCATCCCGGTCACGCTGCTGGTGATCTTCCTGCTCCTCTATCTCAACTTCAAAGGCCTGACCGAGACCTTCATCGTGATGCTGTCGCTGCCCTTCGCGCTGGTGGGCGGGCTCTGGCTGATGGCGGCCCTCGATTTCAACATGAGCGTTGCCGCAGCTGTCGGCTTCATCGCCCTGGCGGGGGTGGCTGCCGAAACCGGCGTCGTGATGTTGCTCTATCTTGACCACGCGCTCCGCGACGCCAGGGCCCTCGCTGTGGCGGAGAGTCGAGCCTTCACCCGCGCAGATATCAACGCCGCGATCATGGAGGGCGCTGTCGGGCGCGTGCGGCCGAAGATGATGACCGTCATCACCATCATGGCCGGTCTCTTGCCGATCCTCTGGGCCACGGGAACCGGCGCCGAGGTGATGCAGCGCATCGCCGTACCGATGATTGGCGGCATGGTCTCATCGACCATCCTCACGCTGGTGGTGATCCCGGCGATCTACGCAATCGTCCACGGCATGAGGTTGCCAAATGACGGCGAAGGAACCGGTGGGCGGACGCCAATGTGAGTGGCCTTTCAAGACTCCCGCCGGTCCAGATCTCGCGCGGTCACCTCATCGCCCGGCAGCAGGCAGGGATCAATGTTCGCGTGTTAACCGGTCGAGAACGGATTGGATTGCGGTGCGCGCGACCGGACGCCCGAAATCGCTCCTGCCGAGCGACAAGGCGCCGTGGGCGAGCGCGAGCAAGGTCCTCGCCGTGTCCACCGTCGCGACGCCGAGAGCTACCTCGCCCCTCGACTTGGCTTCGTCCACCGCGCGTCTCAGGCTTCGCTCCACGAGACGGAAATGCGTATCGACGATCCGGCTCACATCGGCGTCCCGTCCCGAAATCTCGACAAGCGAGTTCATCATGAAGCAGCCGCGGCGCCGGGCCGCTGGCGGACCTTCCACCATTCTCGTCAGGAATTTTCGGATACCGTCGAGCCCGCCCGGGTTCCGCAGCAGGGCAAGATTGCCGGCTTTCATGTCCTGCGAATAGGTCTCAAGACACTGAAGGAACAAAGCCTTCTTGTCGCCGAAGGTCTCGTAGATGCTGAAACGGTTAATGCCCATCCGCTTTTCGAGGGCGGATATGGACGTCGCGTCGTAACCCATCTCCCAGAAAAGAGACTGAGCCTTTTCCAGCGCGATTTCGGGTTCGAATGACTTTCGGCGTGGCACGGTGCTTGTTCCTAAACGACCGGTAAGATATTACTTTTTGCCGGACAGGGAGGGCAAGAGATACCGGAAATCCGGCAATTGCCCAGAACAAGCGGAGCGGCACGCTCCGGGCGGAGTCATGGAAACCGGGACCGAAAACGTCTCCCTTGAAAGCCTGATGCAGGCGGCGCAGGCCGGCGATGGTTCTGCCTATGAACATCTCCTGAGATCGGTCGTACCCGTGCTCCGGCGGCAGGCGAGAGCGAAATGGATCGGCTCCATCGAACCGGAGGACCTGGTCCAGGACGTGCTCCTCTCGCTGCATTCCGTCAGGCACACCTACGATCCGTCGCGGCCTTTTCTTCCGTGGCTGAGCGCCATTTTTCGCAGGCGGCTTGTCGATCTTCAGCGGCGGCACATCAGAAAAGCAAAAAACGAAGTCACAACGGACACACTGCCTGAAACATTTTCCGGAGATGAAACGAACTGGCTTGAGGACGGGCAGGGCGACCCGGATCTGCTGAAAAGCGCTATCGCATCGCTCCCTGCAGGGCAGCGAAGGGCAATAGAGCTTCTGAAGATCCAGGAATTGTCCCTGAAGGAAGCGGCCGAGAGGACGGGAATGTCCATTTCCGCGCTCAAGGTGGCGGTGCACAGGGGCATGAAATCCTTGAAACAAGCTCTGGGAGCCTGAGCCGCATGAACGGGACTGGAAAAATGGACGGAGCGACCTCGTGAGAACGGAAGATCTGGTTGGTTCTCTGGCAGGAGAGGTCCGGCCCGTAAGGCGGCTCTCTTCGCCGCCGGTTCGACTGCTTGCATGGCTCGCTCTCTCCTTGCCATGGATAGCTCTTGTCGTCTGGTACCGGGGCCCGAGGACGGATATCGCCTTGAAGATCGGCGAAGGCATCTGGCTGTTCGAGCAGTCGCTGGCGCTGATGACGGCGCTTGCGGCTGGCCTCGCCGCGCTGTGCGCCAGCATTCCCGGCCGTCCCGTCTGGGAGCGCGTTCTTCCACTGCTGCCGTTGGGACTCTGGCTCGCGATCATTGTTGTGGGCAGCATCCGGAGCGTCGTGGCGGGCGGCGCCTGGAGTTCTCTGGTACAGGTCGATTGGGTCTGCCTCCCCAATATCGCCTCGCTCGGTGTTGTTCCTGCCATCGCGATGATCGCGTTCATACGCCGGGGAGCGCCGGTCTCGCCCTACACGACAATCGGCTATGCCGCGCTTGCGGCGACCGCGCTTGGCGAGTTCGGGCTCAGGTTTTTCCATGCGCAAGACGCAAGTCTGATGGTCCTGGTTTGGCAGATAGGGTCAGTCGCGCTCCTGACGGTGATCTGCATCTTTTTTGCGCGGTACCTCTTTCCCTGGCGGATCGATGTCCGGACCGTGAGCGGGTAACCGCGCCATTCTCCACCGATGCCCTGAAATGAAGGAAATGCCGATGTCGCTTAAGTCCCGTGTCACCGTTCCCAACCTTGACCTGCCGCTCGCGGGAGGAGGCAGGTTCAACCTTGCAGAGCAGAAGCCGGCGGCTTTCACGATGCTGGTCGTCTATCGCGGCCTCCACTGCCCGATTTGCAAGGGCTACCTCAATGATCTGAACCGCAAGATGAGTGACTTTGAGCAAGCGGGCGTAATCGCCGTTGCCGCCACATCCGATAATGCGGAGCGCGCAGAGAAGGCGAAGCTCGACTGGAAACTCGACAGGCTCCCGCTGGCCTACGATCTG
>PHEF01000011.1 GCA_002842875.1 Alphaproteobacteria bacterium HGW-Alphaproteobacteria-3 | reverse complement strand
AACATCCTCCGGGCCATCAACATCCGAACCGCAGCCGCCTGAAACCAAAAGAGGCCCCGGTTAAACCGGAGCCTCCGTTCAGTTTCCACACAGCCTGGATCGTCCGGGCCTTTCCTGTGTTCGGTGCGAGGCGCTCAGTCTTCTTTTTTCTTTTTGGCAGGCGCCTTCTTGGCGGCGGGCTTCTTCTCGTCGCCCTCTTCCTTCCTGGCTGCAGCCTTCCTGGGAGCGGTCTTCTTCCCGGCCGGCTTCTCGTCACCGTGGTCATGATCGTGGTCATGATCATGGTCGTGGTCATGATCGTGATGCTCGTGCTCATCGGCATCGGGGTCAGTGAAGAGCTCGTCGCGGCTCACCAGCTTGTCTTCGACCTTGGCCAGTTCCGCGATGAAGTCGACAACCTTGTCCTCGAAGATCGGCGCACGCAGCTCCTGCACCGCCTGCGGGTTCTGCTGGAAGTACTGATAGAGCTGACGCTCCTGGCCGGGGAACTGGCGGGCGCGTTCGGCGAGCGCCTGATTCAGTTCCTGCTCGGTGACGGTGATGCTGTTCTTCTCACCGACTTCCGCAAGGAGGAGGCCGAGACGGACACGACGCTCCGCGATCTTGCGGTACTCGCCGCGGACTTCCTCTTCCGGCTCGTCGAGATCGGCAACCGTCTTGTTCTGGTGCTGCAGTTCATGTTCGAACTGGTGCCATACCTGATTGAACTCCTGCTCGACCATCGTCGGCGGCAGTTCGAAATCGTGCAATTCGTCGAGCTTGTCGAGCATGGCGCGCTTCAGGTGCATGCGGGACATGCGGGCGTATTCGCCCTTCATCTGCTCGGCAAGCGCCTCGCGCAGCTTTTCGAGGCTCTCGATACCGAAGCGCTTGGCGAGCTCGTCGTCGAGCTTCACTTCGGCGGGCGCCTTCACTTCCTTCACCTTGACCTCGAAGACGGCGTCCTTGCCGGCGAGATGTTCGGCGCCGTATTCCTCGGGGAAGGTCACCTTCACCTCGAGTTCGTCGCCAACTTTGGCGCCGACAAGCTGTTCCTCGAAGCCGGGAATGAAGCGGCCGGAGCCGATTTCAAGGTTGGCGTCTTCGGCGGAACCGCCATCGAAGGCCTCGCCGTCGATCTTGCCGACGAAGTCGAGCGTCAGGAGGTCGCCCTCCTCCGCCTTGGCGCCGTCCTCACGCGCTTCGAAATTCTTCTGATTCTCGGCAAGGCGGCCCAGCGACTCGTCGATGTCACTGTCCTTCACCTCGGTCGTGAGGCGTTCGAGCGAAATCTTTGAAAAGTCCGCCAGTTCGAAGGACGGGATGACTTCAAAGCTCATCTTGTAGGTGAGGTCCGATTTGCCGTCGATGACATCCTGGATTTCACCCTCGAGGTCGATCGCCGGCTGGAAGGCCGGGCGGAGCGCTTCGCCCTCGATCGCCTTCTGGCTCGTTTCGCCGACAGTCTGCTGGATGACTTCGCCCATGACCTGCTTGCCGAAGGTCTTGCGCAGGTGGCTGACCGGCACCTTGCCCGGGCGGAAGCCCTTGAGGCGCACCTGATCCTTCATTTCATCGAGCTTGGCGCCAAGCTTCGCTTCCAGATCCTGAGCCGGAACCTGAACTTTCAATTCGCGCTTCAAACCGTCCGCGTTCGTAACCGTGACCTGCATCGTCCAATCCATTTTATGTGCCGGGCTTCCGGCCTGGTGCGGGCGGAGGGACTCGAACCCCCACGCCTTGCGGCACTGGAACCTAAATCCAGCGCGTCTACCAATTCCGCCACGCCCGCGAGAAGAGCTCCGGCGAAGCCCCTGAAAGGCCAGCCTGTCCCCAATTTGGCGCCCTCTATATCAAGGGCACCGGGCGATTGCCAGCAAAAGCCGCGGAAAGCGGGTTGACCTTCAGATGCGGCGCAGAAGGTCCCTCAGGACGGCCGGCAGCATTTCGGCCAGGTCCTCGGAAATAAGGCCGGGACCGAAGCAATCGCCCGCCTCGCCATGAAGCCAGACGGCCGCGCAAGCGGCCTCGAATGGCGGCATCCCTTGCGCGAGGAGGCCGAGGACAACCCCGCCCAGCACGTCGCCCGATCCAGCGGTCGCAAGCTCCGGCCCGGCATTGCGGGCGATGGCGGCACGGCCATCCGGCGCGGCGACGACCGTGTCCGGCCCCTTGAGGACGATGACGGCCGCCGCCTCGGCGGCGGCAAGGCGCGCCCTTTCAAGCTTGCCGGCGCCCCCTTCCGCGATCGTCGGGAAGAGGCGCGCAAACTCGCCTTCATGCGGCGTCATGACGACCGGCCCGGCGAAATAGCCCTTGATGGCGACGAAGAGATCGCGCGGGATTTCGGCGAAGGATGTCAGCGCATCCGCATCCAGTACCGTGGCGGCACCGGAGAGGAGTGCGGCAAGCACGTTGTCCCGTGTCTCCCAGCCGATCCCGGCGCCCGGCCCTATGAGGAGCGCATTCCTGCGCTTGTCTTCCAGTATCTTCGTCAGAGCGTCCGCGCCGTCGAAGGACGTCAACATGATGGCCGTGAGATGAGCGGCATTGACGGACATGGCGTCAGGTGGCGAAGCGACCGTGACAAGCCCTGCGCCTGCCCGGAGCGCAGCTCGGGCAGCGAGCCGCGCGGCGCCGGTGTGCGAGGCATCGCCGGAGACGACGACGGCATGGCCGCGCGTGTATTTATGGCTGTCGAGGCGCGGACGCGGAAAGACCGGCGCCCAGAGCGGCGGCTCGTTCACGAAGGTGCACGGTTCGATTTCGTCGAGGACTTGCCCGTCGATGCCGATATCGCGCACCAGAAGTTCACCGCAATGAAGGCGGCCCGGCAGCAGGAGGTGGCCGGGTTTGGCGCGGAAGAAGGTGACGGTGAGCGAGGCGGCGAAAGCCGCTCCCCTGATCTTGCCGGTGTTGCCGTCGATGCCGGACGGCATGTCCACCGCGACGACGGGGGTGCGTGCCTCTCCGCTCCGTCGGATGATTTCGGCGGCAACGCCATCGACGTCGCGCACGAGCCCCGCACCGAAAATCGCATCGACAATGAGCGAGGCGCCCTGCCCCGCGTCGCGCCCGAGCGGATGAACGGCGCCCGGCCAGCGGTCCGCCGCCTCGGCCGCATCGCCCTTCAGCTTCTCGCGCGCGCCCAGAAGAAAGAGCGTGACCGGCCAGCCCCGTTCGGCAAGCAGCCGCGCGACGACGAAACCGTCGCCACCATTGTTGCCGGGGCCACAGAGCACCGAGACAGGGCCTTGCGGAAAGCGCGCGACAATCGCATCCGCGACCGCGCGTCCCGCATTCTCCATGAGGACGATGCCCGGCGTGCCGCGCCCGATGGCGAGCGCATCGGCACGGGTCATCTTGTCGATGGTGAGAAGTTCGGTAGAATCGGTCGCGTCTGTCATGGCCGCCACTATAGCCATGCGATTGCGGCGGGGAATTGGCGATTTGTGAGGCGCCTCAATTCACCTTCGTTTCCGCCTCGCGGCCTTTCTCGACAAGTTTCAGCGTGGCGCCGGACGCCTCTAAAACGGTGACGGAGCAATTGTCCGGACGAAAGGCGACGAGGCGGTCGTCGCCGAGCGCCGCGCCCGCCGCGACATTGATCGCGATGAAGTGGGAGAAGATCACGGTGTCGCCACGGAGGCCGGTCAGCGCGTCGATCACGGATTGACGCCAGGCGAGCAGATCGAGCGCGCCATTGCCATTGTTCTCCGGCAGCCTTGCATCCGCCCAGGTGCCCGCCATGAGGCGGCGGAGCCAGATGCCGCGCGCTTCCAGTTCCTCGATGGGAGATGGGACTTCGGCGACGCGCGTCTCAATGACCGGCTCGCAGTCCCAGCCCTTCGACAGCGGCATCGCCGTCTCGCGGCAACGGCGCAGCGGCGAGGAGAGGATTGGAAGCCTCGTCCCCACCCTTCTCTCGATTTCGCGGGCGACGGCTTCGGCCTGCGTCTGGCCTTTTTCGGACAGGCCCGGATCTGTGTCCGCGTCCCAGCCGGCGGCGGCCTCGCCATGGCGGATCATGTAGATGGTGGGCATGGGTTTCTCCCCCGAAACGAAATGTCGCGATGCCTGTTTGTCGGCGAGCACGGGGGCGAATGCAAGACGGATGGTCACGCCTCGCCCAAGCCGTTAGCCTTGTTACGGTGATTCTCGAGGAGGAGGCATTCCATGACCGAGACGCAACCGTCGGCGACGCAGCCCTCGCCCGCAAACGAGATGGACGGGCCGAAGCTCGTCTACATCCTCTACTTCATCAGCCTGGTCGTCGGCGTCACGTCGATCGCAGGCGTGATCGTCGCCTATCTCAAACGCGGCGAGGCCGGTGCAGCAGCGGCATCGCACTACACCTATCTCAGATCGGCCTTCTCTACGCCGTGATCAGCGCCGTCACGATGATGATCATGATCGGTATGCTGCTGGCTCTTGCGACCGTCGTCTGGTTCCTTATCCGGACGATCAAGGGTTTCATGCTGGCGAATGACGGCAAGCCGGTGGCCGACCCCGAGACCTGGCTCTGGTGAGGTAGAGAGTTTTCCCGACGCGCCAAAGGCGCTTCTTGATTGCCGGGTCACGGACCTTCGGTCCGGCCCGGCAATGACATCTTTTTTTATTCCGGCGTGAAGATGTTGACGCTGCCGTCGGCGAAGGACTGAACGGTACCGGAGCGGCCGAGCTGCTCACACTCGACCATATCGGCGAGCGTCGCAGGGTCGTTCGGCGCGTGCGCGACGAAGCGGGCATCGGTGTCCGCCATGCGGCCAAAGACGATGGCGAACTCCGCACCGCCACGGCCATGCACGACGGTGTATGTCTCGATCTTCGCCTTGCCGTTCGGCTTCTCTTCGACCTTCGGATGCTTCTCGGCATCGATCTCGGCCTGATAGGTCGCGGGCTTCTCGCGCTCCCACTTCCCTTCAAGCGGCGTCGCCGAATAGAGACCGAGGCCGTGTTTCGTCACGTACCAGCCGTTCGAGGTGCAGAGCCCCTTCGTGCCGGGCTTCGCGCGGAGTTTGTCCATCATGGTGGCGATGGAGTGCATGACGTAGTTGTTGCCCGCGCCGCCGAAGTAAGGAAGACCGCCGGTGACGGTGAGCGGGCGCGGATCGTCTTCCGCGATACCGAGTTCGTTGCGGCCGATCTGCACGGCCGACGGGAAGCAGGAATAGAGATCGAAATAGTCGATCTCGCCGATATTCCAGCCGGACATGGCGAACGCCTTCCTGCCCATCATGCGGATGGCGGGCGAGGAGTGGAAGTTCACGCGCTCTGTCGGAAACCAGAGGTCGTTCGCATCGGCGCAGCCATGGAGGAAGACCCACTTTTCCTGCGGGACACCAAGCTCGCGCGCCTTCTTCACCGACATCATGACGACGGCAGCCGCCTGATCGACCTGCATGATGGCGTTCATGTATTTCGTGTAGGGGAAGCCGACATAGCGATTGTCGTCGGTCGGCGTGGCGATTTCCTCCGCCGTGCGAGCGACGGGGAACCAGGCCTGCGGGTGCTTCGCGGCAACTTCCGTGAAGGGCGCCATGAGCCTGCCGACGGCAAGCTGGTGATCCTTCACGCTGCGGCCTGCCGCGCCGCGGATCGCGTTCTCGAACATCGGATAGATGTTGACCGGGAATTGCAGCTTGTGGCGCTTCTCGACTTCGGTGACGCCGGCCTTTTCGACGCCGAGGTCGATCCGCTCGCCGCCGGGGTTCTCGTCGTGCCAGGGGAGCTGCTTCCCCTGCCCCAGCGCGCGCATCAGCGTGCCGAAACATTCAGACCCCGCGACAAGCGCCACATCCGTTTCGCCATTCGCGATCAGTTCCGCCGTGTAGTTCACCAGCATCTGGGGCGTGTTGCCGCCGGTCGGTCCGTAGCAGGTCTTGTTGGGGTTCGCGCCGAGCATGTTCGCCAGCGTCTTCGAGGCGTTCGGGTAACGGCCGAAGGGAAGACGGGCCGAGTCCGGGCTGTCGGTGATGAAGCGGACGGTGGTGACATTGTCCACGACATCCCAGAGCTTCTTGCCGAGGCCGGCGTCGGCGGCAGCGGCTTCCGCCGCATCCGCCATCAGGTGCATGGGCGACTTCGCCTTCTCGACATCCTTTTCCTTCTGGACGAGCTGGCCGCAGCCGACCAGAACGGGCATGCGGTCGTCGAGCTTGATGGTGGACATCGAAAGTCTCCCTGAAATCTTATTAGTTCGTGGCGCTAACCATTTGCCGGGAAGAATAGCGGCTACAGACGGCCTGTCCAGCGGGCCGTCATGCGGCGCGGCGCCGTTGCGTCAGGCGCCGTGCCTTTCGCGATAGGCGAAGGCAGAGAGGAGAAAGCGCGCGCCATAGATGAGCGCGTTTGCGTCGACCGCATGGCCGAGGCCGGGGATGGGAATGCCCTGACAGGCGACACCCGCTTCCGAGAGCGCCTTGACCGAGGTCATCATGCCGTAGAGCGGCGCGAGCGCGTCCTGCTCGCCATGAACCAGCATGACGGGCGGCTTCGAGACGATTTCCTCTTTCAGCTTATCCGCGCCGGCGAGGCCGCCCGAATAGCCGAGCACGGCGGCAGGCGCGACGGCACGGCGAAGACCGAGATGCAGCGCCATGACCGTGCCCTGGCTGAAGCCCACGAGAGCGAGGCGTGAGGCATCGAGATTTTCGAGGAAGAGTTCGGCGTCGATGAAGGCGTGAAGTTGCGGCGCGGCGGCGACCGCATCCTCATAGAGTTTCGGGTCGCCCGCCGGGCGCTTGCCGATCCATTGGAAGCCACCGTCTTTCGTTGGCGTCGGTCCATCCGGGGCGACGAAGGCAACATCCGGCATGGAAGGTTGCCAGTAGCCGGCGAAGGACATGAGGTCCGCGCCGGACGAACCATAGCCATGCAGGAAGACGACGAGCCATTCGGCCTTGCCCGATTGCGCGGGGCGGCGGAGAGCGGAGAGGCTCACGCCGCACTACCCTTCGCATAAGCCTTCAGCCGCGCACTTGCTTCGGTGAGGATCGCGTCCTGTTTGCAGAAGCAGAAGCGCGCGAGGTGGCGCGGGGCATCGGGCGTCGAATAAAAGGCGGAGAGCGGAATGGCGGCGACCTTTGCCTTCACCGTGATCTCGCGGCAGAACTCGTCATCCGTGCCGTTGAATCCGAGCGGGCGAAAATCGGCGGAGATGAAGTAAGTACCGTCGGCGGGAAGCACGTCGAAACCTGCATCGGCCAAACCCTTGGCGAGAATGTCGCGCTTCGCCTCGAGCGAGGAAGCGAGGCTCGCGAAATAGCCGTCATCCTTGCCGAGCCCATAGGCGACGGCGGCCTGCAATCCGGGGGCGGTGGTGAAGGTGACGAACTGGTGCGTCTTCGCAACCGTTTCCATCAGATGCGCGGGGCCGGTGACGTAGCCGATCTTCCAGCCCGTGAGCGAGAAGGTCTTGCCGGCCGAGCCGATGCGGAGCGTGCGCTCGCGCATGCCCGGCAGCGTCATCAGCGGCACATGGGCGTGGCCCGAGAAGACGAGATGCTCATAGACCTCGTCGCAGACGGCATAGGCGTCGTGGCGCTCCATGAGCGCGGCGATGGCGGCAAGCTCGTCGCGGGTGAAGACCTTGCCGATGGGGTTCATCGGCGTGTTGACGAGGACGAGCTTGGTGCGGTCCGAGAAGGCGGCTTCGAGCTTCTCCATGGGGAGCGACCAGTGCGGTGGCTCAAGCGGCACGGCAACAACCTTCGCGCCGGCCGCTTCGATCACCGGCCTGTAGCTGTCATAGGCGGGCTCGAAGACGATGGCCTCGTCACCCGGATTGAGCAGCGCCGTGAGGCAATCGTGCAGTGCCTCGGTCGCGCCGGAGGTCACCATGACTTCCTTCTGCCAGTCCACATCGAGGCCGTAGAAGCGCTTGTTCGCCGCCGCGACCGCCTGGCGGAGCGCCGGGAGACCCATCATGGGCGGATACTGGTTCGGCCCGTCGAGGATCGCCTTCGCTGCAGCCGCGCGGACATCGTCCGGCCCCTCGTCATCGGGGAAGCCCTGGCCGAGATTGATCGCACCATGCTCGGTAGCGAGCGCCGACATGACCGTGAAAATCGTTGTGCCGAGCCCTGAAAAAACGCTGTTTAACGGCCGCATTGCTCGCGCCCCTGCCTTATCCACAGAAATCCCTGGCGGCGGTTGTCGCGGGCATGGCACAAGCTGTCAATCTCCGCTCAAATGGCGGCGACGGATGCAAGAGGAGGCTAGCGGACGGGCCGCACCATGCCGATGCCTTCTTTTTGTCCAATCTGCCTATACTGTAGGCATTCATGCTGCTCAAAATGACGGCATGTTGCCAGGTTAAAAGATGCAAGCCATTGAACTTCAAGGGTTTTCCGTCCCGCGCAAGGTTGGCACGGGCCGTGCTATTCCGTTAACACGTGGATGCGGGCGGCGAGCCCCGTGATTAAGGAAGTCAGGAATGAAAAAGATCGAGGCGATCATCAAGCCGTTCAAGCTCGACGAAGTGAAAGAGGCGCTGCAGGAGGTGGGGCTTCAGGGCATCACCGTGACGGAGGCGAAGGGTTTTGGCCGGCAGAAGGGCCACACGGAACTCTATCGCGGCGCCGAATACGTCGTCGATTTCCTGCCGAAGGTGAAGATCGAGGTCGTGCTGAACGACGACATGGTCGCCAAGGCCGTGGAAGCGATCCAGCAAGCCGCGCGCACGGGACGCATCGGCGACGGCAAGATTTTCATCTCCAATATCGAAGATTCGATCCGTATCCGCACGGGCGAAACCGGCGCCGAGGCAATCTAGGGGGCTTAGTTGACGACCACCAAATAAGACGACCTTCCGGGTCCGGCGTGCGGCCACTCAACCCCCGCCCGCGCGGCGCCTGACGGCGCAGGCCCACAAACCGAACCATCAATGCGAGGCGAAAGCCCGCCCGAACGAACCCCTAAAGGACAACAGGGAAAAGAGGATCAAATGGCTGGCAAATCTATTCAGGACGTCATCAAGGAGAAAGACGTCAAGTACATCGACCTGCGCTTCACCGACCCGCGCGGCAAGATGCAGCACGTCACCTTCGACATCGGCTTCTGCGATGACGACTTCTGGGCCGAAGGCACGATGTTCGACGGATCGTCGATTGCCGGCTGGAAGGCGATCAACGAATCCGACATGGTGCTGCTGCCCGACGCGGCGACCGCGACGATCGACCCCTTCTATGCGCAGACGACGCTCGCCGTTTTCTGCGACGTTCTCGAGCCCTCCACCGGCGAACCCTATGCCCGCGACCCGCGCGGCACGGCGAAGCTTGCCGAGGCCTATCTGAAGTCGACCGGCATCGGCGACACGATCGTGTTCGGCCCGGAAGCCGAATTCTTCATCTTCGACGACGTGAAGTTTTCCACGAGCCCCTACAAGACGGGCTTCGAGGTGGACTCGATCGAACTGCCGACCAACACCGACACCTCCTATGAGATGGGCAATCTCGGCCATCGTCCGCGCACGAAGGGCGGCTACTTCCCGGCCAACCCGATCGACTCGTGCCAGGACCTGCGCGGCGAAATGCTGACGGTCATGGAAGAGATGGGCGTGAAGATCGAGAAGCATCATCACGAAGTCGCCGCCGCGCAGCATGAGCTCGGAACGAAGTTCCAGACGCTGACGACGGCCGCCGACCACATGCAGATCTACAAGTATGTGATCCATAACGTCGCGCAAGCGTTCGGCAAGTCGGCGACCTTCATGCCGAAGCCGGTGTTCGGCGACAACGGCTCGGGCATGCACTGCCACCAGTCGATCTGGAAGGACGGCAAGCCGCTCTTCGCCGGCAACAAGTATGCCGACCTCAGCCAGGAATGCCTCTGGTACATCGGCGGTATCCTGAAGCATGCCAAGGCGCTCAATGCCTTCACGAACCCCAGCACCAACAGCTACAAGCGCCTGGTGCCGGGCTATGAAGCGCCGGTGCTGCTCGCCTATTCGGCGATCCGGGCGCGCCGATGGACAAGAACCTCTACGACCTGCCGCCGGAAGAGCTGAAGGAAATCCCGACCGTTTCGGGCAGCCTTCGCGAAGCGCTCACGGCCGCCGATGCGGACCGCAAGTTCCTCACGAAGGGCAGTGTCTTCACCGACGAGCAGATCGACGCCTATCTCGAACTGAAGTGGGAAGAGTGCATGCGTTACGAGATGACGCCGCACCCGGTCGAGTACGACATGTACTACTCGGTCTGATCCCTCGGATCACGAGACGAACGAAAGGCCGGAGCGCATTGCTCCGGCCTTTTTGTTTGGGGGCTGTCAGGCATTGTGGAGCGCGAAGCGAACGCCACAGATGTCGACGGCATTGCCGCTGACGGGCAGGCCGAGCCTCCCTGCCTCCGAAAGCGCCCGCTCGGGATCTGCCATCGCGATGTCGAGGCCGACGACGCCAGTGCCATCTTCGTCCACCGGCTCGACGAAGCGGACGACGCCGCGCGCGAGGCGCAATTCGGGACCGAGGTCCCCTTCTTCCACCTTTACGCCGAGCAGCTCTCCCCATCGCGCGGCGAGCGCCGCCGGCGCCTTCGTCTGCACGGAAGCACCGAGAATGCCCTTCGCATTCGAGCTCTTCGCGTTGCGCCAATCCGGTCCCGCAGGCGGCCAGTCGCTGTCGCGATCGAACCAGTTATCGGCACCGGTGACGGAATCGATCGAGGTGAGCACGCCGCCAAAATCGCCGGGATGGAAATGCGTAAAGACGTAACGCTTGTCGAGCGCGGCAATCTGGCGTGCGCCGAGACCGAGCACGCGCGTCCGATGTGCCTTTGCATCCTCCACTTCGAAAATGAGCATGTAGCCTGCATCGCCACCGCGCCGATGGAGATAGCGCAGCGCCGAGGCATCGTCCTTCACCGGCGTCACGACTTCCAGAAATTCACCGCCGACCGGCATGACGGCGTTGATCAACCCGAATATGCCGACTTCGGGATCGTTGTAAGCGGTCTCGATCCCGAGGACTTTTTCCAACTGGTTGACCACCGGGTCGCGTTCATGCGCGACGAGCGCTACCTGACGAAGCCACATCGCTTCTCCCTTCGTGAATTCGTTCTTGTTTGGCCGGAGCGTGGCGGCAGAAGCCACAAGCGTCAAGCACGGGAACGCCAACTCAATCCGTCTACGGATTTAACTTACATCGGTCAACAGGCCTGACTCATATGGAATTACGGAAACGTCTATTCCAGTTGACCTCCTCTCTCATTCGGGCGTAGCCTTTTCCTGTCTAACGAAGGAGGAGGTTTAAGAAGATGGCTCCACCGACGCAGTTCGCCTTCCAGTAAAATGAAGGACGATCAAGAGACATAGCCAAGTCCTGATACCGTTCACAGGCGCGGCCGGTCAGCAAATCTTATAGGCCAAGGGAAAAGCGCAAAGACAGTCTGACGCCCTGGCCGCGTTGATTGAGTGCACAGGCAAAAAGGCGATGGAGATAAGCCCGGCTCTTCAGCACGGGCGAGTGCAAGCAGCACTTCCATAAGCAACCCCGCAAGGAACGCCCGACAGGAAATCCGGGGCTTCCGTTTGAGCGGGGTTGCGTTGGTTGAAGATACCCTCCTCCGCCGATCAGATATTCCAGTCTTCTCCATCCGATGTCGCTTGTTGCGACGCCGCGCGCCGAGATCCGTGGGTTGCACACTTGCGATTTGCAGCACGCGATTTTGCGGGAGGACCTCATTGAGAATCGAGAAGCCGAACTTTTACGCCGTCACCGGCGGACCGGGCGCTGGAAAGACAACGTTGATCGAGACCCTGGCCGCACCTGGCTTCGGAACCGTCGAAGAAGCAGGCCGTCGCATCATTCGCGAGCAGAACGCGAAGGGCGGCAAAGCGACGCATGACGGCGACCGCCTCGCCTATCGCGACCTCATGTTCGACGATGCCATACGGACGTTCGAGCGCATGCGCACCGAAAGCGGACCTGTGTTCTTCGACCGAGGGTTGCCCGACCTGATCGGGTATAGCCTGCTGATCGGCGCGCCTGTACCCAAAGCGCTTGCAGAGGCTGTCCGGCTCTACCGATACAATGGCACAGTGTTCATCGCGCCGCCCTGGCGGGAGATTTATGGGCAAGACGAGGAACGCGGACAGGATTTCACGGAGGCTGTGGCGACATGCAACGCCATGCGAACCGCCTATGAGGAAGCTGGCTACAGTCTCGTCGAGCTACCGAAGGCAACGATCGGGGAGCGGGTCGCTTTCGTGCTCATGCGCACTCAGGCAAGCGGCACGTTCGTCGCCCAATCCGGCAACATGCCTGGCTCAATGCCGAAGACAAGCGGTCCGAGAACATAGACCATCGCGACAATCAACACGACGAAGGTGACGTTGAGCCACCAGCCCGCATGGACCATTTGCGGCAGTGTGATACGGCCGCTGCCAAAGACGATGGCGTTGGGCGGCGTACCGACCGGCAGCATGAAGGAGCAGTTTGCCGCCATTGCCGCGGGCACGAGAAGCAGCAACGGATTTTCGCCGATGGTGATGGCGACCGCGGCGATGACGGGCAGGAACGTCGCCGCCGTCGCCGTGTTGCTGGTGAGTTCGGTGAGCATCAGGATCAGCATGCAGACGAGCCCGACCAGCAGCAGCGTCGGCATGCCGCCCGCGCCGTCAAAGAGCGCGCCGAGCCAGGCGGCGACACCATGTGCCTCGATGCCCGAGGCAAGGCTGAGACCGCCGCCGAAAAGCAGGAAGACATCCCATGGTGCACGCTTTGCGGTTTGCCAGTCCATGAGGAAGACGCCCTTGCGCGCATCGACCGGTACGAGAAAGAGCGCCAGACCCCCCATGAGTGCGATACCGGTGTCGGAGACGAATGGTACCACTTTGGCGATCAAGGGCTGCGTGACCCAGCCAAGCGCCGTGCATGCGAAGATGATGGCGACGGCAATTTCCTGACGCGTGATGCGGCCAAGCTTGCTGCGCTCGACGGAGATGACATCGGCGGCACCCTCGATCTCGAAGGACGACAGACGGAAGATGACGCGCGTCATCAGAAACCAGGCGAGCGGCACGCCGACGATAACGACGGGAACGCCGACCAGCATCCATTCGCCGAAGCCGATCTGGAAGCCGTAGGTCTGGCTGAGAAAGGCGGCGAGCAGCGCATTCGGCGGCGTACCGATCAGCGTGCCGAGACCGCCGATGGTGGCGCTGTAGGCGACAGCGAGTAGAAGTACGAGCGAGAACTTCGCCGCGGCGTCCTTCGCCTTCGCGTCCCTGGCCTGTGCCTCGAGCAGCGCTATGACGGAGAGCGCGATAGGCAGCATCATCAGCGTCGTCGCGGTATTGCTGACCCACATGCTGAGAAAAGCGGCGGCAACCATGAAACCGGCGACGATGTGGGTCGGCTTTGTGCCCATCGCACCGATGAGGCCGAGGGCGATCCGGCGGTGAAGGCCCCATCGCTCCATCGCCAGCGCGAGAAGAAAGCCACCGAAAAAAAGATAGATGATCGGATGCGCATATGGCGCGGCGGCACCGCGAATGTCGACGACGCCGATGAGCGGAAAGAGGATCATCGGAAGCAGCGAGGTTGCGGGAATGGGGATCGGCTCCGCGATCCACCAGACAGCCATGAGACCTGCGACACCCGCAACATGCCAGCCGAGCTGGCTGAGGCCTTCCGGCGCGGGGACGACGAAAGTGAGCGCGAGCAGGGCCGGCCCGAGCAGCCAGCCGATTATCTGCCGCCGACCGAAACCGACCTTGTGGCCTTCCACGCTGTCCATCGCCCCGCTCCCGCCCCGGCTCTAGCGCACCAGTGCGGCCGCCGTTTGCGCCTCGTTCTTCGCATAATTGCGAAAGGCAGAGAAGACGCCCATTTTCGGATCCGGGTCCTTGCCTTCGCCCATCCGCAGGAGCTGGAGACAGAACCAGCCCTGCTGACCCCATCCGTTCAGGGTCTTGAGGAGATTGATCGGGCTGTGGGGGCCGAGAATGCCCGGGCCCAGGCGAAGCGTCTTCTCGTAGGCAGGCGTTTCCTTTGCCGCGCCGGACAGGAGCTTCGCCGGGATGGCAGGATCGACACAGAGCGGACGCGCGATGCCGACGACATCCATGGTGCCGCTGCCGAGCGCGGCATTCATGCCCGCGAGTGTGCGGAAACCACCCGTGACCATGAGCGGCATTTTCACGGCGGCGCGAATGTCCTTTGCGTATTCGAGGAAATAGGCCTCCCGGGCAATGGTGCTCTCACGGCGAACCTCCGCCTTCTCGGGATGAAGCGTCATGTCGTCGAGACCGACGAGGCGCGGCTGTTCATAGGTGCCGCCGGAAATTTCCAGAAGATCGAGGCCTTCCGCGTCGAGCCAGGTGGCGACACGGATGGAGTCTTCGTGGCTGAAACCGCCGCGCTGGAAATCGGCCGAGTTGAGTTTCACCGAAACGGGTAAGCCGGCACCAACGGCGCGGCGCACGGCTCGAACGGTCTCAAGCAGAAGCCGCGCGCGATTTTCGAGGCTGCCGCCCCATTCGTCGGTACGCGTGTTCACGTCGGGCGAGAGGAATTCGGAAATGAGATAGCCATGGGCGCCGTGTATCTGCACGCCGGCGAACCCCGTATCGCGCGCGACGGCGGCGGCATGGGCAAAACGGCGGATGATATCCTCGATCTCGGTGCCGGTGAGCGCGCGAGGCTTGCCGAACTGCGCGCCAGGCATGTCGAGCGCCTTGCCAGAGGGGCCGACCGGCTCCTTGTTCACCAGTGCCGGGGTCTGGCGGCCGGCATGGGAAATCTGCATCCAGAGATGGGTGCCGTTCTCTGTGCCTGCTTTCGCATATTCGCGGAGCGCCGCAATCGCCTCGTTCGACTGCGCGCCGTCGATCGCGACATTGCCGGGCCTCTCCAGATAGCGCCGGTCGACCTGGACGTTACCGGTGAGGAGCATCCCTGCCCCGCCTTCCGCCCAGCGCCGGTAGAGGCGGACATGGCCACCTGTCGCCTGGTTCCGTGCATCGCCAAGGCCTTCCGTCATGGCGCCCTTCGCGAGACGGTTTTTCAACACGGCGCCGCAAGGCAGCGTCAACGGCGACGATATTGTGACGGACATTCGAAGAGCCTCCCCAGTCAAAAGCGATGGGAGACTGTGGCATATCCTTCCGAGAGGGCAAGTTTCCCGCTTCGCTCGCCCCTGCCCCGATGATCGGCTATAAAGCGCCAACATTGGCGCGTGCCCCTGCCCGCCTTACAATCCCACTGATTCTCCTCTTCAAAGTTCCGAGTTCATGGCCGCCCGCAAGACGAGCAAATCCGACGATACCGAAGACCTTTTCTCCGCCGCCGCGAGCGCTCCAAAGCCCGCCGCGAAGGCGCGCAAGGTTGTGCCCAAGGGAGAAGGCGCCAAAGACGACAGCTATTCGGCCAAGGATATCGAAGTCCTTGAAGGATTGGAGCCGGTGCGCAGGCGGCCGGGCATGTATATCGGCGGTACGGACGAGAAGGCGCTGCATCATCTCTTTGCCGAAGTCCTCGACAATTCGATGGACGAAGCGGTGGCTGGCCACGCCAACTGGATCGAGGTTGCGCTTGAGGAAGACGGGAGCCTGACCGTCGCCGACAACGGGCGCGGCATTCCGGTGGACCCCCATCCGAAATTCAAGAACAAGTCGGCGCTGGAAGTCATCCTCACAACGCTGCATTCGGGCGGCAAGTTCGGCGGCAAGGCCTATGAGACGTCGGGCGGCCTGCACGGCGTCGGCATTTCGGTCGTGAATGCGCTGTCGGATCGCTTCGAGGTCGAGGTCGCGCGCGACCAGACGCTCTATACGCAGTCCTATTCGCGCGGCGCGGCGAAGACGAAGCTCGAAAACAGGGGCCGGATACAGAACCGCCGCGGCACGAAGATTACCTTCCATCCGGATGGGGAGATATTCGGCAAGGGCGCGCATTTCGTTCCAAAGCGTCTCTACAAGATGGCGCAATCGAAGGCCTATCTCTTCGGTGGCGTGGAGATCCGGTGGCGATGCGCGCCTTCCCTCATCGGCGAGAAGGACGACACGCCTGCAAACGACGTGCTGCATTTCCCGGGCGGGCTCGTCGATTACCTGAAGGCGTCGATCGACGGCTACGACACGGTGACGGCCGAACCTTTCACGGGGAAAGTATCGCGCGCCGGAAGCCACGGTTCGGTCGAATGGGCGATTGCCTGGTTCGGCGGTGGCGACGGTTTTCTCAACTCCTACTGCAACACGGTGCCGACCGCCGAAGGCGGCACGCATGAAGCCGGGCTTCGCGCAGCCTTGACCAAGGGCCTGAAATCCTATGGCGACCTTGTGGGCAACAAGAAGGTCGCGCAGATACAGGCAGACGACGTGCTCGGCACAGCGGGAGCGATGCTCTCCGTCTTCATCCGCGAACCGGAATTCCAGGGCCAGACGAAGGAAAAACTCGCGAGCGCCGAGGCACAGCGGCTTGTCGAGCGCGCCATTGGCGACCATTTCGACCACTGGCTGACGGCGGCGCCGCAACAGGCGAACAAGCTGCTCGAATGGACGATCGACCGGGCAGACGAACGCCTGCGGCGGCGGCAGGAAAAAGACGTGGCCCGCAAGACGGCGACGCGGAAGCTGAGGCTTCCGGGAAAGCTCGCTGATTGCAGCCAGTCGGCGGCGGAGGGTTCGGAAATCTTCCTTGTCGAAGGCGACAGCGCCGGCGGTTCGGCGAAACAGGCGCGCGACCGCGCGGCCCAGGCCATTCTGCCGCTCAGGGGCAAGATTCTGAACGTCGCCAGCGCGAGCGGCGCAAAGCTCGCGCAAAGCCAGCAGATTTCAGACCTCATGCAGGCACTCGGCGTGCGGCCCGGTTCGCATTACCGCGACGAAGAATTGCGCTACGACAAGGTCATCATCATGACCGACGCCGACGTGGACGGTGCCCATATCGCGTCGCTGCTCATCACCTTCTTCTATCGCGAGATGCCGAAGCTCATCGCCAACGGGCATCTTTATATGGCGGTGCCGCCGCTCTACAAGCTGACGCAGGGCGGCAAGACGCTCTACGCGCGCGACGATGCGCACAAGGACGAACTCCTGAAGAAGGAGTTTACCGGCAAGGGCAAGATCGAGGTGAGCCGCTTCAAGGGGCTTGGCGAAATGATGCCCGCGCAGCTCAAGGAGACAACCATGGCGCGCGGAAAACGCACGCTGATGCGCGTTGTGGTGCCGGAAGCCGACATCAAGGAAACGAGCAGTGCCGTCGAACGGCTGATGGGGAACAAGGCTGAACTGAGGTTCCAGTTCATTCAGGAACACGCAGCCTTCGCGCACGACCTCGACATCTGACGCGGAGTCGCGTCTGTCAGGAAACCTGTGCGACGGATTCCCGACGGGTCACGCCTGCCACACGTTCCGCGGGAAAAACGAGAATGATGGTGGTGCCTCTTCCCGGCGCGCTGCGAACCATCAACCGGCCGTTGTGAAGCTCCATCATCGCCTTGGCGAGCGGCAGGCCGAGGCCAGTGCCCGCATGCTTGCGCGACAGCGAGTTGTCCGCTTGACCGAACGGCGTCAAGGCCAGCTTCACGTCCTCCGGCGACATACCGATCCCGGTGTCGGATATGGAGACGACGAAACCGCCATTGCTTCTCAGCGATGCCGTCAAGGAGACGACGCCGCCCGTGCCGGTGAACTTCACGGCATTGGAAAGTATGTTGACGAGTATCTGCCTGACCATACGTTCCACGCCGATCAGGTGGACACTCATTTCCGGCTTCTGGACGAAGAGCGCGACGTCGCCGCGCTCGGCCAACATGCGCACCATGTGTTCGGCGCTTTCGATGACCGCATCGACGTCAAACTCCGTCTCGCCGACGGTGCTTGCGCTTCCTGCTTCGATCTTCGACAAATCCAAGATGTCGTTGATGATACTTAGAAGGTGCATGCCGCTTTCGTTGATGTCGGCGGCATATTCCTTGTAACGCGGATTTCCCATCTCTCCGAAGCGCTGATTGCGGAGAATATCCGAGAAGCCGATGATTGCGTTGAGCGGCGTCCGCAGTTCGTGGCTCATGTTGGCGAGGAAAAGCGATTTCGCCTCGTTGGCGCGCTCGGCATTGTCCAATGCCCAGGCGAGGCGCTCCGTCATCTGGCGCAGAGCGCGGCGGGAGCCGTTCAGCGCCTGGATCGTTATCTGCGCATAAACGATGATGGGGAGGCCGACCAGCACGGTTACAATGGCCGTAGCTTCCAGAATCCGCAGGTCGAAGTCGATCAGGCCGATTTCGCCCAGGCCCCAGTTGAACAGGCTGGAAAAGACGACCGCTACAGCCGTCAGCAGAAGCGATGCCATGACCGGACCCAGCCTGCCGAGCAGGCGATTAAGCCGCGAGAGCGGCCCACGGCGGTTCGTTCCCGCGCGATCGCCGCGACCCGGGTCTTCCGGTTGCATATCTTTCTGCGGTGCATCGGTCATGACCGGCCTGAAACAATCCTTTCTTTCCGTATCGAAAGTGCGCCGAAAGCCTTAACGTTGCGGAAACGAATGTCGCGACGGACGGTCGCGAAGCACGAATTTACCGCCGCCATGTGAGCCGTTTTGATCACATCCGCGCGCAATCCGGGGCGGGAACCGGCTCAGATGCCTGCCAACCGCAGGAAAACTGCGGGTTCTGTTGACAATTTGTCGATTATCCCTATGGTCCGCTCATCTTTAGCGGATTCGCGCGGTCGCAGAACAACGCGCTCGTAGCTGCTCTCCCTCCCCGATCCGTTCGCGGAGGCTCCGTCCACGGCCCTGAAAGTGGGCCACCACGGGCAGCGCATCAACGGTGTACAGGGCTTCCTTAATGACATTCGACGAACTCGGCCTCGCGCCAGAGGTACTGAAAGCTGTAGCTGAAACGGGCTACACCGAGCCGACGCCTATCCAGGCGCAAGCCATCCCCCATGTTCTTGCCGGGCGCGACGTGCTCGGCATCGCCCAGACCGGTACCGGCAAAACGGCGTCCTTCACGCTGCCGATGATCGACAAGCTGTCGCGGGGCCGCGCCCGGGCGCGCATGCCGCGCTCGCTCATTCTGGAGCCGACGCGCGAACTTGCCGCGCAGGTCGCCGAGAATTTCGAGACCTACGGTAAATACAACAAACTCTCGATGGCGCTCCTGATCGGCGGCGTTTCGTTCGGCGATCAGGAGAAGAAGCTCGATCGGGGCGTCGATGTCCTGATCGCGACGCCCGGCCGCCTGCTCGACCATTGCGGCCGCGGCAAGGTGTTGCTGACGGGCGTGCAAATCCTGGTGATCGACGAAGCCGACCGCATGCTCGACATGGGCTTCATTCCCGACATCGAGGAAATCTGCAAGAAGCTGCCTTTTACACGTCAGACGCTCTTTTTCTCGGCGACGATGCCGCCGGAAATCCAGCGGCTTACCGACACGTTCCTGCATAATCCGGAACGGATCGAAGTGGCGCGGGCGTCTTCGACAGGCGCCACCATCACACAGGTTCTGGTGAAGACGTCGCGGGACAGCAAACGCGACGTGCTTCAGAAGATCATCGAAAACGAGAACGTGAAGAACGCGATCATCTTCTGCAATCGCAAGCGCGATGTTTCCGTTCTGGAGCGCGCCTTATCCAAGAGCGGGCTGTCGGCGGGCGCCATTCATGGCGACCTCGACCAGGCGACACGCACGAGAACGCTGGACGGATTCCGGAAGGGCACCATTCGCCTGCTCGTCGCCAGCGACGTGGCAGCGCGCGGCCTCGACATTCCCGATGTCAGCCATGTGTTCAACTTCGACGTGCCGACGCATGCGGAGGACTATGTTCACCGCATCGGCCGCACCGGCCGCGCCGGCAAGAGCGGCACGGCCTACACGCTGGCGACGCGTGAGGACGGCAAATATCTCGCTGCAATCGAGAAGCTGATCGGCAATCCGATCCCGCTGCAGGACGCAGCCGCACCCGAGACCGAGACGGCGCCCGCCGAAGTGCAGGCCGACATCGAAGTCGAGGAGCAGAAGGAACCCCGGCGCGGGCGCAGCCGTCGCGGCGGGCGCGACAGAAACAAGACTGCGAAAGAAGGCGTCGAGACGCAAGCCGCCGAGACGGTAGAGGTACACGACGCTCCCGCAGAAAAGACGCAGACAAAGGCCGAAGAAAAGCCGAACCGGCGCAGCAGCGGTCGCGACAGGGATGACGACCGCCCGGTGCTTGGGCTTGGCGATCACGTTCCGGCGTTCATTCTTCGCGCCGTCAAGCTGCCCAAGAAGGCGACAAAAGAGACGGACGACGAACTCGAACAGGAATCGGAAGACGCCTGATCCACTCTCTCCGGTAACGACAAAAAAGGCGGCTCCGCAGAGCCGCCTTTTCTGTTTCCAGGCGGTCCCGTCTACTTCTTGATCTGGGAAGCGAGCAGTTTCCGCGTCTTGGGGCCGTAAGGCGGGCGGAACATTTCCGCGACCATCTTCGCCTTCGATTGCGTGAATACGGCCTTCGCATGACTGAAGGTCCGGAAACCGTCCAGGCCGTGATAGGCGCCCATTCCGGACGGACCGACACCGCCAAAGGGCAGGTCTTCCATCGACACATGCATGATGACGTCGTTGACCGTCACACCGCCCGATGTCGTGCGATCGAGGACGGTGCGCTCTTCCTTTTCGTCATCGCCGAAATAGTAGAGACCGAGCGGACGGGCATTGGCATTCACGTAGCCAAGAACCTCGTCCACTTCCTTGTAGGTCTTGATCGGCAGAAGCGGACCGAAAATCTCGTCCTGCATGATTTTCATGTCGTCGGTCGGGTTGAGCACCAGCGTCGGCGGAATTTTGTGGGCCTGTTGCTGGCTGAAGTCCTCGTTGGCCGGATTGATCTCAACGATCCTCGCGCCCTTGCTTCGCGCATCGTCGAGATACGAGTTCAGGCGGTCGTAGTGGCGCTGGTTGACGATCGAGGTGTAGTCGGGATTGTCTTTCATCGTCGGCAGCATTTTCGTCACCGACTTTGTGGCCTCCGACACGAACTCGTCCACCTTGCCTTCCGGTACGAACACGTAGTCCGGCGCGAGGCATATCTGGCCGGCGTTCAGTATCTTGCCGTTCATGATGCGGGCAGCGGCATCGTCGATCTTCGCCGATTTCGATACGATCACAGGCGATTTCCCACCCAGTTCCAGCGTGAGCGGCACCAGGTTCTCCGCTGCGGCACGCATGACATGGTAGGCGATTGAGGTCGCGCCGGTGAACAGCAGATGATCGAAAGGCTGGCGGCTGAAAGCTTCGCCGACCGCGGGACCGCCGGTCACAACGGCCACTTCCGTCTCGTCGTAAGCCTGGTGCAGAAGACGGGCCATCAACTCCGAGGTCGCCGGGGTAAACTCCGACGGTTTGATCATGGCGCGATTGCCCGCGGCAAAGACGCCTGCGAGCGGCGTCCATGTGAGATTGATCGGGAAGTTCCACGGGCTGATGATACCGACCGTGCCCAGCGGCTGATATTCGACGCGCGCCCTGGCACCCAGCAGGCCCAGCGGGAACTGCACCTTGCGCTTTTCGGGCTTCATCCACTGACGGAGGTGCTTCTTTGCGTGCTTCAGCGGCCCGATCGACCCCATCACGTCGGTGAGCAGCGTCTGCTCATGGCTGCGATGGCCGAAGTCGGAGGCGAGCGCCTCGACGATCTCCTTCTGATTGTCGACGAGGAGTGCGATGGCACGGTCCAGCCAATCGATGCGCCGCTCGGCGCTGGCCGGGCCTTCCTTGATATGCGCAGCCTTCTGCCTGTCGAGGATCGCGCGGATCGAGGCCGAGATGGTCGCCGAATCCGCTTCGTGAGTGGTCTGCTCCGCCAAGCTCATTTGGTTCCTCCTCATGTGCAGCCAGGCCTGAAGGAGCCCGCCGCGTGTTTGTTCGTTGCATTTGCCGGCCGCTCGCATGGCGACCTTCCCGGGCCCGGCAAATCCTCCCGAACCCGGTTAATTTTCCTGAAATATACATAACGAACGGCCCTTTGAGAGCCCCCCATCTCGGCACAGGCCCGCATTTCCAGTGAACTGCAAAAAACCGCCATTTTCCGCGGTATTTACGAGGAGGTAACCCAATCCGCCTAGCGTTCTTTTCAGGAATGGCAGACGGCTCCCGCGAGGGCGCCTGGTGAGGGTCGTACTCGTGACGAATATGGACGATATCGAATTCGCAACCGAGTGGAGCGAACACGCGCTCCGGCTTATGGCGGATCATGGAATTCCCCCGGCACCCGACAACTACTCGGTCTGGTTCCGCTATGCGTCCGGCCGGCTGCCCGAACTGAACCAGGAAATCGACAGCCGGATCGCGAGCGCCCTGCCGATCGATCTCGACACCACGGTGTCGCTGCAGAAGAAGTACCTGACCGAAGGCAAACTGACGGACGTGACGCTCACCACGGGCGCGCGGATCAACACGGAAGTCGGCCAGATCCTCAAGATCATCGAAGAGTCGGTGGGCAACTCCACCGCCCTCGGCGCTACGGTGCGCGAGGCGAGCGAGGGACTTACCAGCCAGTCGTCGGCGAACGATGTGTGCCGGGCGGTCGAGGCGATCGTGAACGCGTCTCGCAAGATGGAAGAACGCAGCACCGAACTCGAAGAGCACCTTCAGGCGACGAAGAAGGAACTCAACGAACTGCAGGAGAATCTCGAGAAGGCGCATAGCGAGGCGCGCACCGACGGGCTTACCGGCATCAACAACCGCAAGGCCTTCGACGAAGCGCTGGCGCGCGAATTGGACAACGCTGCAAGGAGCGGCGACCCGCTCTGTCTCGTCATCGGCGACATCGATCATTTCAAGAAGTTCAACGACACATTCGGGCACCGCACGGGCGACCAGGTGCTTCGTCTGGTGGCGAGCTGCCTCAAAACCGGCGTGCTGAACGGCCACATCGTTGCCCGTTACGGTGGCGAGGAATTCGCGGCCATCATGCCTTCAACGGAAATGGCGTCCGCGGAAGCTGTCGCCAATTCCGTCCGCGAGACCGTGCAGGCGCGAGAACTGGTCAAGCGCTCGACGGGCGAATCCCTCGGTCGCGTCACCATGTCGCTGGGCATTGCCCAGTTCCAACCGGGAGACAATGCGGCCTCCCTCATCGAGCGATCCGATGCCTGCCTTTACGAAGCGAAGCGGAACGGACGCAACCGCGTTATCACCGAATGTCACCGCATAGCTGCGCCGCAAGCGCAGGCGGGTTGATCCGACAGGACGCGACCGCGCCACCACCGACCTTTGACGCAATGTAACGCTAGGCCGCCCCGGGAAACACCGCGGGCGGCCTTTCGCATGGGGCATCGGGCGGCTATTTTCGGCCGAAATCCGGCGGCATGAACCGAGCCGATGCCCTATGCGGCCCGCCAACCAGAACGAAGACCGGGACGCGACCATGGAAACGATCACGCTCACCGTCGAAGACGGCATTGCCCTGCTCACTCTCAACCGGCCCGAGGTGCTGAACAGCATCGATACGAGGCTCATCGCCGACATGCGCGCGGCCGTGGCCGAGGTCGCAAGGAATCCGGAGGCGCGGGTGCTCCTCATAACGGGCGCCGGGCGCGGCTTCTGCGCCGGTGCCGATCTTGCCGCGCAAGGCCAGCGCCAGGACGGGATGTCCATCGGTCAGGGCGTGGCGCATGGAATGACCGTCGGCTTCAACCCGATGATGCGAGAGCTATACGCGTTGCAGAAGCCCATCGTGGCCGCCGTGAATGGCATCGCGGCAGGCGGCGGTGTCAGCCTCACCTTGCGGCGGATATCGTTATCGCCGCGAAGAGCGCTGCATTCATACAGGTCTTCGGCCCCCGGCTCGGCCTTATTCCCGATCTCGGTTGTACGTGGCATCTGCCGAGGCTTGTCGGACGCGCGCGCTCGGTCTCGCCCTCACCGGCGACAAGCTTCCCGCGGAGACGGCTGCCGAATGGGGCCTGATCTGGAAATGCGTCGATGACGCGGCGCTGATGAGCGAGGCGCGCGCGGTCGCGGCGAAACTCGCCAAAGGCCCGACGAATGCATTCGGCGAAATCCGCAAGGCTATCGACGCCGCAGGGAACAACGACTTCGCCACGCAACTCGACTATGAGCACGATGTGCAGGGCATGCTCGGCGACCACCCGAATTTCAGCGCAGGCGTGAAGGCGTTCCTCACCAAGAAGGAACCGGAATTCACCGTCTGAGCTACGATATTCACGCATGGAACACAGGGAGAAGAGAATGGAATTCGAGAGAGCTAAACTGGACATCGACGGCGCCGTGGGAACATTGACGCTGAACCATCCCGAGGTGATGAACGCGGTGTCGCCCGAGATGCTGGGCGGTCTGATGCGCGCCATGGACGCAGTCGAAGACCCGAAGAACGGCGTCCGCTGCCTCGTCATGAGGGGCGAGGGCCGCGGCTTCTGCACGGGTGCCATCCTGCAGGGACGCGGCGATAATTCAGGCGCGCGTCCCGATGCGGGCTCGGCGCTCGAGACCATGTACCATCCGTTCCTGCGCCGCCTGCGCAACCTGCAGATGCCCTTCGTGACGGCGGTGAATGGCCCGGCGGCAGGCGTCGGCATGAGCTTCGCGCTGATGGGCGATCTCGTTCTTTGCGCGCGCTCGTCCTATTTCCTTCAGGCGTTCCGCCGCATCGGCCTTGTGCCCGATGGCGGCTCGACCTGGATCCTGCCTCGCCTCGTCGGCAAAGCACGCGCAATGGAACTTTCGCTGCTTGGCGAAAAGCTACCCGCCGAGACGGCGCTCGAATGGGGCCTCGTCAACCGCGTCTACGACGATGAAAGGCTGATGGAGGAGGCAAAGAAGCTTGCCGCCGATCTTGCCAGCGGGCCTACCAGGACGCTCGGAATGATCCGGCAGCTCTACTGGGAGAGCACCGACAACACCTATGAAGAGCAACTCAATCTCGAGCGGCAAATGCAGCGGACGGCCGGATATGGCGAAGACTTCAAGGAAGGCGTGCGCGCCTTTCTCGAAAAGCGGCCGGCACAGTTCAAGGGGAACTGAATCTCCTAGCCCATGAAACAACTCGCGAGCAAGGCGAGGAACATCAGGGCAATGAAAAGAAGAACATAAGGCATGACCGCGCGCTTCAGGTTTTGGGGTGCGCGGTTTTTTTCCGCGCGGCTTTTTTCGTCTTCACAGGCTTCGACGCTTTCGCGGCAAGGGCGGCATCGAGCGCGCGCCGCGCCCAGAGGACGAGTTCTTCCGGCTCGTCATAGAGCCGCTCCGGCAGCTCGTAGTAGGACATGGCGATCGACTTGCCCGATGGCGGCTCATAGACGAAGGGGCCCATCTCCTCGCCCTCGAATTCGCCACGATTGCGCTCGTCCACCTTGAAGAAAAGCGTTTCGCCCGCGATGAGGCCGAACATCAGATCGTCGAAATAAACGCCCGCGCCGCCGAACATGTTGCGGATACGAACCGGGCCGAGAGGTTCAAGCTGTTCGGCAACGAATGCCTTGTATTCGCTGCTGACGGCCATGTGCGTTCAAACGGAGGCAGGAGTGATGGTAACGCTCTCGCCGCATCCGCAGGCGTCCGTCTGGTTCGGGTTATTGAACCGGAAACCGGACGAGAACTTCCCGGTGGCGTAGTCCATCTCGGTTCCGAGCAGGAAGAGGATCGCCTTCGGATCGATGAGAATTTTGACGCCGCGATCTTCGACGACCTCGTCGAGCGGTTGCTGATCCTCGGCATATTCCATCGTGTATTCCATGCCGGCACAGCCGCCATTCTTCACGCCGATGCGTACACCGATGTACTTGCCGTCCGAGGCCGCCATGATCTCCTTCATGCGCTCCGCGGCAGCTTCCGTCAGGGTAATCGCTTTCGGAATGGGTCTCGCCATTTCCCGTACCTTCAATACATGTTGAGCGCGACACGCGCCTCGTCCGACATCCGGCTCGGATCCCATGGCGGATCGAAAGTCATGTTGACGCGAACATCGCCAATGCCCTCGACCGTGCGAACCGCATCCTCGACCATGACCGGCATCGTGCCTGCTACCGGGCATCCCGGCGCCGTCAGCGTCATGTCGACCACAACATCCCGATCATCCGAGATGTCGACCTTGTAGATGAGGCCGAGCTCGTAAATATCAACAGGGATTTCGGGATCGTAGACCGTCTTCAACGCCGCAATGATGTCGTCGGTGAGCTGATCCAGCTCCTCCTGCGGAATGGCGGACATGGGCTTGCCAGCCGCCGAACTCTCTTGCGTTTCGTCCGTTCCAACCGTGTTCATATCTTCGGACATGCCTCGATCCTTATCCAAAGAATTTCTTGCTGTCGATCAGCGCCTCGGCAAGCCGGTCCACTTCCTCGAGCGTGTTGTACATGCCGAAAGAGGCTCTTGTCGTCGCGCCGACACCGAAACGTTCCATCGCCGGTTGCGCGCAATGGTGACCGGCACGCACGGCAACCCCCGCCCGGTCGATCACTGTCGCAATGTCGTGGGGATGCGCATTGTCCATCACGAAAGAGACGATGCTTCCCTTCGCCTTCGTGGTGCCGACGATCCGGAGGCTGCCGATCTCCGACAGACGGCGCGTCGCATAATCCCGTAACACGACCTCATGCGCCGCGATCCTGTCGCGCCCCACGGATTCGATATAGGAAAGCGCGGCGCCGAGACCAATGGCCTGAACGATCGCCGGGGTGCCCGCTTCGAACCTGTGAGGCGGGGCGGCGTAGGTTACGTTTTCGAGCGAGACCTCGCGGATCATTTCACCGCCGCCACGATAGGGGCGCATGGATTTCAGATGCTCGGCTTTTCCATAGAGAAGTCCTATACCCGTCGGCCCGTAGAGCTTGTGGCCGGAGCAGACGAAGAAATCGCAATCCATATCTCGAACGTCGGACGGCAAATGAACGGCGCCCTGACATCCATCAACCAGGACGGGAACACCACGTTCGTGCGCGATCCGGATCATCTCCTTGATCGGCGTGATCGTGCCAAGCGCATTCGACATCTGCGTCAATGCCACCATTTTCGTGCGCGGCGTGAAGAGTTTCCGGTATGCCTCGATATCGAGATCGCCTTCGTCGGTTGCCGGCACGAATTTCAGGACGGCACCCTGGCGCTCACGGAGGAAATGCCACGGTACAATGTTCGAATGATGCTCAAGGACCGAAAGGACGATCTCATCGCCGGCTTCAATTCGCGGTCCGGCAAAAGACGACGCAACGAGATTGATCGCGTCCGTCGCACCCGAGGTGAAGACGACTTCGTCTGTCGAGGCAGCGTTCAGGAAGTCTCTTGCGATTTCCCGTGCCTGCTCGAACTTTTCGGTCGCCGCATTCGAAAGATAATGCATGCCGCGATGGACGTTCGAATACTCTGTCGCATAGGCGTCCGCAATCGCATCGATTACGACCTGCGGCTTCTGCGCCGAAGCGGCGTTGTCGAGGTAAACGAGCGGCTTTCCATAGACGGTGCGCGACAGGATGGGGAAATCCTGTCGTATCCTTTCAACATCATATACGGCGCTCGCGAGAATTGGACCGTTCATGGCGCCGCCTCCCCGAACCATTCCGATACGAGCAGTTTCAAAGCATCCTTGGCCTGGTTGTGCGGCGCGAGATCGAGTGCCTCCTCAAGGAAGGCAAGCACCAGAAGACGGCGCGCCTCGGCCTCCGGTATTCCACGCGAGCGCAGATAGAAGACTGCCTCCTTCGACAGCTCTCCGACCGTCGACCCGTGCGCGCATTGTACGTCGTCGGCATAAATCTCGAGTTCCGGCTTCGCGTTCATTGCGGCGTCACGCGACAGCAGCAAAGCGTGCGTCATCTGCCTTCCGTCGCTCTTCTGGGCGTGCGGGCGCACGATGACCTTGCCCTGGAATACCCCCTCGGACTCACCGTCGAGCACGCCTTTGAAGAGCGTGTGGCTTGTGCACGCGGGCACCGCATGGTCGATCACGCAGAACTGGTCGGCGTGCTGCCGGTTTCGCAATGCATATGCACCATCGATGCTGGCCTCCGCGCCTTCGCCGGAAAAAAGCACAAAGCTCTGACCCCGGGAGACACCGCAGCCGAGCGTGAGCGTGAAACTCGACAGCTTCGCCTCGGCCGCAAGCCGCGCGCGCATCGTCGCAAGATGCACGGCATCCGGCGCCTCGTCCTGCAACTTCACATGATTCAGCCGGGCGCCATCGCCAATTACAATATCCGTTACGACATCCACAAAAGACGCCACCTCTCCGATATGGGTCTCGAAGATCGTCGCCTCTGCTTCGTTCTCCAGAAGGACAAGATTGCGCGTGTGCGAAGCTCCAGCATCCTGCGCGACAAAGAGCAGGTGAAGCGGTTTGTCGAGCTTCACGCCTTTGCGGATCCGCAGGCATGCGCCGTCGCTCATCAACGCCGTATTGAGATCGACAATGTTCTCCGCCTGCCGGGCGTCGTCGAAGCGGCGCTCGACCAGATCCTTCGCCCATTGTTCGTGCAGCACGTCGTCCAACGCATGAAGTTCGACCCCCTTCGGCAAATGACCGGCCCTCGAAAGATCGTCACGGTAGCGTCCGTTCACGAAGACGAGTACATGCCGGTCTATAGCGGCGAAGGCGGAAGCCGAACGGCGCTCCGGCAGCACCACCGCTCCCTCATGGACGGGTGCGGGTCCGAAGCTCGCCTTCTCGAACGTCCGGCGGAGATCGGTATATTTCCACTCCTCCATGCGGCGATGCGGAAGCCCCGCTTCGCGGAATGAACCGATCGCTGCTTCGCGGCGACGGGCCAGCCAGCCGCCCGCGCCAGGCAACGCTGCGCGCGTCTCCTCGTAAACTTCTATGAAATGTTGTGTCGCCTTTTCACTCATCTATTTTCTCACGCCGCGTCCGCGCCATACTCGGCGTAGCCCGACTTCTCGAGTTCCAGCGCCAGGTCCTTGCCGCCCGTTTTCACAATCCGGCCCTGCGACAGCACATGCACGACGTCCGGCACGATATAGTCGAGCAAGCGCTGATAATGTGTGATGACCACCATCGCCCGCTCGGGCGAACGGAGCGCGTTCACACCCTCGGCGACGGTCTTCAAAGCGTCGATGTCGAGGCCGGAGTCCGTCTCGTCCAGCACCGCCAGCACCGGCTCCAGAAGCGACATCTGCAATACCTCGGCGCGCTTCTTCTCGCCGCCCGAATACCCCACATTGAGCGAGCGTTTCAGCATGTCGTCCGAAACATTGAGCGGCCTGGACTTCTCGCGCACGAGCTTCAGGAAACGAACCGCATCGAGTTCTTCTTCCCCGCGCGCTCTTCGTTGCGCGTTGAGGGCGGTCTTGAGGAAGGTCATGGTGGTGACGCCCGGAATTTCCAAAGGATACTGGAAGGCGAGGAAGACGCCGGCCGCGGCGCGCTCATCCACGTTCATTTCCAGCAGGTCCTTGCCCTTGAACCGGATCGAACCTTCCGTCACGACGTAGCCATCGCGGCCCGCAAGAACATAAGAAAGTGTCGACTTGCCGGAACCGTTCGGCCCCATGATGGCGTGCACTTCACCCGCGCGAATGTCGAGGTCTATCCCTTTGAGGATTTCCTTGCCGCCCACCGTTACATGCAGGTTTCTAATTTCAAGCATACTCAAATCTTTCCTTCCGAGCGTCAGCCGACGCTTCCTTCCAGGCTGATGCCGACAAGCTTTTGCGCTTCGACGGCAAACTCCATCGGAAGCTGCTGCAGCACATCGCGGCAGAAGCCGTTGACGATCAATGCCACCGCCTCTTCCTCGCCGATGCCGCGCTGCATGCAATAGAAAAGCTGATCGTCGCCGATTTTGGAGGTCGTGGCCTCGTGTTCGAGGATCGCCGTCGGGTTCTTCGTTTCGATATAGGGAACCGTGTGTGCCGAGCAGCGGTCGCCGATCAACAAGCTGTCGCATTGCGTGAAGTTGCGCACGTTCTCCGCCTTGCGATGGACGCTGACGAGACCCCGATAGGTGTTGGACGAACGGCCGGCCGAAATGCCCTTGGAAACGATGCGGCTGGTCGTGTTGCGCCCGAGATGGATCATCTTCGTGCCGCTGTCCACCTGCTGACGGCCGTTCGAAATCGCGATCGAATAGAACTCGCCGCGCGAATTGTCGCCGCGCAGGATACAGCTCGGATATTTCCAGGTGATGGCGGAGCCTGTCTCGACCTGCGTCCAGGAAATCTTCGAGTTCTCGCCACGGCAATCGCCGCGCTTCGTCACGAAGTTGTAGACGCCACCCTTGCCTTCCTCGTCGCCGGGGAACCAGTTCTGCACCGTCGAGTATTTGATCTCGGCATCGTCATGCGCGATGAGCTCGACCACGGCAGCATGCAACTGGTTCTCGTCGCGCTGCGGCGCTGTGCAACCTTCGAGGTAGCTCACATAGGAGCCCTTGTCGGCGATGATGAGCGTGCGCTCGAACTGCCCCGTCTGCTTCTCGTTGATCCGGAAGTAGGTCGAAAGTTCCATCGGGCAGCGCACCCCTTCGGGGATATAGACGAAGGAGCCCTCCGAGAAGACGGCGGAGTTGAGCGTTGCATAGAAATTGTCGGAGGACGGCACGACGGAGCCGAGATATTTCTTCACGAGCTCTGGATGCTTCTTCACCGCTTCCGACATCGGGCAGAAGATGACGCCTGCTTCCGCGAGCTTTTCCTTGAAAGTCGTGACGACCGACACGCTGTCGAAGACGGCGTCCACGGCAACGCCTGCGAGCATCTTCTGCTCAGTCAGCGGAATGCCCAGCTTTTCGTAGGTTTCGAGGAGCTTCGGATCGACCTGATCGAGACTGTCGAGCTTCACAGTCTGTTTCGGCGCCGAATAGTAGTAGGCGTCCTGGAAATCGATCGGTGGATAGGTCACCTTCGCCCAGGTGGGCTCCGTCATAGTCTGCCAGCGGCGGAAGGCCGCAAGCCGCCATTCGAGCAACCATTCGGGCTCGTCCTTCTTGGCGGAGATGAAGCGGACCGTGTCTTCCGTGAGGCCGAGGGGCGCCTTCTCGGATTCGATGTCCGTGAAGAAGCCGTATTTGTACTTCTCGATCTCGCCGACGGTTTCGACGGTTTCCTTTACCGCAGCCATATCAACTCTCCACTGCCGCGAGCGGCGCATCGGGCGCCATGCCCACGGGTACAATCGTATTTATCTTTTCCGTCCTTGCATGAGCGCGCTTCCTGGCCCGCGACCAGCTTTCCACAAAGCGGTCGACATCCGCCGCCACGCTCGTCCAGCCAAGGCTCACGCGGATCGCGCCGCGCGACAGCGTTTCCGGCATACCCATCGCATCGAGAATGCGCGGACGGCCGATTTTTCCCGACGAACAGGCCGCTCCCGCGCTGACCGCTATCCCGTCGAGGTCGAGCGCCATCAGAAGCGTCTCTGCGTCGAGGCCGGGCGCGGACAGATAGCTCGTATTGGGCAGCCGCTCCACGCCGGCGCCAAAGAAAACGGCATCCGGCGCAATCTCCGCGATGCGAGCCTCAAGGTGGTTGCGAAGCTCAGCGAGCCGCGCGAAATCCTGCACGGTTTCACGGGCAGCACTTGCCGCGGCGCCGAAGCCCACTATTCCGATGACGTTCTCGCTTCCGGCACGGCGGCGCATCTCCTGTCCGCCGCCCACACTGCGCGCCGCGAAGGCCCTGTCCTCGCGAACCGCGAGCGCCCCGATGCCCATGGGCGCGCCGAGCTTGTGTCCGCCGAGGGCCATCATGTCCGCGCCCAGCGCGTCGAAATCGACCGGCACCTTGCCGGCGGCCTGCACCGCATCGCAAAAAAGAAAGGCCCCCGCGCCATGCGCGACCTCCACCGCTTCCGCGACGGGCTGCATAACGCCGGTTTCATTGTTCGCAAGCATCAGCACAACAAGCGCAGGCCGATCGGCGGTCGCCAGCATCCCCTTGAGCGTGGCGAGATCGGCACGCCCTTCGCCATCCACCGGCACGAGAGACACAGGAAGACCGCTCGCCTCCGCCGCCGATAAAACCGCATCGTGTTCGATCGCCGACACCAAGAGCCGCTTGACCCCAAGCGCCGCCTTCGCGGCGTGGACGGCCATTGCCGCCGCCTCGGTGCCGCCGCTCGTGAAGGTGAGTTCGGAAGACTTCGCACCGATCAAGGCCGCGACCTCCCGCCTCGCACATTCGAGCAGGGAGCGAACCGCCCTGCCCTCGGCATGAACCGAAGAGGGGTTGCCAAGGACATCCAACGCCTCACGCGCAGCAGCGCGCGCTTCCGGGCGCAGCGGCGTTGTGGCGTTATGGTCCATATAGGCGCGCTTGTTGGTCATCGCCTCAGCGTTCTCGCAAAAAAGCCGAAATCCTCAGTCGGCCGCATTGGCAGCCATGGGTTCCGTGTGCTGGCGCCCCTCGAAGCTGACGCGACCGGCGACCCGCCCATCGATTACGTCGCCGAGCGAAACGGAGCCCAGGTAAAGCTGAATCTGGTGACTCAGCCCTTCCCATAGATCATGCGTGATGCAACGTCCCGAGGAAGGAAGGCAACCCTTCGGCGATCCCAGTTCGCAGCGCGTCGCCATGATCGGCTCATCGACCGCAAGAATGACGTCGGATATCCGAATATCGTCAGCCTGACGCGAGAGCAGATAGCCGCCGCCCGGCCCGCGAACACTCTTCACGAGATCGCCGCGCCGGAGCTTTGCAAAAAGCTGTTCCAGATAAGAAAGAGAAATCTCCTGACGTTCCGCGATCTCGGCGAGTGCCACCGGACTGCCGCTGGAGTGACGCGCAAGATCGGCCATCGCCATCACGGCGTAGCGCCCCTTTGTCGTGAGCTTCACGATCTGCTCCTTCATGACGGGGGCGACGGCGGTCAAAAGCTTGCACAACCGGCCATCGCCTGTGTTAAGAACGTGCGCCCCAAGTTACCAATCAGCCCGCCTTTCCTCACAATGCGGTCAGAGGAAACGGGATCGGTACCCAGAGGCTCGGCGCAAGGCAATATGATTACCGAGTGCCGTAGTCAACTATTTAACATCCCGCGACGGATTTTCCAGAGGAATCGGTTCCCTTTTGTGGACAATTTGTCCCAGTTATCTACTGGGAAATGATCCTCTGCTTCCAGCATCGCAAAGATCGAGACAGACCAAGACATGCCCGAAGTGATTTTCAATGGTCCGGCAGGCCGTATCGAAGGCCGCTATCACCATAGCAAGAAGGCCAATTCTCCCGTCGCACTCGTCCTGCACCCCCATCCGCAATTCGGGGGCACGATGAACAATCCCGTGACCTATGCGCTGTTCCAGGCCTTCGTAAACCGGGGATTCTCGGTGCTTCGCTTCAATTTCCGTGGCGTCGGCCGCAGCCAGGGCAGCTTCGATGCGGGTATCGGCGAGTTGTCGGACGCAGCGGCGGCGCTCGACTGGTTGCAGGCGCAGAACTCCGATGCCTCGCAGTGCTGGATTGGCGGCTTTTCCTTCGGCGCCTGGATCGCCATGCAGGTGCTGATGCGCCGGCCCGAAATCGAAGGCTTCATCTCGGTTGCCCCGCCCGCAAATATGTACGACTTCACCTTCCTCGCCCCTTGCCCCTCTTCCGGCATCATCATCAATGGCGGGATCGACCAGGTGGCACCGCAGGCCGACGTTCTCAAGCTCGTGGAGCGGCTGAAGACGCAGAAGGGCATCACCATCGAACATGCGACGGTGGACGGCGCGAACCATTTCTTCGAGTCGAAGCTGGAGCCGCTCGTGGCGACGGTGGGCGCCTATCTCGACAAGCGCCTCGCCGTTGCGCCTGAAAAGGGCTGACCTCTATTCGCTGTGACTGGCCCGGTGGAACCTTCCGCCGGGCATGGGCTGCGGCACGCCTGTCGTGGCCGGCAGGCTGAGCGGCAGGCCACGAAGCGCGCGCACCGCCAGATAGGCGAAGGCCTCCGCCTCCACATCGTCGCCCTTCCAGCCCAGATCTTCGGCAGGCAATACTCCCCCCTGAAGACGTTTGCTCAGCATCGACATGAGCACCGGGTTGAGGCGCCCGCCACCGCATACGACAAAACGCGATGGCACGCCCGGCACATGGGCGAGCCCGCGGGCGATCGCCTCGACGGTGAAGGCGGTCAGCGTCGCCGCGCCATCTACCGCAGAAAGATGCGCAACCGCGTCGGGCGAAAATGAGAACCGGTCGAGCGACTTCGGCGGCCGCATGTCGAAGAAGGCGTGATCCATCAGCTTTTCGAGGGCGTCCATGTCGACTTCGCCCGCAAGTGCAAGGGCCCCGTCGCGGTCGAGCGGCTCGCCCGTATGGGCAAGCGCCCAATCGTCGATCAACGCGTTCCCCGGCCCGGTATCGAACGCAATCAGCGATCCATCCGTCCCCACATAGGTGATGTTGCCGACGCCGCCGACATTGATAATGGCGATCGGTTCCTTTACGCCCGCGCTGCGGGCGAGCGCCTGATGATAAAGCGGAACGAGTGGGGCGCCCTGCCCGCCGGCCGCGACATCGGCGCTACGGAAATCGTTTACGACGTCGATCCCCGTCAGCCGCGCCAGAACATCGCCAAGGCCGATTTGCACCGTGCGCCGGCGTTCGGGCTGATGCAGCACGGTCTGTCCATGGAAGCCGATGATCGAGATATCCGTGGGCTTCAATCCCGCGTTGGCGAGCAGCGTGCGGACCGCGATGGCATTGGCAAGCGTCAGGTGGCGCTCGGCCTCCGCAATCTCCTCCGGCATGGGCTCGCCCGGCTCCCAGGCCTTGGCGGCCTCCAGCGCCATACTGAGAAGCAGGCGCTCTTCCGGCTTGTAGGGCACGGAGAGGGAAGCTCCGGCGCGCACGACCCCCTCGCCATCCGTCTCGATGATCGCGGCATCGATACCGTCAAGCGAGGTGCCGCTCATAAGCCCGAGGGCGAGAATCATGGGTGTTTATCCGTTTTTCCCCTACCCAAAGCGTGATACACCAGCCGCGCTTTCAAGCCTATCCGAAACCCCGAGCAGCACAGATGTCCAGCTTCAAATCCGATTTCCTGCGCGAACTTGAAGCGCGCGGCTTCATTCATCAGCTTTCCGACGCCGAGGCTCTCGACGAGGCCGCGACCGAAAAGATGGTGACGGGGTATATCGGCTTCGACGCCACGGCGGTGAGCCTCCATGCGGGCAGCCTCGTGCAGATCATGTTGCTGCGCTGGCTGCAGAAGGCCGGGCACAAGCCCATAGCTCTCATGGGTGGCGGTACGACGCGTATCGGCGATCCGAGCTTTCGCGACGACGCGCGTCCCCTGCTCACCGATGAAAAGATCGACGAGAACCTCGCAGGCATCAAAAAAGTCTTCACCAGGTTCCTCAGCTTCGGAGATGGCAAGAACGACGCCCTGATGGTGAACAACAGGGATTGGCTCGATAACCTGCGCTACATCGACTTCCTCCGCGATTATGGCCGGCACTTCTCGGTCAACCGGATGCTTTCCTTCGAGAGCGTCAAGATCCGGCTCGAGCGCGAACAGAATCTTTCGTTCCTCGAATTCAACTACATGATCCTTCAGGCCTACGACTTCGTGGAACTGAACCGCAAGTACGGCTGCACGCTGCAGATGGGCGGCTCGGACCAGTGGGGCAATATCGTCAACGGCATCGAGCTCGGCCGCCGCGTGGACGGCTCGTCGCTCTACGGACTGACGAGCCCGCTGCTGACAACCTCCTCCGGCGCGAAGATGGGCAAGACCGCTTCCGGCGCAGTCTGGCTCAACGCGGACATGCTCACGCCCTACGACTATTGGCAGTACTGGCGAAACACCGAAGACGCCGATGTGGGCCGCTTCCTCAAGCTCTTCACCGAGCTGCCGCTGGATGAAATCGCCCGCCTCGAGAAACTCGAAGGCGCCGAGATCAACGAGGCAAAGAAGGTGCTCGCCACCGAGGCCGCCGCGATGCTGCATGGCCGCGAGGAGGCGGAAAAGGCAGCGAACGCCGCGCGCACCGCCTTCGAGGAAGGGGCGATCAGCGCCGATATGCCCACTGTGGAAGTCGAAGCCACGGCGCTCGGCGCAGGACTTGGCCTGCTGAATGCCCTTGTCCAGGCGGGACTCTGCTCATCGACCAGCGATGCCCGCCGCCAGATCAAGGGCGGTGCGGTGCGGGTCAACGACGCGCAGATGACCGACGAGAAGGCGGTTGTCACAAGCTCGAACCTTACGAGCGACGGGGTTGTGAAGCTCTCGCTCGGCAAGAAGAAGCATGTGCTGCTGAAGCCGAAGGACTGAGAAGTGCAAAAAAGAATTGGCCCTCTCCGTTGCCGGAGAGGGCCTCTTCCTGAACGCTCCCTTATTCTTCTCTTTTTTCTTCTTTTTTGTTGGCGTTCCGCGGCTATTGCCTGCCGCTTATTCCTTGTCTCGTTCATCTGCGGTCGCGCCGAGGATATCGTCGCATCGCCGCAGGGAAATCGTCCGGCGCGATGGCCTCTCAGGCGGCGTCCGCCGTCATATTCCGATTGGTGAGCATGTATCCCCCTCCTCCCGGAGCCGAGACCCATGCCGATGCGGAAATCATATCTGCGGAGTAAAGCTACGCAATCTAAATTTGCTTAGGAGGCCTAATTTTTTTTCACCGCCGGAGCCTCCGCCGCATTTGCCTCGGGAGAGACCGGCGGTGACACCGGCTCGGCACCGCCGGGCGCGTCCGCAGCCGGCGTCCCATTTTCCGGGCTTTCGGCGGGTTTTTGCGACTCGGGCGGCATATTTTCCCCAAATTCAAAGATGCGGCGCAAGAAGCCCGGGGCAATGGCGGAAAGGGGGTTCACGACCACCGTAGGGTCGTCCGCCTGGCCGCGCACGCTATAGGTGATTGCAAAAATGCCCTCGCCTTCGCGGCCAACAATGAGCGGCCCGAGCAATGGCACCTTCCCGAGGAAGGAATTGATCGTGTAGGCGGGAACGAGCGTCCCTTCCATGTCGATCCCGTCGGTAACGCGGTCGATCTGCCCGTCCATCGTGAGACCGATGGCAGGCCCGGACATCCGCCCGTCTTTCAGATGAATGCGGTTCTTCGTCATCGCGAAGGGCATTTCGAGATCGTCGAACAATATGCCTTTGCCGCTCAGCGTATCGCCGATGCCGGTCAACGAACCCACCGTGAGGATATTCGCGAGCACCGGTGCGTCCACGACCCTGAAATCGTCGATCGTCAAGGTGCCGCGCAAGGGCGAGCCTTCCACACCGTCGTCGTAGAGACCGCTTACGTTCAGCTTTCCGCCGCGAATGCTCCGGGTGAAATCCAGCGCACGGAAGATGGTGCCTGCATCGTTCGACGTCATCCGCAAACGGCGAAGGCCCTTTTCATCCGGTCCGACCTTCAGGCTGAGCGGTTCTCCACTTTCCGGTATTGCCGTGACATCCATGGACCAGAGGTCGCCGTCTACCTGCACCATGTCCACATGAACGTCGCTGAAGCTCGTGCCGTGATTGCCGATCGCGGTGCCGATATCGGCGCGGACAGCCGTTCGGCTGAGCGGGCCGGGGACGGGCACATCCTCCGGTAAAGGTGCGTCTGCCGCACGGTCCGTCGCCGGCTTCCCGTTTCCGCTACCGGAGAACAGGTTGCCGAGAACACCACGCGCGTCGAAGCGGGGACCGCGCAGCGTCATTTCCAGCGCCGCGTTCTCGGCGGGCCCGGCCATGAAGCTGAAATCATTATCGGGTCCGAGCCTGACAGAGGGGAAATTGGCGGCAACGAGCCGCCCGCCGTTACCGATGGTGAACGTTCCCGCGGCCTCAATTCCTTCACCCGACAGGGAAAAATTGCTCAGGCGGTAGCCGCCGTCTTCCTGGAGGACAACGTCGAAGCTCGTCGCTGCCGCAATGCCCGGCTCCTTCCGCCAGGCTGCATCCTCGAACATGGCCACGGCCGCCGTGAGATCGGCCTTCACCGATGCGCGATCCACGTTGCGCCCGTTTCCCATGATGGTCGCATCGACGAGCACGGGTCCTGAAACGAATTGGCCGAGTTCGAGACCAACCGCAGAACGCGCCGCATCGTCCACCTCGCCGCGCAGGCGATAGACCGATCCGGGCGTCGCTTCGCGCCGGAAATCTTCCGTCCATTCCAGTTCCACACGCGCTGCATCGTTGATCACGATCGGACCTGTCGCGACGAGGCTCGACCTGCTGACCGTCAGGTCGAGCGTGCCGCCGGTGATCGAGAGATTTTCCCGGATTTTCGGGATGGAGGCGTTTTCGACATGCGCCTTGCCGGAGAAGTCCACCTGCTCCATCTGCACGCCCTTGACGAGCGGCAGGGAAATGTTCGCCTCAAGCGTGCCCGTTCCGCCGACTGTCGCCGGGTCGATACCGAAATCGCCGATGAAATGAAGCGGCTCGTTGTCGAGAACGCTCAAGACATCCGATGTGGCACCCGCCGCCTTGAAAGCGATATGCCCCAGCGCCCCTTTCCGGCTCAGTTCGTCATCGTAGAAATGGCCCTCGCCGATTGCGACATCCCCCATGTTCTTCTGGCGGATGACGGCCGAGGATATCCATGCGTCGAAGCGATCGCCGTGAACGAGCCCGCGAGCCTGAATATCCTCCATCGGCGGCAACTCGCCGAGATAGTGGACGGTCTGACCGCTGGCCGCGAACTCGAAGCGAAGCGCATCCTGAGGTATGGGAATGTGATCCGCGGCATCCGCGATCATGCCGCCCGCGAGGTCGATGTCGAAGGAGCCGCCGTCGAGCGTGCCGCCGGAAAGATTGTTACCCACCCATTCGCGTGCGCCCTTCACCACCGGCAGGGGCCAGAGCGCCTTCAATGCCTCGAGGGGCATGGGGTCGATGTTGCCCTTGATCCTGACGGCGGGCGAACGCTCGGCATCGGCAAGCGACCCCGACAACCGGATGCCGCCGGTCCCCGTGCCAATGAAAAGCTCCTCGATATCGGCCTTGAGCGCATCGAAGTCGATGTCCGCCTTTAGCGTCGCCTTGTCGAGATCGACCGGCCCGACGAAGAAACCCGGAACTTCGGTATGAAAGCTGTCGACGGCAAGATCGACGCGGACCGATGAAATATCGAGCCCTTTTCCGGTGCGGTAGTCCACGATGCCGCCAAGCGATGCTTCATGCAGGCCTGCTTTCACCACAAGTTTTTCGAGCTTGAGGCGTTGCAGTAGGCCGTCGATCGTGACGTCGCCCTCGGCCGCCTCGAGCGGGATCGTCGTTTCCCACGGCGCGGGGAGGTTTATCTCGCCCGCGCCCGCGCGGAGCGAGAGACGGCCCGAGCGGAGCGCACCATCCCTACCGATGCGCAGTTCGCCCGTTGCAAAGAGAGGCGCATCGAAAATGGCGTAATCCGAGAGCGATGGCGCGGTGCGCGCGAGAGCGGCCGGAACGAGATCGGCGATGCTCGCCTCGATGTTGGCCTCATCGGCTCCGGCGGGGAGTACGCCGTTCATGTCGAGCGTGGCCATCGTGTCGCCGATGGCAAACCGCGCGTGAAGCACGCCCGCGAGCCCGCCGCCTCCCTTGAAGATAACAACGCTCGCCTCCGGCGCATCGAAGGTGATGCCGTTGACTTCGTCCACGAAGCGGAGCTTGGCATCGCGTATACCGAGGCGCGAAAGGTAACCGAGTGGCGAGGAGGGATCGCTTTCCGACACGAGCGCCTCGAGCATCGGCCCGACCATGGCGGGCGTTTCGAGGTCAGGTGCTTCTGCGTCCGACTTCGCGAGCGCCAGCGTGACGCCAGCGCCAGGGCGTCGCAAAACGGTCGCCCGCACGCCGAAAAGGTCAATCGCCTTCGGCGCCAGCGTGCCGCGCAGGAGGGCCGGCATGCTCAGATCGAAAGCGAGTTGAGGCACCCGTGCGACCTGGTTGCCGTCCGCACCGATGAGACGGACATCACGCAGCCGGAGCGAGAGTTCGCGGTCTTCCGCCGACCAGATGAGGACCGTGTCCTCGATATCCAGTTCGCCGCCCTGGAGCGCAGGGTTCGCGGCGTCCTCGATCATCTGGTTCAGAAGGGAAAGGGAAACCGGGCCGGAAGAAAGCTGCCAGGCTAAAACGGCAAGAAGCGTGGCCGTCACGGCCACGGCGACACCAATCACTTCCAGTAATATCTTGCTACTTCGACGGATCAAGAAAGGCTGTTGCTCCTCTCGCTTGCCGCGCTATGGAAATCGCACAATTGAGGCAAAAGCGAGTCAGTGAGGTTTTATCCTCTCCCCCCGGCGAAGTCTGCATCTTTGCCGCCCCCGGGCTGCCCTTTTGGGGTGCAGGCTTAACGCGCTGGCCAGCGGAAAGACGAACGATCATATTGGGCCGCCGCCGGAAGCCCGGCTGGCCGACGGGACTTGAGGAGGCATGGATATGGCGAAGGCAACGACCCGGCAAGGCGCAAAGAAGGGCACAAAGGCGATAGCCGCCACAGCGGGCCTGCCTGAACCGGGCAGCAAGGCGCCTGCCTTTTCGTTGCCCGCCGATGACGGCTCGACGGTCTCGCTGAAGTCGCTCGCAGGCAAAAAGGCGGTCCTCTATTTCTACCCCAAGGACGACACACCCGGCTGCACGACGGAGGCCATCGCCTTCAGCGCGCTCGGGAAGAAATTCGATTCAGCCGGTACGGTCGTGCTCGGCGTGTCCAAAGACACGGTCGAAAAGCACTGCAAATTCCGCGACAAACACAATCTGACGGTTCGCCTGGTACTGCCTCAGTTTGAATTTCTTTTCTTGTAAGGCCCACGCTTCGTCGGAACGATCTTCGCGTCGATCCGGGCCAGAACATCCTCAAAGCCAAGGAAGCTCGGGGCGATGCCAGCGGCCATAGCCGGGGTCATTTTCAGGCTCTTGTGCGACCGGATGAAGTTATAGAACACCGTGTAGAGCGCGATCATGTGGACATGGTTCGCGAGCTTCTTGGAGTGAGCATTCGTCAGCCGGGTAAAGCGGCGCATGTGCATACGCATCGAAAGGTTCGACCGCTCAACATGCGAGGTTGAGACGTGGGCAATGTCGGGGTTGCCCTCGATCCGGTCCTTGCGGATGCCGATGCACTCAGCCGGTGAATAACGGGTTTCCGGGCCAGCCGCGCCTTGGCCGTAGAGCTTAATCAGCATGGCGTAGTCCACATCCGCGCCAAATGCGCCTTCCACGGCCTCCAGATAAGCCTTGTGGCCGTCCGTCGTAAGCTGCACACGGTTAGCGAGGCGCGAGCGAAGATCGTCCATGAGCGCGATAGCAGCCTGCCCAGAGCGATCCCCGACGAAATAGGAAACGATCAGCTTGCTATCGGCGTCGAGCGCCGTCCACGTCCACACGTCGCCAGCATCTTCGGGCGCGGCCTTGGCCGTTTTGACGTTCTTTTCCTTCGCATAAACGAACGACCAGATTTCGTCGCATTGGACCCGGCTCGCCTTCACGCCGCGCACCATTTCATCGTGCATCTCAAGCGCGACTTCCCCGGCTTCCTCAAGCAGTTTGGAAACCGTGTTCAGGCTCACGTCCACAACGCGGGAGATAGACCGCATGGACGATCCCTCGCAGAGCATGGAGAGGATTTGAATGCGCTTCTGGAGGGGCAATTTGTTCATATTTCAAGTTGAACATTTTTGCTTTCATTTGTCAATAGTAATGCCTCAACTGTTCATAGTAGTATGCGTACTGTGATCAATTGATGCGGAGCTATGGCAATGGCGAAGAAAAAAATGAGTGAGGAGGACTGGCGGGCGCTCCGGTTCGAAGCGACAAGCCTCTTTACCCCTTCGACTCCGGTAACGACCGCAGACTTGTTCGCGGGACGACAAGCTCAAATCTTAAAGTTGCTAGACGTGGTCGGTGAGCGTGGGCGACATGCGATCATTTATGGCGAACCGGGTGTGGGGAAAACGTCTATCGCTCAAATTCTACGCTTGTTGGTCCCGGTGAAGACTTCAACGGTTCGATATATTAGAAAGCAGGTTTTTTCTTCGGACACATTCTCAGGTATTTGGACGGACATATTTCGGGAAATACATTTTCGTGCTGACATAGGAGAGGGGCCGAGAGAATATCCAGTTTCCGACCTTTATACTGCAGGCGTGACGCCTGCAGATGTAGTGCGCGAACTTTCGCGCTTTTCAGAAAATGATATTCCGATCGTCGTTGTTGATGAATACAACCTAATCCAAGATCCAGATACGTCTCGCTTGATGGCGGAAACCATCAAGGCTCTTTCTGATGAGGGGATCAATGCGACCGTGTTTGTCGTTGGAATCAGCGACAACGTGCGTGATCTTGTTTCTGGGCATGAGTCCATTATTCGGTGCTCGGAGGAAATATTGATGCCTAGGATGGACCAAGAAGAAATCCGGGACATTATTGAAGGGCGTCTTCGTCGGTTAGGAATGTCCATCCAGGGTGATGGAAAATGGAAAGCTATCAATCTCACGAAAGGCCTTCCCGCTTTTGCGCATGGGCTTGGAAAGGGAGCTGTTCTTTCAGCTATTAGAAATAGAAGGCTGGAAATTACTGAAGGCGACGTCGATCACGCTATCGATGAGGTACTAAATAGCTCACAGAATAGTCTTAAGGCTGACTATCAGTTGGCCACTCATAGCAATCAAGAAAAGGCGCGCTACCGACAAATTCTCATGGCGTGTGCCCTCGCCCAATCCGATGAAGTGGGTTATTTCACCCCCAAACAGGTGGAGGAACCGCTGTCTGCAATTTTGAAAAAAGAAACGACTGTCGAGGCTTTCAACAACAATTTGAAAGAGTTTACAGAGGAAAAACGGGGGCGCGTTCTACATCGACAGGGAACGGCGCGCATTTATCGCTATAGATTTAGAAATCCGGCTATGCAGCCGTATGTCATCATGAAAGGAATTAGAGACGGTTTTCTGGATGACGGAGCTAGGATCGCACTTTCGCGCCCTGAGCAGTCTGATCTTTTTTCCAGCGGGCACTAGCCCCCTTGGAAGCTATCGCCCTCTTTTCACTCGCAGAAAGTTTTCGTGCCCGCGCCTTCCCGCCTTCGCTACCCCGTGCTGGAGTAGCATCAGCTTCTTCAATCTCACCCGTTGCGATCTTCATAATCTTGACCGCGTTGCCGATAACATCGGCGGGGCGCTTTTCTCCTTTGGGGCCTTTAGGCATTGGCGCAATCACCTGTGGTTACGCATACACGCGGCGGAGAGCCTTCCGAGGCCAAATCACGGTTATCATACTTCTCCGATGCAACGGAGATTATCGTTTCCCAACCGTAATCTTGAATAGCCTCTGCGGTCGCCTCCACGATAACCGTCTTATTATTCTCGTCGAGAGTCCTCGCATTCTTGCCCATTGTAGCAGCGTTTGGCACGCGGTCTCCGGTATCGAATAGTGGCATACATTCCTCCATGCTTTCCACTAAGCATACAGGAATTAGAGGCGCTGGACGACACCCGGTCAAGAGCCGTCAGATTTCAAACTGAGGCAGTACCGTTCGCCTGCTTTCCGACGAGGAAGGCAAGATGCTCGAAGCCTATGGCGTCTGGGCGGAGAAGAGCCTCTATGGACGGAAGTTCATGGGCATCAACCGCACGACATTTCTGATCGATGAAAAGGGTGTGGTGCGGAGGGTCTGGCCGAAGGTGAAGGTGGCCGGTCATGCCGAAGAAGTTCTTGCCGCGGCCAAAGAGCTCTGACGGCACATGGCAGATGAGCATTCGCTGGCGGCGGCGGCACGCGCGGTCCTGCTCTGCGGCGATGCGCGCGGAAAGGCCGCGCTTGCACGCGAGGTCGCGGCAAGGTGGCGGGCAGGCAGGCTCGAAGCCGATGCGGCCGTCCCTATGCCCGACAGGCCGAACCGCCCGGAAAAACCGGAACTCCTCCTGCCCCGCGACATGCCGCGGCGCAGCTTCAAGGGAGAGAGGGGCCGCGTCGCCCTGCTCCATTCGCTCGCCCATATCGAGCTCAATGCGATCGACCTCGCCTTCGATCTCGCGGGACGCTTCCAGTCCGAAGCGCTTCCGCGCAGCTTCTTCGACGACTGGGTTGCCGTCGGCGACGATGAGGCGCGTCACTTCGCGATGCTCGAGGAGCGTCTTGCCACCTTCGGCGCGCGCTATGGCGACCTGCCCGCGCATGACGGGCTCTGGCAGGCGGCGGCGGAAACAAGGCACGACCTCCTCGCCCGCCTCGCCGTGGTGCCCATGGTTCTTGAGGCGCGAGGGCTCGACGTGACGCCTGCGATGATCGGACGGCTCAATGCGGCCGGCGACAGAGCGAGCGCCGCGATACTCGAAACGATCTACACGGAGGAACAGGTTCATGTGCGGGCGGGCGCGCGGTGGTTCCGCCATGCCTGCGCGCTGCGCGGCCTCGCCCCGGAGGAGACCTTCCACCGTCTGGTGAAACGGCACTTCCGGGGTGCGCTGAAGCGTCCCTTCAACACCGAGGCGCGAACCGCGGCGGGCCTCGAACCCGGCTTCTACGAGCCGCTCGCAGGCTGAAAAGCTGCCATTGCGGAGCGGTTTTTCGCGCTATGGTAAATGCAGATTAACCAATGACATCAAAACTCTACGCGCGTATCTTGCTTGTCTGTGCCAAATTGGGTGGAATAGGCACACAAAAATGGGGGCTAAGGGGCATTGAGGGGCATGCACCAGCGGCATCACTGGGCCGATAAATTCCGCAGTTTTCTGCGACATATGTACGTGGAGCGGCAGATTTACATCCGCAGCCACGGGCATGTGCAGTTCATTTCGTTGCCGCCGCTGACGCAGACTGTATTTGCGGCGATTGCGTTCGTTTTCCTGAGCTGGATTGCGTTTGCGTCAGTCAACGTGGTCTTCAAGGAGCAGATCATCGCGGCGAAAGACCGCCGTTACGTGAAGATGCAGGGCGCCTATGAAGAGCGGATGGCGCAGCTCCAGTCCGCCTATGACGAGCTCAACGGACAGCTTGTCATCACCGAGGAACGCTTCCTCGCGACGACGCGCCAGCTTGAGGAAAAGCACAAGCAACTCGCCACGCTCATGAGCCAACGCCAGAGCGCGGGCTCCCAGCTCGACACGATGCGCCGGCGCTATGCGGCGACGCTGGGCGGCCAGGAAGGAACGCCGGGCGACGGGAACACCGTGCTGATGCGGGTGGACGGCGCCTCGGAAGGCCCCGACGTGGTTCACACCACGGCCCGGCCAGCGCGAATGACGGAGCTCGAGCCATTTGTCATAGAAGGTAGCGAAGGCCTTGATTTTGCTGGCCTTGCTGGAAATACAGAAGACGACAACGCGCTTGTGTCGCTGATCGATACGCGGCTTGCGCAACTCGATGACGCGCAGCAGAGCCTGATCAACAATGTGGAAGAGGTGACGGACCGGCGCGTGCGCGAGCTGAAATCCATCATCAGCATGACCAAAGCGGTCGAGCCCGAGCAGATGCTGAAAAGAACTGCCGGCAAGAACGGCGACGCCCAGGGCGGCCCGTTCATCGACCTTGCCGACACGGACGCGCTGGCCGGCGGCAGCGGTGAAACCGGCTTTGCAAAGCAGCTTTTCCGGGTAAGCAGCAACCTGAAGAAAATGGCTGATCTTGAGGAATCCATTGCCAGAATGCCGCTTGCTTCTCCGCTTGTCAGCTACCGCCACACAAGCAGCTACGGCCCCCGCCGCGATCCCTTCAACGGGCGCATGGCCTTTCATTCGGGCGAGGACATGGCGGCCGGCTACGGTTCCAAAATCTACGCACCCAGCGCCGGGACCGTGACCTTTGCAGGCTGGAAAGAAATTGCATTCCGGGAGACTATCGGCAGAGTAGGGTCCTCCGGCCGCAGCAGCGGGGCCCATCTTCACTATGAGGTCTGGTTCGACGGTATCGTTCGCAACCCCTCCAAGTTCATTGAGGCAGGGCATTATGTTTTCGCGAAGCAAGGATAAAGACACAGATTCCAAGGCGGTCGCATCGTCCGCCCCGGCTCCCGTGAGCGCCCCGAGCGGCGGACGGCGGCCCAACGCACGCACGGCACCGTCGATCATTTCCAACGATCTGGTGGTGCATGGCAACCTGACGGCCACCGGCGACATCCAGGTCGACGGCACCGTGGAAGGCGACATTCGCAGCCAGTCGCTGACGATCGGCGAGAAGGCTTCGATTACCGGCGAGATCGTGGCGGACGACATCGTGATCCGCGGCCGCGTCGTCGGCACGATCCGGGGGCGGCGCGTTCAGCTCGCCTCCACCTGCCATGTCGAAGGCGACATCCTGCACGAGGCGCTGGCCGTGGAAACGGGCGCGTTTTTCGAAGGAAACTGCCGCCATTCCGACGATCCGATCAGCCAGCAGGCAGGCTCGACCGCCCGCACATCGCCCGCACGGCCCACGGCGCAGGCCGCAGGCGGACCGCTCGGCGACGGCCCACGCCCGGCACCCCGCCCCACCGCCGGCAATGACAGCCCGGTGGTCGTGAACGATGGCGGCGTGGTCGTGAAGCGGCCCGCGGCGCAGTAAACCGCGAAAAATTTCGGGGGGAAGAGAGGTCGGGGGCGCATGTCTCCGGCCTCTTTCGTTCAAGCGCCGGGCGCCGCCGTTTTTCCGCTATCCCCGGCCGACTGTCATCGAAATGTCATCGAAACGTCATGGAAGCCGGATTTATCCCCGCAGCGGGGATATCGCGCGCGCCCTGCCCGGCCTTGCGGAGACGAGTCCCGCTGCGGGAGAGGGGCGCCGCGATGTGCGCCCGCGCGTGCTCGGGAATGTGCCGGAACGGGACATGATTTGAGGGACGGGGAAGGAGACGAATTGGTGGCATCCCCCGCCCCGAAATTCGCGGATGCGAATTTCGACCCGCCCCCAGGGGCGGGTGGGACGAGAAGGAGGAACGCGCCCCGCCCTAGTCGATGTCCTCGACGGCTTCGGCGCCGCCATGGACGCGGGCGGCAAGGGCGGCGGCCATGAAGGGATCGAGCTCGCCGCCGAGCACGGCATCGGGGTCCGGGCTTTCGACGCCGGTGCGCAGGTCCTTCACCATCTGATAGGGCTGGAGGACATAGGAGCGGATCTGGTGGCCCCAGCCGATGTCCTTCTTGCCCGCCTCCTCGACGGCGGCGGCCTCTTCGCGCTTCTGCAGCTCAAGCTCGTAGAGCCGCGCGCGCAGCATGTCCCAGGCGGCGGCGCGGTTCTTGTGCTGCGAGCGTTCGTTCTGACAGGCGACGACGATGTTGGTCGGGATATGCGTGATGCGGACCGCACTGTCGGTCTTGTTGATGTGCTGACCGCCCGCGCCGGACGCGCGATAGGTATCGACGCGGCAATCGCTTTCGTTGATCTGGATGTCGATGCGGTCGTCCACCACCGGATAGACCCAGACGGAGGAGAAGCTGGTGTGGCGGCGCGCGGCGCTGTCATAGGGCGAGATGCGCACGAGCCGGTGCACGCCCGACTCCGTCTTCAGCCAGCCATAGGCATTGTGCCCCTTGACGACGATGGTCGCCGACTTGATGCCCGCCTCTTCGCCGTCATGGCGCTCGATAAGCTCGACCTTGTAGCCCTTGCGCTCCGCCCAGCGCGTATACATGCGCAGCAGCATCTGCGCCCAGTCCTGGCTTTCCGTGCCGCCGGCGCCCGCATGAACTTCGACATAGGTGTCGTTCGCGTCCGCCTCGCCGGAGAGCAGCGTCTCGATCTCGGCTTCGGCGGCCTCGGCGTGCGCGGCCTTGAGCGCGGCCTCGGCTTCGGCGACGATCCCCTCGTCGCCCTCGGCCTCGCCCATTTCGATCAGTTCGAGATTGTCGTTGAGGGCGGCTTCGAGGTGCCGGTAGCGGGCAATCGCACCCTCGAGACGCGTGCGCTCGCGCATCAGGCCTTGCGCCTTCTCGGGATCGTTCCAGAAGTCGGGATCTTCGGCTTTCGCCGTCAGCTCATCGAAGCGCCGGAGGGCAGCATCCCAGTCAAAGATGCCTCCTCAGCAGCGCGAGCGACTGCTTGATTTCATCGGCGAGGGTCTGCGTCTCGGCGCGCATGGCGAACTCTTCTCGATCTTTACGTGTGGCGGGCCGATTCCGGCCCGTTCGCTGGCGCGGAAAATAGGGGGGATGGGGGGGCATGTAAAGGGTGGGGGGTAGGTTCTGCCAATCTGGAACAATGCCCCAAGGCTTACGCCTCTCCATCATTCGAACGACCTCTGCTATTTCGCAGGGACTGCTCGACAACACCGGGGCCCGGCGTCACAACGCTTTGAATACTGACGTTAGGCAGCTTGTGGAGCAAGCTGGCAACCGTGACGCCCTTACTTTTGGCTTCCTCGATAATTGCCGCGAGATCATCTCCACTGATCAAAGTACCCTCATCGGCTTTTACGAACGTATCCAATTTGAAATGCGCTTCGTCTTGCGCGTCCGTCGCGCTCGTTCCATCCAGCACCTGAGGTAGCGTGGCTTGATTTAGAATGTCGGACATTCCCTCGCCGAAAGTGAACTTGTTCTTTACAACTTCGGGAAGAGCCCTCTGTGCTTCTATGTTTATTATATCGCGATCACTGAACGGAAGATGAAATTCGTTAAATTTGATCAACACTCGCTGATCAACTTTCATCTGCAGATGATAGTGGGGGTGGCGAGCATTTCGTGAGGACGGATGACCTCGATAGTCTTGTTCTCCGCAACTAAAACTCCACTCAAAATTTTTGAAGCGAATCGTTGTCTCAAAGAGTTTTCCCGAACCTTCTTCTCGAAGGTCATTGATGTTGCGCGCAAATGCCTCCTCATTTGCCACCCACCTCAGATAACTTTGAATCTGAAAAAAACCATAACGCTCTGCCACTTCGGGCAAGCGTCTCTTTCTGATCCCCTCAGGCAAAAGAAACCAATGGGGGCAAGAGTGCGAGTCTACGAACGATGCAAGCGGAGCGCCACAGACGTAGCAATACCCACTTCCAAAGCTAGCTTTGAATTTTTCGTACTCAGCTTTGGTATTCTCGAAGCTACTTTTGTTAAAAGCGGTGCGCTCTTCCTCAGAAAGATTTGATAGCCACTCCGCAAAATTATAGCCAATTTCATTTTTCATATTTCATCTGCATACATAGTATTTGTTGCACAATACTATAAGGCGAAAATTTGGGTAACATCGACACTCAGTCATTCAAGCGAGCTGGCGGCAATCTCAGGCTACGACCAACTTCTATTTTCGCGGCGAATGTATCCCGGGGACAAGCCCCGGGATGACACTTTTATTTTGAGCAGGCACGGTGCGTTTCATCCGCTCTGCGATCTCTGCGGCTCTGCGTGAGAAAAAGAAAATGCACGCAGAGGCGCAGAGACACAGAGGGAATTCGCGTCCGGTGTTTTCCTCTCAACGTCATTGCGAGGAGCGGAGCGACGAAGCAATCCAGGGGCGGCTGGCACATGAGTGTGCGGCTCTGGATTGCTTCGCTTCGCTCGCAATGACGGGTTGGGGAAAGACTGAAGACAACGTCCAATGCTGCGGCCAGAGGCGCTGCGGGTGGGCCCCGGCTTTCCTCCTTCGCTCCTCCGGAGCTTCGGGGGACAGGTCGCCGGGGTGACACTTTTTATTTGTATTAGGCGTCTTTCACCTGCCCCAACACTCGTCATGCCCGGGCCCTCCTTTGTTTTTAAGGAGGCCGGGCATCCAGAGCGAGGGACGACGACGGCCGAAAAAGATTCTTGCGAAGAGAGACGCCGCCTTGCGGCGGCTACTGGATTGCCGGGTCAAGCCCGGCAATGACATTTTTGAGGTTAGAGCGCCTCCCCCGCCGCAAATCCCGAGGCCCAGGCCCATTGGAAGTTGAAGCCGCCGAGGTGGCCGGTGACGTCGAGGACTTCGCCGATGAAGTAGAGGCCGGGAACAGTGCGCGCTTCCATCGTCTTCGATGAGAGGCCGCGCGTGTCGACGCCGCCGGCGGTGACTTCGGCGGTGCGGAAGCCTTCCGTACCCTGAGGTTTGACGCGCCAGCCGTTGACGCTATCGGCGAGGGCGCGGAGGCGCTTGTCGGAGAGGTCGGCGAGGCGGCCTTCGACGCTTGCCATATCGCACCACCGCGCGGCGAGGCTTTTCGGCAGGAAGCGCGACAGCGCCGTCGCCACATCCTGTTTCGGCTGGCTCACGCGGGCGGCGCGCAATTCGGCGAAGACGTCGTGGCCGGGGCACAGGTTCACCACGATCTCGTCGCCCTCGCGCCAGTAGGACGAGATTTGCAGGATGGCGGGGCCGGACAGGCCGCGATGGGTGAAGAGGAGCGCCTCTGAGAAGCGCGTGCTTCCGCAGGCGACCGTTGCGTCCACCGAGACGCCGGAGAGGCCTTCGAGGCGCTCGCGCAACTCCGGCCCGAAGGTGAAGGGCACGAGGGCGGGACGCGGCGGGATGACGGCAAGCCCGAACTGTTTCGCGATATCGTAGCCGAGGCCGGTCGCGCCCATTTTCGGGATCGACTTGCCGCCCGTCGCGACGACGAGGGAGGCGGCCTCGAAGCGCCCGCGCGAGGTTTCGAGCGTGAAGCCGCGCTCGTTCTTCGCGACGGATTTCACTTCCGTTTCGAGGCTGCTGGTGACGCCTGCCTTGCCGCATTCATCGAGCAGCATGCCGATGATCTGCTGCGAGGAACCGTCGCAGAAGAGCTGGCCGAGCGCCTTTTCGTGCCAGGCGATGCCATGCGCCTCGACCATGGCGATGAAGTCCTTGGGCGTGAAGCCTGAAAGCGCGGAGAGGCAGAAGCGCGGATTGTCCGAGAGGAAGTTTTTCCCGCTGGTGTGGATGTTGGTGAAGTTGCAGCGGCCGCCGCCGGAAATGCGGATTTTTTCGGCCGGCTTTTTCGCGTGGTCGATGACGAGGACGCGGCGCCCTCGCCTCCCCGCGGTCAGCGCACAGAAGAGACCGGCGCCGCCCGCGCCGAGGATGATGGCGTCGTATGTGGGGAAGGATGAGATGGCGGGCTCCGGGGCGTGGGGGTGGCGTGCTTCAGTTTACTTGTGTCACCCCGGCACTTGTTGCCGGGGCCCACTCGCGGCGCCGATCACCGCAGCATTGTCTGGTGAAGGAAGAGCAACAACAAACGCCGCGCAAACAACACTTGCTGAGGGAACCAATGGGTCCCGGGGACAAGCCCCGGGATGACACTTTTATTTTTGGCCTGCCCCGGGATGACACTTCTATTCCGGTCTTGTGTCTTGCCCTATCGCAAACTCAATAAAGGCCGCCGGTGCCGGAGCCGATGCCGGTGCCGGCGGAGCTGCCGCCCTCGGGGCGTGCGGGTTCCTCGCCGCCCGCGCCGGGAATCTCGTCCGTGGGCACGCCGCCATCGGGGACGGGGCCGCGCGCCATACCGTCCGCACCCGGACGGATGAAGGGGTCTTGCGGCGCGGCTTCGTTCGGCGCGTCGCCGTTCGCGGGCGGGGCCATGCCGTCGTAATCCTCCGGCGAAAGCGGCGCGCCGCCATCGAGCACGGCACCGTCGAAGGGGACCGCGCCGGGCCGGTCCCTGTCATTGGTGGCGGAGGGGTCCGGGACGTTGCCGAAAAGGCCGACGGAGGGCGCGGAACTTTCGAGGCGCGGCTCGGTGCCTTCCTTGAAGGCTTCGAGGATGATGCCCGAGCCCTCGCCATTCGCGAGGCGGCCGGTCTTGTGATTGATCTTCACCAGGGTGATGCCCGGCGGCACGCGGAAGGGAATGGCGGGCTTGCCGCCCACCGCATCCTTCATGATGCCGGCAAAGACGGGCGCGGCGGCGCGGCCGCCCGTTTCGGCACGGCCGAGCGGCTGCGGCTCGTCATAGCCGACGAACACGCCGACAACGAGATTGGGCGAGAAGCCGACGAACCAGGCATCCTTGCCGTCGTTGGTGGTGCCGGTCTTGCCGGCAAGCGGCACGCCGACGGCCTTGGCCGCCGAGCCCGTGCCGCGCTGCACGACGCCTTCGAGCATGGAGACCATCTGATAGGAAGTCTGCGCGCTCGCAACCTGTTCGCGGTCGTCCGGCAAGGCGGGCGGCGCGACCGTACCGGCTTCAAGCGAATTGAGTCCGGCGTTGCGCGCCTTCGCCTCGTCCCAGCTTTCGTTGCAGGCCGGGCAATCGCGCATGTCTTTCCTGTAGATGGTGCGGCCGAAGCGGTCCTGCACGCGGTCGATCAGGGCCGGGGTGACGCGCTTGCCGCCATTGTCGAGAATGCCATAGGCGCCGACGAGGCGCATGAGCGTGGTCTCGCCCGCGCCGAGCGCCATGGAGAGGACCGGCGGCATGTCATCGGTGATGCCGAAGCGGCGCGCATAATTCGAGACGGTCTGCGGCCCGACATATTGGGCGAGGCGCACCGTCATCAGGTTGCGCGAATGCTCGATGCCGAAGCGCAGCGTGGACGGCCCGTGGAAATTCCGTTCGTAGTTTTCGGGCTTCCAGAGGCCGAGGTCGCCGCCCTGATCGAGAACGAAGGGCGCATCGAGAACGAGGCTTGCGGGTGTGAAGCCCTTGTCGAGCGCGGCGGTATAGACGAAGGGCTTGAAGGAGGAGCCGGGCTGGCGGAGTGCCTGCACCGCGCGGTTGAACTCCGACAGGCCGAAGCTGAAGCCGCCCTGCATGGCGAGGACGCGGCCCGTATGCGGGTCCATCGCGAGGGCGGCGCCGTTCACCTCCGGCACCTGCACGAGCGCGTAGTGGACGGGGTCCTTGCGCTTGTCCTCGAAGACAGGCTCCACCCAGACGACGTCGCCGACGGAGACGACCTCGGAGGGCGCCTTCACTTCCGGACCGAGATAGAGGCGGTTCACGCTGGCGCGCGCCCATGTCATTTCGGAGAGCGGCACTTTCGCCTTTTCGACATCCTTGGAGAAGCGGCCATCGGCGAGACGCTGCGGACGGAGGCCGACGGTGATGCTTTCCTGCTTCACGTCGAGCACGGTGGCGAGCGTCCAGGGCTCGATGTCGGCGGGAACGGGCATGGCGGAAAGCGCCTCCTGCCAGTTCTCGCCCGCCTCCAAATGACGGACGGGACCGCGCCAGCCGTGGCGGCGGTCGAAGGCGATGAGGCCTTCGCGGAGTTCACGCGAGACCGTTTCCTGGAGTTTGGTGTCGATGGTGGTGCGGACGGAGAGGCCACCCTCGTAGAGCTTCTCCTCGCCATACATGCCGAGAAGTTCGCGGCGCACCTGTTCGAGGAAATAGGAGGCATCGCGGATCTGCACACCGCGCGAGCGGAGCGAAACGTCGAGCCCGGTCGCGCGGGCTTCGGCCGCGTCGAAGGAGGAGATGAAGCGCTCGTCCTCCATGCGCGAAATCACCCAGTTGCGCCGCGCGAGCGCGCGTTCGCGGAAACGATAGGGGTGATAATTGTTGGGGCCCTTGGGCAGGGTCGCGAGATAGGCGGCCTCGGCGATGGTGAGTTCGTCGAGCGGCTTGCCGAAATAGTTGAGCGCGGCGGCGGCGACGCCATAGGCGCCGATGCCGAGGTAGATCTCGTTCAGATAGAGTTCGAGGATCTCGTCCTTCGTGAAGGCCTGTTCGAGGCGGATCGCGATCAACGCCTCTTTCAGCTTGCGGTTCAGTGTGACGTCGGAGGAGAGCAGGAAGTTCTTGGCGACCTGCTGCGTGATCGTCGAGGCGCCGACGAGGCGGCGGTCCTGCATG
>PHEF01000087.1 GCA_002842875.1 Alphaproteobacteria bacterium HGW-Alphaproteobacteria-3 | reverse complement strand
GGACTGCTTCTGTCTCCCGCTGGAGCGTTCCGCGCTTGAGGCGGCGGCCGCCGCGCGGCTTGGCGCGGCTGAAGCGCCCTCTGCCGCGGGCGAGCTCGAGGCGCTTTCCGCCGGGCAGCCGATGTTCCTGCCGGTTTCGATGCGCGAGGATCTCTACGCGCGTATCCGCGCCGTCGGTGCGGCGCTCGTGCTCGATACCGTTCCCCATACCGAACCCGTCGATTGCGGCAATGCCGGCCGCCTGTGGGAGGCGCGCCGCGACTATGTTTTCAAGCCGGCGCAGGGCTATGCGTCGCGCGGCGTCTATCGCGGCGACAAGATCACGCGCAAGAAGTGGTGCGAGATCGTGGGCGAGGGCTATCTCGCGCAGCGTTTCGCCGAACCCTCGCAGCGTTTCCTGCAGCTTGCGGGCGGGCTTGCCGCGCACAAGGCCGATATCCGCGTCTGGACGCATGGTTTCGAGCCGGTCTTCGCGGCGGCGCGTCTCTATGGCGGTCAGGTGACGGGCTTCCGGGGGGAGGGCGCGGGCTTTGCGCCGATCCTCTGGCTCGGTGCGCCGTCTGCCCGGGCGGGCTGCGTGGAAGCGGGATGCGCGGACGAACCATGTGCCTGCGCCACGACGGGAGCAACCTCATGAATGCGAGAAATGCCGCGGTGAAAGCGGTTCCGAAAAAAACCGGCATGAAGAACACCGCCGATCTCGACCGGACGGCGGTCTGCCTCGAAGCGCTCGGCCAGCCGGTCCGGCTCGCCGTCTATCGCGCGCTGGTGCGTGCCGGACCCGAGGGGCGTTCCGTCGGTGCGCTGCAAGATGCGGCCGGCATTCCGCGCTCGACGCTCTCCTTCCATCTGCGCCGCCTTGTCGAGGTCGGCCTCGTCGTCCAGGAGCGTCATGGCACGACGCTCATCTGCCACGCCGACATGGCGGTCATGGACCGCACGCTCGGCTTCCTGATGCGCGAATGCTGCGCCGACCGGGGCGGCTGCCGCTAGGCCTTCGCACGCTCCAGCGCGGCGGCGGCGGCGGTCATCAGAAGGCGGGCGGGCATTTTTCCCTCCCCGGTTGGCGCGGGGGCATCGCACCGTTACATTGACGGTGTCAATATGAAGGGAATATAGACAGTGTCGATCCCGCGCCGCCCGGCGGAGGTGCTGTTCGTCTTCATCGGCGGCGCGCATCAGGTGTTCCATCTCGCGCCCGTCGCCGCCGCCATGACGAAGCTCTATCCGGGGCTGCAGGTCACCTGCGTCTATCGCGGGGCGGAAACCGGCGCCTTGCTGGAAATCGTGCGCGAGGACATGCAGGCCGGCGCGATGCGCCTTGCCGCCGTCGAGCCGCCGCGATGGAGCCGCCTGCTCGCGCGCCTGCTGCGGTGGCCCTCCGTCGACAAGCTGCCGCTGCTGCGCCGCATCGCGCGCCTCCACCCCGGTCCCGTGGCGGCGGTCACGCCGGAGCGCACATCGGCCTGGCTTCGCCATCTCGGCATGCGCCACACCCCCATGATCCATTTCCGTCACGGCGCGGGCGACCGCGCGCCCGGCTCGGAGCGGCGGCTCAAGGCTTTCGATCTCATCGTCGTGCCCGGCCGCAAGGATATCGAGCGCGCCGTGACCGTCCACGGCATCGAGCGCGCGCGCCTGCGCGCCACCGGCTATGTGAAGTTCGATTACCTCGCCCGGCGGCGGCCGCGCGGCGTGGCCCGCCTCTTCGGCAATGACAGGCCCGTCGTCCTCTACAATCCGCATTTCGACCCGGCCATCTCGTCCTGGCGCGATGCCCGCGCGGTGATCGATCTCTTCGCGCGCCAGCAGCGCTACAATCTCGTCGTCGCGCCGCATCTGCGCATCGCCGAAACATTGACGCCGCGCGAGGCCGAGGCGTGGGCGTCGCTGTCGGTTCCCGGCCGCATCCTCGTCGATCTCGATTCGCCGCGCCTCGTCGACATGACTTATGCGCGCGCGGCCGGCATCTATCTCGGCGACATGTCGAGCCAGCTCTACGAGTTCCTGCTCACGCCGCGCCCGGCGGTCTTCCTGAACAGCCACAAGGCCGCCTGGGAGAACAATCCGAAATATGCAGGCTGGAAACTCGGCGTCGTCGCCGGCAGCGTGGAAGAGCTCCTCGATGCCGTCGATCTCGCGGTCGCGACCCATGCCAACATGGCCGCCGCGCAGGAAGCGGCCCTCGTCCATGCGGTCGGCGAGTGGCGCGGCGCCAGCCGTCGCGGCGCCGAAATCACCGGCGCGTTTCTCGGGCTCGAAGCGGACGCGGAAAGCACGGACGCGCAAGGCACGGGCGCGCAAGGCACGGGCGGGGAGAGGGCAGAAGCGAAAGGCCGGAACGCGAAAGCGTGAGCGGCCCCACCCGCGCCATGCCCGGCCCCGCCCGGCGCGTCTTCAAGCTCCGGGGCACGCGCTCTCCGCCTCGTATTGTGCTTGTTTCGACAGGGTTGGCCCTCACGGCAAGACAATTGTAGCATGAGGCCAATAATGGCCTGTGGGGGAACTGATGAACGCTCAAGAATCTGTCATCTCGATTAGAGATCGGTTGCTCAAAGAGCGTCATTCGCTTCTCGACCTCTCGACGCGGAACCGACTTCTGAACACGCCGCTGCGCACGAGAAATAATCGTGTGATCGAAGTTGTTGATGAGAGAGCGGAGGAAGTTTTTCGGCTCCTCACATCCGGAAAGTCGTTGAGCTTTCTGCCCGGCACCCAGCTTAGCGAAAAAGAAAAGGCCGAGTTAGATCCGGAAGACAGTGTCACAGGCGGAATCCCTCAACCGGATGAGGATGAAGCTGTAGATGAGCGTGGCGTGGCCGCTCGCCACACCGACACTCGGCTTCAAACTCGCCTAACTTCGGAAGGCCTCCAGAAGCGGCTGTTTGATATCTGGTATGATGCGCAGACACTGGAACAAGAGCAGGGTGTCAACATTCTGTATCTTGCACTAGGTCTTCTTCGTTGGTTTGACAGCGATAGCTCGGAGATTCAACGCCACGCTCCTCTCGTTTTGCTCCCGGTAAAACTGGACCGGACCAGCGCGGCGGACAGGTTTAAACTCCGGTGGAGAGAAGAAGCACCGTCGCCCAATCTGACGTTGCAAGCGAAGATGCGGGCTGAGTTCGGGTTGGTCATCGAAGACTTCACGGATGAAGACGAGGTTGATCTAACGGGGTACTACGAGAAGGTCGGCCAAACCGTTGCAAAGAAGGCGAGATGGGAGGTGCTTCCCGACGCCATGGTTCTTGGATTTTTTTCGTTCTCCAAGTTTCTCATGTATCGCGATCTCGACCCTGACAACTGGCCTGCCGACACCAGCATTGAGAAGCACGAAATGATCTCGGCGCTTCTCCGGGACGGCTTTCCCGAAAGCGGCCCGCTTGTCCCAGATAACGCCGATATCGATGATGTCATAAAGCCGCTTGAGCTTCATCATGTGGTTGACGCCGATAGCTCGCAGACAGTTGTGATTGCGGAAGCTGCGGGCGGCCGGTCCCTAGTTGTAAAGGGTCCGCCCGGAACGGGAAAATCACAGACAATTACCAACGTGATTGCAGCGGCAGTGGCACGCGGCAAGAAAGTTCTGTTTGTGGCAGAGAAGATGGCCGCTCTCGATGTGGTGCACCGAAGATTGCGTCAGGTTGGGCTTGGACCCCTGACCTTGGAGCTTCACTCAAACAAGTCAAATAAGCGGGCCATTTTGGAAGAACTAAAGCGTACCCGAGACGCCCAACATCGCCAGTCACGCGGAGATATCACGGTCATCCAAAAGCTGGGTGAGACAAGCGACTCGCTCAATGCGTTTGCCAGAAGGCTTCACACTCCTCTAACGCCATGCGAGCTTTCGCCTCAGAAGATTCTCGGACAGTTGACGATAGCTCAAAAAACCGAGGGTCCTCCCGGCTTCAAGCTGGACGGCGCTGAAGAGTGGAGTAGGGCGGCCGTTGAAGACCGAAAGGCGGTCATTCGCGATATTGCCGAGCGGCGGCGCTCCATCGGACCCATTCCCGAGCATGTGTGGCGAGGTGTACGTCGGGGCGCGCTTGATCCGGTCGAAAGAGCGGAGATCGAAGGTAAAGTTAGGCGGTTGACCGGTATGCTGGCTCAACTTGAAGACTGCGCCCATGTAGCATCCGGCGAATTGGGAGCGCCTGAGGCTGTGACGTTAGCTGAACTGTCCGCCGCGCTGCGATTCTTGAATATTACGCCGTTACCAATTGGGCTGGATCGGTCGAGCTTAACGCACTCCGCTTGGACGGACACTGAGGCTCTTCAGGATGTTCTGGCCGCGGGGCGTGCTTACGTTCATGCCGAAGTGCAGGCGGAGAAAGTATTAAACGAAGTTGGACGGAATGCTGACTATAGCTTGATCCGCTCCGTGATTGTTACGAAGGGAGCAAGTCTGCTTCGTTTTTTCAGCGGAGAATACAGAGCGCAGGTGTCTCTCCTGCGCTCCTATCTGAAGGAGTCGCTGCCCAAGGCGCAAACAGATCAGATCACGCTGATTGATCTTGCCATCTCCGTACAGAATGCCGAAAGAGCCTTTCAGTTGGTGGCCCCAATTGGGGGAGCATTTGGCGCGGCATGGAGGGGCGCGCGATCAGATTGGGACTCACTCGATTCGTTTCTAGAATGGCGAACAAGAAATGCCGACCTGCCGGAGGAGGTGTGGGGTCGTGTGGCAAAGACCGGCGCGCTGGAGAAGATCGAAGATGCACGCTTGATCGCAACAGGGCTTTTACCAGATTTTGAGCGGGAGCTTGCCACGCTCATCGCCGAGCTCGATCTGGATATCAAGAGAGCGCTGGATGCAGACGATACAGAATCTATCCCGCTTCGTACTCTTGCAGATCGGTTGAGCGATTGGCTGGAAGACATGGAGGGGCTGAGCCAGTTCATAACATTTGCTTCTCGGGCACGTGAGTTGTCCAAGCTTGGAATGTCGTCGCTAGCCGATGGTTTGCATGACGGTTTTCTGGACGAGACCTCTCTGATGCCTGCGTTCGAGCAAGCGTATGCAAACGTCTTGCGTATTATGCTCTTCAAAGCTTGGCCTGAGCTTCGTGAATTCGACGGCGATGGTCACAACAATCTCGTCGCTTCCTTTCGGCGGTTCGACAAAGCCCGCATTGATCTGGCACAGGAACAAATAGTCGCGTCTCATGCCGAAGGGCGACCGCGCGGTGCTGCGGGAATTGGTCCTCTAGGTGTTCTCAACGCAGAGATTGCGAGAAAACGTGGTCATCTTCCTATTCGTGTCTTACTTGAAAAAGCGGGAGCGGCCATCCAGCAGCTAAAGCCTGTATTCATGATGAGTCCATTGTCCGTCGCTCAATTTCTTAAGCCGGGCAGCATCGAGTTTGATCTGCTCGTGATGGACGAGGCCAGCCAAATCGAACCTGTAGACGCATTGGGAGCGGTGGCACGGGCCAAGCAAATTGTTGTAGTCGGGGATGAAAGGCAGCTGCCGCCGACTGCATTTTTCAAAAAGCTCACGGGCGAGGAAGACCCAGAGGAAGAAGATGAAGGTGTCCTCATTCAGGCCAAGGATGCAGAAAGCATTCTCGACCTGGCTTTGGCGAAGGGGGTGCCTCATCGGATGCTTAGTTGGCACTACCGATCAAAACACCAATCCCTGATTGCGGTTTCGAACAAGGAGTTCTACGAGAACAAACTTTTCATTGTGCCGAGCCCATACGACGCTGTTGCTGGCATGGGGCTAAAGTTCAACCTTCTAAAAAATACGAGTTACGACCGGGGAGGGACGCGAACAAACCCAGGAGAAGCACGCGCTGTAGCCGAAGCCGTGATTGAGCACGCACGTGCACGTCCCGAGCAAACGCTGGGCGTCGCTACATTTTCTGTGGCTCAGAGGCAGGTAATCCTGAAAGAGTTGGAGCTTCTCAGGCGCGCTAACCCGGATTTGGAGGAGTTTTTTAGTGCATCGTTCCATGAACCGTTTTTTGTAAAAAACCTGGAAAATATTCAGGGGGATGAGCGCGACGTGATTTTTATTTCTGTGGGCTATGGGAAAACTGAAACGGGCTATCTGAGTCAATCCTTCGGTCCGCTGAATCGAGAGGGAGGTGAGCGGCGTCTTAATGTGCTGATTTCGAGAGCTAAACAGCGCTGCGAGGTATTCTGTAACTTCACTGGCTCAGATATAGATCTTGAAAGGACGCGAGCTAGAGGTGTCGCCGCGTTAAAAATGTTTCTCACATTCGCAGAGACCGGACATTTTGGTTTGGGCGAGGTAACGGGCGCCGATTTCGATAGCGACTTCGAACGAGATGTATGTGAACGCCTTCAGGCACTAGGTTACGATGTTAAGCGCCAGATAGGGGCGTCGGGGTTTCGCGTTGACTTAGCTGTATCCGATCCTGAGAAGCCGGGTAGATTTGTTCTCGGGATAGAATGTGATGGTGCTCAGTATCACTCGTCGCGCTCTGCCAGAGATCGAGACCGCTTGCGCCAGCAAGTTCTCGAGGCGCATGGATGGATCATCCATCGCGTATGGAGTGCCGATTGGTATCTGCGCCCACAAGCCGAAATGAAGAAGATCGAGGATGCCATAGCTGGTGCAAAGGCAGAATGGGCGGCTCGAGATGAAGAAGGGTTCAAGTCAAAACGCGCTGTCCCGGTTTCGTTTGAAGGGGAGAATGTCGGTGACGTGGAGGTGGTCACTGCCGTTGTGGATGACAATGCTCCACATGCGGCGAACCGACATTATTATCTAGAGGCTAACTTCCCTGTTCGAGCCGACGTGGAGCCGCACAATGCCCCGCTGGGGGAGATGACGGGATATGTTGCCAAAATCGTTGAGGTGGAAAGCCCGATCCATATGGATGAAATTGTAACGCGCATCCGTATGTTGTGGGGCCTCGCGCGTGCTGGCTCTCGGATTCGTGAAGCGGTGGAGCGTGCAGTCCATGCGGCGTCGCAGAATGGCCGAATTGAAGGGAAAGCTTTCTTCACGGTACCGGGAAAGCCCATGGTAGTGCGTGATCGTTCCTTGGTTTCGTCTGCATCTCTACGAAAGCCCGAAATGCTGCCTCCGACAGAGATCGATCATGCATTGATGGAAATCGTTGAAGCAAATTTTGGTGCGGGGCGCGATGATCTGATCCAAGCAGCAGCACGCGCATTTGGTTTTTCATCGACAAGCGCTCAGTTGAGGGGCGTCCTTTCGGATGGGATTGAGCGTCTTACAGGTGGGAATAAACTGACGGAGCGTAGAGGACTGCTGGTGCTTCCCAAGCCAGCGTGAGAGAGCGTTGGGCAGAACTGAAGTCGAGATGAGGGTGGGCCTTCTCCTTTAAGCCACATCCGACACCAGCCATGTATTACCATCCACCTCACGTCACCCCCGCGCCACAGCTCAGGGCCGAGCCCATGTCCTTTCCGCCACAGCGGGGACAAGTCGCGCCGCTTGGGCGCGGTCGCGGGCGGACGGAAGCGGAGATAAGTCCGTCTACGGATCGTTTTGTGACGTTTCGATGACAGTAGTGTGACGGTGGCCGTGGATATCCCCGGTTTCCGTTTTCCCAATGTCCCGGTTCGCGCGCGGGGCGCGGTGGCGGGCGGTGCGCAAACGAAAAGCGGCGCGGAATTTCTTCCGCACCGCTTGTGCCCCCCCGGAGCCCCCTCCGGGTCTGTTCGTCTCTCGCCGTCTCAGCCCTCGCGGACTTCCAGCCCCATGTCGCGCACCTTGCGGTAGAGCGTCGAGCGGCCGATGCCGAGGCGGCGCGCCACCTCCGTCATGTGGCCCTTGTACTTGTCGATGGCGAGG
>PHEF01000086.1:7808-13879 GCA_002842875.1 Alphaproteobacteria bacterium HGW-Alphaproteobacteria-3 | reverse complement strand
GCGGCCCTTCGGCGGCATGACCACGAATTTCGGCGAAGGCATCGCGCAGCGCACCTGCGCGGCGGCCGACCGCACCGGCCATGCGATGCTGCACACGCTCTACGGCCAGTCGGTCCGGCATAACGCCGAGTTCTACATCGAATATTTCGCCATCGACCTCATCATGGATGCCGAGGGCCAGTGCCGCGGCGTCGTCGCGCTCGACATGGCGACCGGCGAGGTTCATCGCTTCCGCGCCTCGCTCGTCATTCTGGCGACGGGCGGCTATGGCCGTACCTATTTCTCCTGCACGTCGGCGCATACCTGCACGGGCGACGGCAATGCCATGGTGCTGCGCGCGGGCTTGCCGCTGCAGGACATGGAGTTCATCCAGTTCCACCCGACCGGCATCTACGGCGCGGGTTGCCTCATCACCGAGGGCGCGCGCGGCGAAGGCGGCTATCTCACCAATTCCGAGGGCGAGCGCTTCATGGAGCGTTATGCGCCTTCCGCGAAAGACCTTGCCTCGCGCGACGTCGTCTCGCGCTCGATGACGGTCGAAATCCGCGAAGGCCGCGGCGTCGGTCCGGACAAGGACCACATCTTCCTTCACCTCGACCATCTCGATCCCGCGATCCTTGCCGAGCGCCTGCCGGGCATTTCCGAATCGTCGCGCATCTTCGCGGGCGTCGACGTCACCAAGGAACCGATCCCGGTGCTCCCCACCGTCCACTACAACATGGGCGGCATCCCGACGAACTTCCACGGCGAGGTGCTGACGCTCAAGAACGGCAATCCGGACACGATCGTGCCGGGCCTGATGGCGGTGGGCGAGGCGGCCTGCGTCTCCGTTCACGGCGCCAACCGTCTCGGCTCCAACTCGCTCATCGACCTCGTGGTCTTCGGCCGCGCGGCGGGGCTTCGCGCCGCCGAACTCGTCGCCCCCAATCAGCGCCAGCCGGAATTCGCGAAGGGCGCGGGCGACAATGCCGTTGCCCGCCTCGACAAGTTCCGCAACGCCAAGGGGCCGACGCCGACCGCCGAACTGCGCCTCACCATGCAGCGCGCCATGCAGGAAGACGTCGCCGTGTTCCGCACCCGCGAGACGCTGCAGTCGGGCGTGAAGCGCGTGGCGGATGTTCACGCCGCGATGCCCGACCTGCGCGTCAGCGATCGCTCGCTCATCTGGAATTCGGACCTCATCGAGACGCTCGAATTCGACAATCTCATCGTTCAGGCGATTGCGGCCGTCAATGGCGCGGTCAACCGCGAGGAAAGCCGCGGCGCCCATGCGCGCGAGGATTTCACGAACCGCGACGACGAGAACTGGATGAAGCACACGCTGTGCTGGGTGGACGGTCAGAGCGGCAAGCCCTCGCTCGATTACCGCCCGGTCCACGCCTGGACGCTTTCCGACGACATCGAATACATCAAGCCAAAGGCGCGCGTTTACTGAGCCGCGTGAGGGTCTAGACCATGGTCCAGCTTACACTGCCGAAAAATTCCACGATGAGCGAAGGCAAGACCTTCAAGGCGGCCTCGGACGCGAAGAACGTCAAGCGCTTCCGCGTCTATCGCTGGTCGCCGGACGATGGCGCCAATCCGACCATCGACACCTATGAAGTCGATCTCGACAAGTGCGGGCCGATGGTTCTCGACGCGCTCATCAAGATCAAGAACGAGATCGACCAGACGCTCACCTTCCGCCGCTCCTGCCGCGAAGGCATCTGCGGTTCCTGCGCCATGAATATCGACGGCCAGAACACGCTTGCCTGCACCAAGGGCATCGACGAGGTGAAGGGCGATGTGAAGATCTACCCGCTGCCGCACATGCCGGTGATCAAGGACCTCGTGCCCGACCTCACCAATTTCTACGCGCAGCACGCCTTCATCGAGCCCTGGCTGCAGACGAAGTCGCCGACGCCTGAAAAGGAATGGCGTCAGAGCCACGACGACCGCGAGAAGCTCGACGGCCTCTATGAGTGCATTCTCTGCGCCTGCTGCTCGACGTCGTGCCCGTCCTACTGGTGGAACGGCGACCGCTACTTGGGCCCGGCCGCGCTCCTGCAGGCCTATCGCTGGCTCATCGACAGCCGCGACGAAGCCACCGGCGAACGTCTCGACGACCTCGAAGACCCGTTCCGCCTCTATCGCTGCCACACCATCATGAATTGCGCGAAGACCTGCCCCAAGGGCCTCAACCCCGCCAAGGCCATCGCGGAAATCAAGAAGATGATGGTGGAGCGGCAGGCTTAAGGCCCCTCACCCTTCCGCCGTCTGCGACGGCTCCCTCCCTCTCCCCAAAGGGGAGAGGGAAAAGAGCGCAAATCCTGCGATAGAAGCACGCGCACTTCTCCCTCGCCCCCGTGAGGGGGAGAGGGAAGGGGCCCGCCAGCGCGAAGCGATGGTGGGAAGGGTGAGGGGGCAGCCTCTCGTTTGCCTCTCACTCCGCCACATACTCCGCATCCGGCTTCTGCCGCTCATGGGCAAACAGCAGCGCCTTCTTCAGATTCTCGAAATCCGTCACCACGCAGTCGCTGTTGCGCACGATCATGCCGAAATCGGCGAGTCTCATTCCCTCGTCCTCGACCAGCGACACGAAGTCCGGGCAGACCATGCCCCAGCGCCACCAGGTCGTGCCGTCGCGGCGCATCAGCGCGTAGAGGTTGCCCTCCGTCTGGTCTTCCTCGCGGACCATCACCGCATAGAGGTCCGGCCCGATTTCCTTCATCAGCCCGGTGAAGGCCTTGTTCTCTTCGCCCGTCCGCATCGTGTAGCGGCCGCTCTCCACCGTGACGAGCGCTTGTTCCGGCGTCTTGTCCGCGCGTTCGCCCCGCTCGTTCAGCAGATGGACGGTGAAGCGCGCGCCGTCCGCCACCGGATAATCCGCCTCCTTCGGCGACACGAGATCGCCGTCGGAAATGAGGCAGCCTGCGAGAAGAAGAGGCGCGAAAAGCGCGGCGAGACGGCGGATCATGGGAAGCTCCCTCGTGGTTCCGCCGCAGTATAACGAAAAACCCGGCCGCCGTGTGGCGGGCCGGGTTCTGGGAGGGCCGAGATATGCCGGGGCGTTCAGGCAGCCGGGGCTCGGGACCCGAAATTTTGAGGCGCGTACATCCGGCGCCGTCTTGAGATAAAGCCTAACGCCGAAAGTCTGAATGTGCGGTGAACGCGAGGCCGGTTGCGGCGGCGCACCGGGCCGCCCCCGCTCGCGAGGATCGCCGGATTCCGGGCCTTCCGTATCCGGAGGGTTTACCCTTCCTTCACCGTGACTTCACGTATCGCGATTTCAGGCTCCATCTCGGCGAGGCGGCGTGCGGCGCATGGCATGGCGCTCCGTAGGCGGATTGTCTATCGGGAAAGCCGAAGCCGGCCCGCACCGCTCACAAGGGGGAAGGAGCGGTGCGGGCCGTGGCGTCGGCTCTTGAGGGATGCTGACGCCGGGAGAAACAGGCGGACCCGGGGGGAGGGGGAGGGAACCGGCGCCGGTCTCGAAAACACAAACGGGCGGGGATTTCTTTTCCGTCGCGGGTGTAGGAGAAATTTATGCCCGGTTTTCTCCTGCCCCCGCTTGCCGCGTCCCCTCGCCGGCAGGTGGCGCGTGTTTTCGCCGCCCGCCCGAAACCGGGGACAAGTTTTTCGCCGCGATCCGGCCGCCGTGCCACCCGTCTTTCATGACAGTTCGATGACATTTCGATGACAGTCGGCCCTCCTTATCCCCGTTTCTTGACGCCGCTCATCATTTTGATAATAGTCAAAATATGGAAATGGAAACCGCCGTCACCGCCTTGTCCGCCCTCGCGCAGGAAACGCGTCTCGCGATTTTCCGCGCCCTCATGCGCGCCCATGCGCCGGAGGAGGGGAAAGGCGGTCTCGCGGCGGGCGAGATTGCGCTCGCGCTCGATGTCGCGCCCGCCACTTTGTCCTTTCATCTCAAGGAGTTACTCCATGCGGGGCTGGTCGTTCAGCGCCGCGAGGGCCGCTCCCTCATCTACAAGGCGGACCTCGCCGCCATGCACGGCCTCACCGCCTATCTCGTCGACGATTGCTGCCAGGGCGCCTGCGGGAGCTTATCCCCCTGCGTTCCGGAGGGTGTAGAACGGGCGGTTGTTCCCGACCGCTGCTGAGATTGTCCCTATACGGAGTAAACCGCCATGACCGGCGCAAGCGAACCCTACAATGTCCTCTTTCTGTGCACCGGCAATTCGGCGCGCAGCATTCTCGCGGAAGCCTGCATGAACGCGCTGCCTGGCGGGCGCTTCAGGGCCTATAGCGCGGGCAGTCATCCGGGCGGCACGGTCAATTCTTTCGCGCTCGACGTGCTGCGCAATGCGCGGCTCCCGACCGAAGGGCTCAGGTCGAAATCATGGGACGAGTTCGCGGTGCCCGGCGCGCCGAAAATGCATTTCGTCTTCACCGTCTGCGACAATGCGGCGGGCGAGGTCTGTCCGATCTGGCCCGGTCAGCCGATGACAGCGCACTGGCCCTTTCCGGATCCTGCCGCCTTCGAAGGAAGCGATGCGGAGAAGCACGCTCTCTTCCTCGATGTGTTCCGGCAGATCGGGGCGCGCATCGACATCTTCGCCAACCTGCCGATCGCGTCTCTCGACAAGCTTGCGTTGCAGAAGCGCATTGATGAAATCGGATACGATCCGGCAAAGGCAATCTGAATGACGCATACGGAAGAACCGCGCCGCCTCGGTTTTCTCGACCGCTGGCTGACGCTCTGGATTTTTCTCGCGATGGCATTCGGCACGGCGCTCGGCAGCCTCTTGCCGGCGCTGCCCGCCGCGCTCGAAAGCCTTTCCGTCGGCACGACGAATATTCCGATCGCCGTGGGGCTCCTCCTCATGATGTATCCGCCGCTGGCGCGGGTGCGATACGAGGAGCTGCCGCGCATCTTCGAGGACCGCAAGGTGCTCATGCTGTCGCTGGTGCAGAACTGGCTCATCGGGCCGTTCCTGATGTTCGGCCTCGCGGTTCTCTTTCTCGGCGACGAGCCGGCCTACATGACCGGGCTCATCCTTATCGGTCTTGCGCGCTGCATCGCCATGGTCATTGTCTGGAACCAGCTCGCGCGCGGCAGCAATGAATACGTGGCAGCGCTCGTTGCCTTCAACAGCCTGTTCCAGCTTGTCTTTTTCAGCGTTTATGCGTGGTTCTTCCTCGCCGTTCTGCCGCCTTTCTTCGGCCTCGAGGGGCAGGTGGTCGAGGTGAGTTTCTGGACCGTCGCGGGTGCCGTTCTCCTCTATCTCGGGGTGCCATTCGCGGGCGGTTATCTGACGCGCCGCTTTCTCAGGCCGCGTCTCGGCGCGGCGGCCTACGACAAGGGCTTCGTCCCGCGCATCGCGCCGCTGACGCTCATTGCGCTTCTCTTCACCATCGGCGTCATGTTCACGTTGAAGGGCGAGGCGGTGCTCGCGCTGCCGTTCGACGCCCTCCGGATCGCGGTGCCGCTCGCGCTCTACTTCCTCATCATGTTTCTCGTGAGCTTCGCGATGAGCCGTCTGCTCGGCGCGGATTATCCGCGCACCGTCTCGCTCTCCTTCACGGCGGCGAGCAACAATTTCGAACTTGCGATCGCGGTCGCCATCGCCGCCTTCGGCATCGCCTCGCCCGTCGCCTTCGCGACCGTCATCGGTCCGCTGGTCGAGGTGCCGGTGCTGATCGCGCTGGTCAGCGTTGCACTCTGGCTTCGCACACGCTGGTTCGGCGCCACCTCGCCGCAACCGGCGGAATGAAAAAGGCCCGCGCTGTGGAGCGCGGGCCCGATCCTGTCCGAAAGGACGACGAGCCGGAATTATTCCGCAGGCGTCACTTCTTCTTCTGCCGGTGCGGCTTCCTCGACGGCTTCCTCTATGGCCTCGCCCGCATCTTCCATGGCTTCGCCGGCGGCTTCGGCAGCATCGTCGGCTGCCTCTTCCGTGGCTTCGGCGGCGTCCTCGGCCGCCTCCTCGGTGGCGCCCACCGCGTCGCTTGCCGCTTCACCGGCCGCATCCATCGCGTCGGTCGCTGCCTCGCCGGCCTGATCCATGGCGTCTTCCATGGTCGTATCTTCCGGATTCATCATCCGGTATCCGATTACCAGAACC
>PHEF01000086.1:0-7798 GCA_002842875.1 Alphaproteobacteria bacterium HGW-Alphaproteobacteria-3 | reverse complement strand
GCGATGCGGCCCGATCAGGGCCCCCCGCTTTTGTTCTCCCACGGTTTGGATAGGCGCCCGGCGACGATGTTAGGGATGATTTGGGGCAAAACGCCACCGCGAAACGCCGTTTTACAGGAATTCTTTTGTGGTTGTTGACGTTGGGTCACGCCCGGTGCGGCGCCGAAATGGCCCTGCCTGCCGCGCCTGGCGGGGCCGGGGCCTTGCCGTCCGCTCGGGCGGCGGGCTAAACAGGCAAGGAATTCACACCGAAGGGAGACGCGGCCTGCGTTAAGCGGCGCGCGGCACTGAAAGATGGCCAAAGACCTCACTCATTTCATTGGCGGCGCCCATGTTCCCGGCAAGAGCGGGCGTTTCCTCGATGTGACCAATCCGAACACAGGCGAAGTGACGGCGCGGACGCCGCTTGCCAGCGCGGCCGAGCTCAGCGAGGCGGTCGGTGCGGCGGCGAAGGCTTTCCCGGGCTGGGCGGCCACCAACCCGCAACGCCGCGCCCGCGTCATGTTCGAATTCAAGCGTCTTCTCGAAGCGAATATGGACGAGCTTGCCGAACTTCTGTCTGCGGAACATGGCAAGGTGATCGCGGATTCGAAGGGCGATGTTCAGCGCGGCCTTGAAGTGATCGAGTTCGCCTGCGGCATCCCGCATCTGATGAAGGGCGAATTCACAGAAGGCGCCGGTCCCGGCATCGACATGTATTCGATGCGCCAGCCGCTCGGCGTCTGCGCCGGCATCACGCCGTTCAACTTCCCGGCCATGATCCCGATGTGGATGTTCGGCGTCTCCATCGCCTGCGGCAATACCTTCATCGTGAAGCCTTCCGAGAAGGATCCCTCCGTTCCGATCCGGCTTGCCGAACTCTTCATGGAGGCCGGTGCACCGGCGGGCGTTCTCAATGTCGTCAATGGCGACAAGGAAGCGGTCGATGCGATCCTCACCGATCCGGCGATCCAGGCGGTCAGCTTTGTCGGTTCTTCCGACATTGCGCAATATGTCTATGCGACAGGCACGGCGCACGGAAAACGCGTGCAGGCGATGGGCGGCGCGAAGAACCACGCGATCATCATGCCGGATGCCGACATGGACCAGGTGGTGAACGATCTCATCGGCGCGGGCTACGGCTCGGCCGGCGAGCGTTGCATGGCGATCTCCGTCGCCGTGCCGGTCGGCGAGGAAACGGCGGACCGTCTTGTCGAGAAGCTTGTGCCGCGCGTGCAGGCGCTCAAAGTCGGCATCTCGACGGCGGCGGACAGCGATTACGGCCCCCTCGTTACCAAGGCCCATATGGACAAGGTGAGCGCCTATATCGAGATGGGCGTGAAGGAAGGCGCGAAGCTGCTGGTCGACGGGCGCGGCTTCAAGCTGCAGGGCTACGAGAACGGTTTCTTCCTCGGCGGCTCGCTGTTCGATCACGTAACGCCCGGCATGAAGAGCTACAAGGACGAGATTTTCGGCCCGGTGCTGCAAGTCGTGCGCGCCAAAACCTTTGCAGAAGCCGCCGCGCTGCCGACCAACCATCAATACGGCAATGGCGTCGCGATTTATACGCGCGATGGCGATGCGGCGCGCACCTTTGCCTCGAACGTCCAGGTCGGCATGGTCGGCATCAATGTGCCGATCCCGGTGCCGCTCGCCTATCACACCTTCGGCGGCTGGAAGCGCTCCGCCTTCGGCGATACCAACCAGCACGGGCCCGAGGGCGTGAAGTTCTGGACGCATATCAAGACGGTGACGTCGCGCTGGCCCACCGGCGGCGTCAAGGAAGCCTCCTCCTTCGTCATTCCGACGATGAAGTGAATGGCCCCAACCCGGTTTGCGAAAATGGCGCTTCCAATCGGGGGCGCCATTCCCATATGGGCGTGATCCCGTCTTTTTCCGGAGCCCTGCCATGAGCAGCGATACGAAAATCGACCTCGACGCTTATTTCAAACGCATCGGCTATGACGGCTCGCGCGAGCCGACGCTTCAGACATTGAAGGCGATCCATTACGCGCAAGCGGTGTCGATTCCTTTCGAAAATCTCGACGTGCTGGCGAAGCGGCCGATCCTTCTCGATCTCGCCGCTCTGCAGAAGAAACTCGTGACGGAGAAGCGCGGCGGCTATTGCTTCGAGGTGAACGGACTTTTCGCGGCGGTGTTGCGCGAACTCGGCTTCGACATCACCACGCTGATCGGCCGCGTTCGCTGGATGGCGCCGGAGGAAATCGATACCGCGCGCTCGCACATGCTGATGCTGGTCGAGCTGCCGCAAGGGACCTACCTCGCCGATGCGGGCTTCGGCGGCCTTACCATGACGGGACCGATCCGCTTCGAAACCGGTATCGAGCAGGAAACGCCGCACGAGCCGCGCCGCCTTCTCACGCATGACCACGGGTTCGAACTGCAGGCGAAGATCGCGGGTGGCTGGGTGCCGGTCTACCGCTTCACGCTGGAGCCGCATCGCCGCACGGATTACGAGGTGGCGAGCTGGTATACCGCGACCCATCCTTCGTCGATCTTCGTGCAGTTTCTGATCGCCGGACGGCCGCAGGCGGGCAAGTGGCTTTCGCTCTTCAACCGGGAGTTCAAGATCCGCGGCCTCGACGGCAAGGCCGAAACGCGCGTCCTCGACAGCGCGGACGAGATCGCGGAGGTGCTCGACAGCTATTTCGGGATCGCGCTTTCGGAGGAAGACAAGGCGCTTGCCATCGCGCCCTATCTCGACCGGTGGCGGGCGATGTCCGGCAGCTAGGCTTCCGGCACGAAGCGCCATTTGCATGCAACCTTGCCGTTTCCGGCTGTCGCGTTCATAAGAGGGGAACATCACACTCCCCTCCGTGCCGGCAGGTCATGAGCTCTGGTCCGCTTCCCGCCTATCGCGAAAAGATTGCCCGCGGCGAGATCGCCGAGGACGATGCGCAGGCGCATGCCGCCGAACGGCTGCAGCATCTCGCCGACGAGCTTGCCGAGTGGCGGCCGGGCCAGAAGGCCGGCCCCTTCGCGCGCTTCGGCTTCGGCAAGCCGGTGACGCCGCCGGAAGGGCTTTACATCTGGGGCGGGGTCGGGCGCGGCAAGTCGATGCTGATGGATCTCTTCTTCGAGACGGCGGCGATCGCGCCCAAGCGTCGCGTTCACTTTCATGCCTTCATGCAGGAAACGCATGAGCGCATCTTCGACTGGCGGCGGAAGGAGAAGGCAGGAACGGTGAAGGGGTCCGATCCCATTCCGCCCATCGCCGGGACGATCGCGCGTGAGGCCTCGCTTCTCTGCTTCGACGAATTCCAGGTTCACGATATTGCCGATGCCTCGATCCTCGGCCGGCTCTTCTCACAGCTTTTCGAGCTTGGCGTCGTTGTGGTGGCTACATCCAATCGCGCGCCGGACGGTCTCTACGAGGGTGGTCTCAACAGGCATCGCTTCCTGCCCTTCATCGATCTCGTGAAGACGAAGATGGATGTGCTTCATCTCGACAGCGCGACGGATTATCGCCTCGACCGCATCAAGGGTCTGCCCGTCTATCACGCGCCGCTCGGGGGTGAGGCGGACGCCGCGCTCGACGATGCCTTCGAGAAGCTCACAGATGCGGTTCACGGCGAGCCGATGACGCTGTCGCTCAAGGGCCGGGCCGTCGAAGTGCCCGAGGCGCGGCACGGCGTTGCCCGTTTTTCCTTTGCCGATCTCTGTGCGCGGCCGCTCGGTGCCGCCGACTATCTCAAGATCGCGCAATGCTTCCACACGGTCATCATCCGCGACGTGCCGGTCATGGGGCCCGAGCGCCGCAATGAAGCAAAGCGTTTTGTCACGCTGATCGACGCGCTTTACGAGGCGAAGACGAAGCTCATTCTCTCGGCGGAAGCGCCGCCCGTTGCGCTCTACGAAACGGGCGACGGCGCCTTCGAGTTCGAGCGCACCGTGTCGCGGCTGATGGAAATGCAGAGCGCGGATTATATCGGGCTCAGGAGCGCCGACTGAGGCTTCGCCCGCTCAGAGCCCCATATAGGGCGAATGCGCGGGGCGGAGGCCAACCGGTGTTGCGGGCTCCGCTGCTGCCGGCGATGCATCGGCAAGTCTGCGCGCCGGCGCATCGGGCGCCATGTCGAGCCGGTAGTCCCAGGACTGGCCGAAGGTTGCCGACATCATGCCGAAGGAAACCGATTCCTTCGGTTCCTGGCGCGAGGTCTCGCGGGCGATTTCGAGCGAGAATTCATGCGCCGCGCGGCGGTCCACGGGCACAAAACCAAGAGCCATCGGATCGAGGTCCGCGGCGGCGACCGTCGTTTCCGTCACGTCGCCATCATCGCTTCTGAAGAGGGCAACAAGGCCGCCAAAATCGCTTTTCGTTGCGACCGAGTTGCGCTCCTCGCAAAAGGAGCGGCCCTCGCGGAGCGCGGCTTCGAGAAAGCGGCAGTCCTGACCCGTCAGGGCGGAAAGCGCATGTTCGCCGAGGTCGCGGCCGGTCATGATGGTGGAGGAGATGCCGGCTATGGTCAGCACTTCGCCGATGGTGAGCGCCCCGATCGCCGGTGCCGCGCAACCCGACAGGCCGAGAAACCCAAGGCCGATCGCCGCGAGGCGCACCGCGCGCGACGTCTTTCCGGCAGAGATGCGACTGATATCCAGCGCCATAACGCACGCCCCCAACTAAACGGTCCTGAACGGGTGCAAGCTTCACGCCCGCCCTGGACTCCGGCGCGATCCCCCCGGATCCTGCGCCGCCCGCGCTGCGTGCCCCATGAGCATCGCGGGTCAACCTTTACGTTGAGTAAAAATCATGCGGCCATGGGCCTTATGTGTCAACGCGAGACGGATTTCATGGTTAATATCCGAGCCACTCAAGGTGCGGTCTATCCGGTGCCTCCGTTGCGGAACGCGCGGATTCGCGCTACTAGGCTGCGAGATTAACCACGGCGCACGCATATCGGAGGCTTCAACACCATGGCGCGCAAGAAAATCGCACTTATCGGCGGCGGCCAGATTGGCGGCACGCTGGCTCTTCTCGCGGGGCTCAAGGAGCTTGGCGATGTCGTCATTTTCGACATCGCGGAAGGCCTGCCGCAGGGCAAGGCGCTCGACCTCGCACAGACGGGAGCCGTCGAGGGCTACAACGCCGCGCTTTCCGGCGCGAACGACTACAAGGGCATCAAGGGCGCCGATGTCGTCATCGTGACGGCCGGCGTGCCGCGCAAGCCGGGCATGAGCCGCGACGATCTCCTCGGCATCAACCTCAAGGTGATGAAACAGGTCGGCGAGGGCATCGCGAAATATGCGCCCAACGCTTTCGTCGTCTGCATCACCAATCCGCTCGATGCGATGGTCTGGGCGCTGCGCCAGTTCTCCGGCCTGCCGCACAACAAGGTCGTCGGCATGGCAGGCGTGCTCGACAGCGGCCGCTTCCGTCTTTTCCTTGCAGAGGAATTCGGCGTTTCGGTCGAAGACGTCACAGCCTTCGTGCTGGGGGGGCATGGCGACACGATGGTGCCGTTGCCGCGCTACTCGACGGTTGCCGGTATTCCTCTCCCCGACCTCATCAAGATGGGTTGGACGACGAAGGAAAGGCTCGACAAGATCATCCAGCGCACGCGCGACGGCGGTGCGGAAATTGTCGGCCTGCTGAAGACCGGCTCCGCCTTCTATGCGCCCGCCGCATCGGGTATCGCGATGGCGGAAGCCTACCTGAAGGACCAGAAGCGTGTGATGCCCTGCGCGGCCTATATCAATGGCGAATATGGCGTGAAGGACATGTATGTCGGCGTGCCGGTCGTGATCGGTGCCGGCGGTGTCGAGCGCATCGTCGAGATCGACCTGAACGCTTCGGAAAAGAAGCAGTTCCTGGGTTCGGTCAATGCGGTGAAGGGCCTGGTCGATGCCTGCAAGAAGATCGATCCCGCTGTCGCCAAGGGCAAGGCCGCCAAGGCCAAGGCCGCGGCAAAGAAGAAATAATCCAGCGTCATGCCGGGGGAAAAGGCGGGCCTTCGGGTCCGCCTTTTTTATTGGCACTTACAATGTCAATAGGCCTTGATTGTCGATGCGCGAAAGCCTATCTAATGTTCGTCATTATGATGGGTCGGGAGGATCGGGATGAAACGTCTGGTGGTCGCCGGGATCGGCATTCTCATCGTCGCCTCCCTTCTGGGGCCCGGCATCGTCTGGTTCTCGCCTGCCGCACAGGATGCCGTCATGAGGCGTGTCATCGCCTCCAATATGGGCTCCTACGACGCTGTGCTGGATGAGGATGCGCTTCACGTCGTTCTTTGCGGCACGGGTTCGCCCATGCCCGATCCCGAGCGCACGCAGGCCTGCGCCATCGTCTATGCGGGCGGCAAGGTTTTCCTTGTCGACTCGGGGATTGGCGGCTGGGACAGGCTCGCGCGCTTCCAACTGCCGGTCGGCGGCCTTGGCGGCATTCTCATCACACATTTCCATTCCGATCATATCAGCGGCATTCCCGACATCGCGCTCAATAGCTGGGCGGCGGGACGGCGCGAGGCCTTCGCCCTTTACGGGCCGCCCGGTGTCGAGCGGATCGCGCAGGGCCTCGACATCGCCTATTCGCTCGACGACGGCTACCGGATCGCCCACCACGGACCGGAATTCTTCGCCGAGGAGGGCGCCAACTACCTGCCGGTCGTCGTCGACGTTCCCGACCGCGATACGAGCGTCACCGTTTTCGACGAAGATGGCGTGAAGATCACCGCCTTTCGCGTCTCGCACGAGCCGGTGGACCCCGCCTATGGGTACAGGGTCGACTACAAGGGGCGCTCCGTCGTCTTCAGCGGCGATACGAAAAAGGACAGCAATGTCGCGAGGTTCGGTGCCGGCGCCGATGTCCTGATCCATGAGGCGCTTGCAACCCACATGGTTGGGATGCTTGAGGAAGGGCTGGAGCACAGGGGCGACCGGCGCGCCAAGGTCATGCACGACATTCCCGATTATCATGCAACGCCCGTCGATGCGGCGGCGGTCGCCAACGAGGCGGGTGTGAAGCTCCTCGTCTACACGCATATCGTGCCCCGCCTCCCGAATGCGCTTGCCGAACGGGTCTTCCTGCGCGGCGTGTCCAGCGTCCGCGGGTCGGGCGTCACGCTCGGCTATGACGGGCTTTATCTGGAGCTCCCGGCAGGGTCGGACAGGATCGTCGAACACGATCTCAGGTGACGCTGCGTCACGATCCCAACCGTCGAAGCCAGCGCGACGGCAACTGAATTTTCCGTGAGCAGGCTGTTGCGATCGTGCTCCGCCGCGCTTCCATCTGCCGGTTGCGCGCGCTCGCTCGAGTGGTATAACTCCGAGCCATCCGACACAGACATCGGACGATCTTTTCCTTCTGGCGACGCGGGTTCCCGCGCCGCTCTCCAGCCGGACGGTTTTTCATGAATATTCACGAATATCAGGCCAAGGCCGTGCTTGCGAAGTATGGCGTGCCTGTGCCCCGCGGACATGCGGCGTTCACGCCCGAAGAGGCCGTGGCGAAAGCCAGGGAACTCGGCGGGCCGGTGTGGGTCGTCAAGGCGCAGATTCACGCGGGCGGGCGCGGCAAGGCCGGCGGCGTCAAGGTCGTGAAGTCGGTGGAAGACGTCGAGAAGGAGGCAAAGCGCCTGCTCGGCTCGACGCTCGTTACGCACCAGACGGGGCCGGAAGGCAAGGAAGTGCATCGCCTCTATATCGAGGAAGGCTCCTCGATCGCGCGCGAACTCTACCTTTCGGTGCTCGTCGATCGCGCGACCTCGCGCATCTCCTTCATCGTTTCCACCGAAGGCGGCATGGATATCGAGGAAGTGGCGGCGAAGACGCCCGAGAAAATCCTCAGCTTCTCGATCGA
>PHEF01000010.1 GCA_002842875.1 Alphaproteobacteria bacterium HGW-Alphaproteobacteria-3 | reverse complement strand
TTCATCTTCATGGTGCGCGACACCTCCTACATGTTCGTCACCGGCCCCGACGTCGTGAAGACGGTGACCAACGAAACCGTCACCTCCGAGCAGCTTGGCGGCGCCTCCATCCACACCACCAAGTCTTCGGTTGCCGACGGCGCATGGGACAACGACGTGATCGCGATGACGCAGATCCGCCGCCTTGTCGATTTCCTGCCGCTCTCCAACAAGGACGAGGTGCCGGAACGCCCCTTCTTCGACGATGCGCTGCGCGTGGAGGAATCCCTCGACACGCTCATCCCCGCGAACCCGAACATGCCCTACGACATGAAGGAGCTGATCCTCAAGGTCGTGGACGAGGGCGACTTCTTCGAGATGCAGGAAAGCTTCGCGAAGAACATCATCACGGGTTTCGCGCGCATGGAAGGCCGCACGGTCGGCATCGTCGCGAACCAGCCGATGGTGCTCGCCGGCGTGCTCGACTCGGATGCCAGCCGCAAGGCCGCGCGCTTCGTGCGTTTCTGCGATTGCTTCAACATTCCGATCGTCACCTTCGTGGACGTGCCGGGCTTCCTGCCGGGCACGAGCCAGGAATATGGCGGCCTCATCAAGCATGGCGCGAAGCTTCTCTTCGCCTACACCGAAGCGACCGTGCCGAAAGTCACCGTCATCACGCGCAAGGCCTATGGCGGCGCCTATGACGTCATGTCTTCCAAGCACATTCGCGGCGACCTCAACTATGCCTGGCCGACCGCCGAAATCGCGGTGATGGGTGCCAAGGGCGCGGTCGAGATCATCCACCGGGCCGACATCAAGGACCCGGAAAAGATCGCGGCCCACACCAGGGCCTATGAGGACCGCTTCCTCAATCCCTTCGTCGCGGCCGAACGCGGCTATATCGACGAAGTCATCATGCCGCGTTCCACGCGTGTCCGCATCGCGCGGGCGCTCGCGCTCCTTCGTCACAAGGAGCTCGAGAATCCGTGGAAAAAGCACGACAACATTCCGCTCTGAGGCAGGGAAGATGATTGCACACGCTCTCTCTCCCTACACCGTCATGGCCCGCGAAGGCGGGCCATCCACGTCTTTCTTTTGTGCAGGCAAGACGTGGACGGCCCGGATAAACCGGGCCGTGACGATTTTGGTTTGTATCGAGCCTCCAATTTCCGCCGCTCAAGGCACCGTCGCCGTCTATTCGGATGCCGACAAGGACGCGCTGCATGTCGAGATGGCGGACGAAGCCGTCCATATCGGCGCCGCGGCCGCTTCCGAGTCCTACCTCGTCATCGACAAGATCATTGCTGCCTGCAAGGAGACCGGTGCCGAGGCCGTCCATCCCGGCTATGGTTTCCTGTCGGAGAACGCGAAGTTCGCGCAGGCGCTCGCCGACAACGGCATCGCCTTCATCGGTCCGAACATCAAGGCCGTGGAGGTGATGGGCGACAAGATCGAGTCCAAGAAGTTCGCCAACGCCGCCAAGGTAAACACGGTGCCGGGTTATCTCGGCGTCATCAAGGATGTGGCCGAGGCGACGAAGATTGCCAACGAAATCGGCTACCCGGTCATGATCAAGGCGTCGGCCGGCGGCGGCGGCAAGGGCATGCGCATCGCCTGGTCGGAAAAGGAAGTCGCGGACGGCTTCACGTCGTCCATGTCGGAAGCGAAATCCTCCTTTGGCGACGACCGCGTCTTCATCGAGAAGTTCGTCACGCAGCCGCGCCACATCGAAATCCAGGTGCTCGGCGACAAGCATGGCAACGTGATTTACGTGATGGAGCGCGAATGCTCCATCCAGCGCCGCAACCAGAAGGTCATCGAAGAGGCACCGTCGCCCTTCCTCGACGAGGAAACGCGCAAGGCCATGGGTGAGCAGTCGGTCGCGCTGGCAAAAGCCGTGAACTATGAAAGCGCGGGCACGGTCGAATTCATCGTCGACAAGGACCGCAATTTCTACTTCCTCGAAATGAACACGCGCCTCCAGGTCGAGCATCCGGTGACCGAACTCATCACCGGCATCGACCTCGTCGAGCAGATGATCCGCGTTGCCTATGGCGAGAAGCTCTCGCTCAAGCAGGCGGATGTGAAGATCAATGGCTGGGCGATGGAAAGCCGCGTCTATGCCGAAGACCCCTATCGCAACTTCCTGCCGTCCACCGGCCGCCTCGTGCGCTACCGGCCGCCGGAAGAGGGCACGCATAACGGCCGCACCATCCGCAACGACACGGGTGTCTACGAGGGCGGCGAAATCTCGATGTTCTACGATCCGATGATTGCGAAGCTCTGCACGCATGCGCCGGATCGTCTTTCGGCCATCGAACACATGTCGCTGGCGCTCGACCAGTTCCTCATCGAGGGCATCCAGCACAACATTCCCTTCGTGAACGCGATCATGGAGCATCCGCGTTTCCGCGAGGGGCGCATCACCACCGGCTTCATCGCCGAGGAATATCCGGACGGCTTCCAGGGCGTGCCCCTTGCCGACGCACGCGCGATGAGGCTCGCGGCCATCGCCGTCTTCATGAATGAAGTTCATGCGGCTCGCGCGGTGCAGATTTCCGGCCAGCTCGCCAACCGTCCGCGCAAGCTCCCCGACGAATGGGTGGTTGCGGTGGACGACTGGTCGCGCCGCGTCCTTGCCGAGGAAACGAACGGCGCGCTCCGCGTCATCTTCCTCGACGACGCGGGCAACCGCACCGAGAGCCATCTCGTGCGTTCGGAATGGCGTCCCGGCCAGTCCGTCTTCCGCGGCGAGATCGATGGCGAACCCATGGTGGTCGAGATCCGCCGCGCGAAGCAGGGCTACACGCTGCGCTATCGCGGTGCGTCGGCGCATGCCGCCGTGCGCACGGTCGCCGGTCACCGGCTCAACCAGCTCATGCCGGAAAAGGTCGCGCCCGACACATCGAAGCTGCTGCTCTGTCCGATGCCGGGTCTCGTGAAGGCGATCCACGTCACGCAAGGCCAGGAAGTGAAGGCCGGCGAGGCGCTCGCGGTGGTCGAAGCGATGAAGATGGAAAACATCCTCCGCGCCGAGTTCGACTGCACCGTCGAAAAGATCAACGCCGAACCCGGCGACAGCCTCGCCGTCGACGCGGTGATCATGGAGTTTGCGTAAAGCGTCGAGGGCTGGTCGAAGGCAGGCTTAAAATACCTTTGTCATCCCGGGGCTTGTCCCCGGGACCCACTCGCTTATCGGTTGAGTATGTCGGTGAGGTCGTCCCACTCGGGATTGTCTTTCTCGATCTGTCTGACCTTCCAGGCGCGCGGCCATTCCTTCATGGTCTTCTCGCGCTGAATGGCGCGCTCGATCTCGTCATATGCTTCCATGTAGACGAGCCTATGGACGCGATATCTCTTCGTGAAGGTCGAACCGATGCCTTGCCTATGCTCCCAGACGCGCCGCGCGAGGTTGTTGGTCACGCCTATGTAAAGCGTCCCGTGCTTGCGGCTGGCAAGGATGTAGACGAAGTAGCTCATTCGCTCGCCGAGAGGTGGATTGGGTCCCGGGGACAAGCCCCGGGATGACACTCTTGGTTCAGTTTACCCACCTTTCCGGGACAGGCGTGTAAATGCGGTCTTGGGAGCACTTCCACCAACCCTGTCTCCCTTCCTCCGCCCGCGCTATAGTCCTGCCCAGGGGAACGGACGGAAGGAGACGAGACATGCGCGGCATCGAGATTGCAGTCCTCACCCTCATGGCGCTGATGGGCGCGGGCCTCGCGCCTGCCTTCGCGCAAGGCCCCTCCGAAGCCGCCACAGGCCGCGCCGTCGAATGGCAGACGGGCGATGACGTTTTTGCCGCTGCCGAGGAACTCACTTTCGACCGCAAGGTGAAGGGCGTGCTCACTGCCGCCGGCCAGATCGTCATTCTCACGCGCGATGCGAAGATCGGCGGCGATACCTGGATTGCCGCCCGCCGCGTCGCGGTCGAGGGCGAGCTTGAGGGCGATCTTTCGATCCGGGCGCAGGAAGCGCTCATCAACGGCGCGGTGAAGGGCAACGTCACCTTCTACGGTCTCGACCTTTCGTTCGGACCGGACGCCGAAATCGCGGGCAACGTCACCTACTACTCTCCCTCCGCCGCGCGGATCGACAAGGGCGCGAAGGTCGCCGGCGAGATCAATGGCGAGGACTTCGCGGTCAGCCGGAGCATCGAGCAGGCAGAGCCGCGCGGCAGCATGCGCGAGACATGGCGGCAAGAACACATGAACGAGCGTTGGGACGACCGCTCGGGTCTTGCCGCGCCGGGCTACCGCATGACGGCGCCGGGCGCCGTCTTCTTCGGCGCGCTTGCCGTTGCGTTCTCGTTTCTCGCACCCGCCGCCACCGCCCGCATGCGCGACGGGCTTGCGGGCGAGTGGGCTATCGCCTTCGGGCTCGGGTTTCTCTGGCTCGCCGGCCTGCCGGTGCTGACCGTCGTCGTTGCGATCAGCATTATCGGCCTGCCGATCGCCTTCCTGCTGCTGCTGCTCTGGCCGCTCGGCATGATCTTCGGCCTCGTCGCGACACTCGCCGCCCTTGGCGACACCATATCGAGCCGCATCGGCGAGTTCGGTCAGGGTGCGCTCGGGCGCATCGGCGGCATCTTCCTCGCGACCGCCATCGTCTGGATCGGCATTTCGATCCCGATCCTCGGCGCGCTCGTCTGGCTCGCCGCCGTCGCGAGCGGCATCGGCCTCCTCTATATCGGCTTCCGCCGCGAGCCCGTCTGACGGGCGCAAGCAGGGCAGTAAAAAAGAGGGGACAAGTTCTTGCGTCTGACGGGAGACAAGTTCCGGCGCCCTTATCTTGTCCCCGCTTTCGCGTCGCCGCCGTTTTTGCCGGATGGAGGCGATGTCCTCCATATTCCGTGTGGGGAGGATAAGTCCGTCAGATGTGACGTTTCGATGACATTCGTGTGACGGTCTTTCACCCGTCATGTGGGGGCAGGCGCGCAAATGCCCGTCATCGTTCGCAAATCGGACTTGTGCCCGCAATCGTCCGTCGTCTGATGAATTACCGTGCGTCTTCGCCGCCGAAGACCTGTCCGAAGGTCCGCTTCAGCGCGATATCGGCATCGGCCATCGTCGCGGTGAGGCCGAGATCGGCGAGGCTCGTCACGCCGAACTGGCTGATGCCGCAGGGCACGATGCCGGTGAAGTGGTCGAGGTCCGGGTCGATGTTCAGGCTAACGCCATGAAACGTCACCCATTTCCGGATGCGCACGCCGATGGCCGCGATCTTGTCTTCTGCCGTCAGGCCCTTTTCCGGCCGCCTGACCCACACGCCGACGCGGCCCTCGCGCAGCTCGCCCGTCACGTTGAACTCGGCCAGAGCCGCGATCAGCCAGCGTTCCAGGTCTTCCACGAAGGCGCGGACATCGGGCTTCCGGCGCTTCAGGTCGAGCATCACATAAGCCACCCGCTGGCCTGGCCCATGATAGGTGTATTGCCCGCCACGGCCCGTCTTGAAGACGGGAAAGCGTTTGGGATCAATGAGATCGCGGGCATCGGCGCTCGTGCCGGCGGTGTAGAGAGGGGGGTGTTCCAGCAGCCAGACAAGCTCGCGCGCCCGGCCCTCGGCGATCGCCTCAACCCTTGCCTCCATTTCGGCCACGGCCTCGCCATAGGGCACGGGAAGGCTGGAAATCCGCCATTCCGGCGCTTCCATTATCTCGCCGGCGAGGGGGAGCGGCTTAACCATGATGTAACTCTAGCATGCGATTTTAAGTGCCGTATCAGTGCTTTGGGGCAAGTGGGGTCGCTCTTGAATTCCGTCAACAACGTCTTTGTCGAACTCTCGGTCGTGCTTGGCAAGACCACGCTGCCGATCCATCAGCTTCTGAAGATGGGTCGCGGCGCGGTCATCGAACTTGGCACGAAGCAAGACGAGGAGATCTGGATCCTCGCCAACAACGTGCCTATCGCGCGTGGCGAAATTGTCGTTCAGGGAGAGCGGATGGCGGTTTCGATTACCTCCGTCCTCACGGCATCGGATGTGAATACACAGCAGTCCTGACGCCCGCAGTTCCTCCAAAACGCATGAAATGGGCCCTTTACGGGCCCTTTTTTCTATTTTGCATTGTTTATTTGTGGAAAATATAATTATACGGACGAGAGTTGAATTATAGGGCATAATTGTTATGTCTAGCGGGAAATTAAATGGCACCGGGAGGTGCGCGTGCTTCCGATCCTGGTCGATCTCGGCTCCCTCAAGGTGATTCTGGTCGGCGAGGGCGAAGTTGCCGGGAAGCGGCTTGCCGCTCTCGATGCCGCTGGCGCGCAGGACCTGGAGGTCTATTGCGGGGCGCCGTCGGAAGCCCTCTCGAAGCAGGCCGGCAAGCGGCTCAAGGGGGCGAGGCCCGGCGAGGAAGCGCTGAAATCGGCGCATCTCGTCTTCCTGGCGGGGCTCGGCGACCGGGAGAGTGTGGCGCTTGCGGGCCAGGCGCGCGCCGCCGGGCGCCTGGTGAATACGGAGGATGTGAAGCCGCTATGCGACTTTCATGTCCCCTCCATCGTCCGCCGCGGGGATCTGGTGATCTCCGTGTCGACAGGCGGCAAGTCTCCGGGCCTTGCGCGGCGGCTCCGGCGGTATCTCGAAGGGCTGTTCGGGCCCGAATGGGCGGGCCGGCTCGACGAGCTTGGCCGCCAGCGCCGGGCCTGGCGTGCGGAAGGCCATGAACTCGCGGAAATCGGCCGCAAGACCGATTCCTATATCGAAGAGAAAGGCTGGCTCGAATGACAGCTATCGATCTCAGGAAGCGTCCCGGCAAGGCGGCCATGGGCGAGGACCGGGCGGCCATCATGGACGCGCCGACCGTTGGCTCGCCTGCGTTGCAGCGGCTCCGCGACACGCATAAAGGCCTTTCGGGCATGGACCTGCTCGAAGCCACGATCAAGAAGGCGTTTCCGGGCAAGATCGCCGTGGTTTCCTCCTTCGGGGCGGAATCCGCCGTTCTCCTTCACCTGGTCGCCCAGGTCGATCCGTCGACGCCCGTGATCTTCCTCAATACAGGCAAGCTTTTCGGCGAGACGCTGCGCTACCGCGACAGGCTGCAGGAAAAGCTCGGCCTCACCGACATTCGCGCCGTCGGCCCGCACCCCGCCGATCTCGTGGCGCAGGACCCGAATGGCGGCCTGTGGAATGCCGATGCCGATGGCTGCTGCTTCATCCGCAAGGTCTTGCCGCTTGAACGTGCGCTGAAGGGCTTCGATGCCTCGATCACCGGCCGCAAGCGCTTCCAGACGAACGCGCGCGCGGGTATGGAGCCGATCGAAGAGGAGAGGGTCCGCGGCACCGGCGAACCGGGAACCGCCACAGGCACCCGTTTCAAGGTCAATCCGCTGGCCTATTGGACGCAGGAAGACCTCGAAGCCTATCTCGACGAGCACAAGCTGCCACGCCATCCGCTGGTGAAGGATAACTACCTTTCCATCGGCTGCATGCCCTGCACCGAGCGCGTGCCGGAGGGCGGTTCCTATCGCGATGGACGCTGGGTCGGCAAGGATAAGGACGAGTGCGGCATCCATCTTCCCAACAATCTTGATGGCGATGGCATTTAAGCCTGCTTTCCGGCCATTTGCCGCTTGAGCAAGCGTCAGGGATTTGTTACATCCGCCCGGCTCACGAAACATGCGGTCGTGGCGGAATTGGTAGACGCGCAGCGTTGAGGTCGCTGTGGGGTAACTCCCGTGGAAGTTCGAGTCTTCTCGACCGCACCATCTGAGCCTTGAGGCTCGTCAAAGGGTTCTCCTCTCCCTTCTTTAATCGCTATTTTTCGCGGTTTGCTCCGGCTTTTCGTGCCTCACTGGCTGGCAGGCCGGGAGCAAATAGCGCACACTCGCCGCAATTCGGAACCGCGATTCATACGGGAGTGCGCGCTTGGCCGACCCGGCTCACACACATGCACCGGAGGAAACGGCGGAGGACGCCCTGTCGCCGGGATTCGTGCGTTCGGTGGTCGATGCGGTGGACCGCGCGGATGCTGCGCATGCGCGCGAACTCGTTCTGCCGCTGCGCCCCGCCGATCTTGCCGAACTCTTCGAACTCCTGCGCAACGACGAGCGTGAGGTGCTTGTCGGCATGCTCGGCAGCGACCTCAACCCGGAGGTTCTGAGCGAGCTTGACGAGAGCGTGCGCGATCATGTGATCGAGCTTCTCGATCCGAAGGATATCGCGGCCGCGTTGACGGAAATGGATTCCGACGACGCCGTCTACCTCCTTGAAGACATGGACGAGGCGGAGCAGCGGCTTATTCTCGACCAGTTGCCGGCGAGCGAACGCGCCGCCCTCGAACAATCTCTCGACTATCCCGACTACAGCGCCGGCCGCCTCATGCAGCGCGAGCTCGTTGCCGTGCCGCCGTACTGGGATATCGGGCAGACCATCGACTATCTGCGCGAGGCCAAGGAGCTTCCGGACGAGTTCTACGAAATATTCGTCGTCGATGCCGCCTACAAGCCGCGCGGTACCGTGCCGCTTTCCCGCCTCATGCGGACGAAGCGTCCGGTGAAGATTTCGGACATCATGGAGACCGAGCAGACGCTCATTCCCGTCGAGATGGATCAGGAAGAGGTCGCGCTCCAGTTCAGCAAATACGACCTCATTTCCGCCGCCGTAGTGGACGAGGCAGGCCGCCTCGTCGGCGTCATCACGGTGGACGACATCGTGGAGGTTATCAGCGAGGAAGCGGCCGAGGATATCCGTCTTCTTGCGGGCGTTGGCGAGGAAGCGATCTCGGACTCCGTCTTTCAGACGAGCCGGAGCCGCGTTCCGTGGCTTCTGGTGAACCTGGTGACGGCGGTCATCGCCGCTTCGGTCATTGCGCTTTTCGACGGCACGATCGAACAGATGGTGGCGCTTGCCGTCCTCATGCCGATTGTGGCCTCGATGGGCGGCAATGCCGGAACACAGACCATGACGGTTACCGTCCGCGCGCTGGCGACGCGCGATCTCGTGCCGTTCAACGCCAGCCGCACAATCCTTCGCGAGTTCTGGGTCGGCACCGTCAACGGGTGTTTCTTTGCGTTGCTGCTCGGTGTTCTGGTTGCGCTGATTTTCGACAACGAATGGCTCGGTGTGGTCTTCGCTTCTGCCATGATGATCAACCTGGTCGTGGCGGGCCTCACGGGTATTCTCGTACCTTTGGGGCTCGACAAGGTTGGCGCCGACCCCGCCGTATCTTCGGCGGTTTTTGTGACGACGATGACGGATGTCGTCGGTTTCTTTTCGTTTCTGGGCCTTGCGGCGCTGGTCCTGTTCTACTGAGTGGCGGAGCAGAAGGAGGTTTCATGTTCAGAACTTTGAAATGGCGGGGCATTTTCTCACTCGCCTTTCTGCTTGCCGCAGTCCCGGCGGGGGCCTCGGCGTCCGGCTGGAGCGACGGCGCTCCCATGTCCACAGGCCGGGCCTTCGCGGGTGGTGCGTTGCTTGGCAGCGATCTTTATGTGATCGGCGGCGATAGCACTTCCGGTCCGCGCACGGTCGCGGAGATTTACGACATGCGCGGGAATATCTGGCGCGCCGCTCCGGCGCTGCCGGTTGGCCTGCAGCAATTCGGAATTGCGGCGCATGGTGGCAGGCTTTTCGTTTCGGGTGGATATGAAGCTCCCGCACCGCAACGGCCGGGCTTCATGGCTCCCGACGATCCAGCCGGCGTCGCCGACAAGGTTGAGCCTGGGGATACCGCCAATGGCTGGGTCTACGATCCGCGTGTCGGCACATGGCTCAGCATTGCCGGGATGCCTTCCAGCAGAGCAGGACACGGCCTCGTATCCGTTGGCAGCCGGATCTATGCGCTGGGCGGGCGCGGCGGCGGCGCCTCGCGCGTCTGGGCCTACGATCCCGGCACCGATAGCTGGGACGTGGTGGGCGATGCCATGCCTGCGCCGCGCATTGCCGCTGCGTATGTTCCCGTGGATGGCCGCATCTACGCGATCGGCGGTCTTTCGGACGGGACGGCGATTTCGCGTATCGACATCTTCGATCCCTCCACCGGCAAATGGACGAGCGGGCCGGCCTTGCCCGCGCCGCGCTCGGGTCATGTCGCGGCCGTGCTGGACGGCAAGGTTCATGTCACGGGCGGAGAGCAGCGGGTGCCGCCACGCACCTATGGCGACCATTTTGTCCTCGACCTCGCAAGCAATCGTTGGGAGCGGGGAGCGCCCATGCCGACGCCGCGCCATGGTGCCGTCGCCGCAGCGGCGGAAGGCAAGTTCGTCGTGGTGGGCGGGAGCCCGGGGGCGGGCGTCTACACCGTTTTCACAGAATCCGACGTCGTGGATATCTATTCCACCGAATGACTGTCCGGCTGCCCCGGTCGGGGCGGTGACGACTGCGTCAAGGGCGTGGCATAAGCGCCCGGCAATAAAGGGAAAGCCTATGCTTGCGAACGACTACCCCTCGCTCGATTTCGATCTCGGCGAAACCGCCGACATGATCCGCGACACGGTGCGTGCCTTTACGGCGGACAAAATCGCGCCGCGTGCCGCCGAGATCGACCGCAGCAACGAGTTTCCGCGCGATCTCTGGCCGCAACTCGGTGAGCTCGGTCTCCTGGGGATAACGGTCGAGGAAGAATATGGCGGTACGGGGCTTGGCTACCTCGAACATGTCGTTGCGATGGAAGAGATCAGCCGCGGTTCGGCGAGCGTCGGCCTTTCCTATGGGGCGCATTCCAACCTTTGCGTGAACCAGCTTCGCCGCTGGGGCACCGACACACAGAAGCGGAAATATCTGCCCAAGCTCATGTCCGGCGAGCATGTCGGTGCGCTTGCCATGTCCGAGCCCGGTTCCGGTTCGGACGTCGTGTCGATGCGGCTCAAGGCGGAGAAGCAGGGCGACCGCTATGTGCTCACCGGCAACAAGATGTGGATTACCAACGGCCCCGATGCGGAGACGCTGATCGTCTATGCGAGAACCGATGCCAATGCCGGTCCGAAGGGGATCACACCCTTCCTGATCGAGAAGGGCATGAAGGGTTTTCACGCCGCGCAGAAACTCGACAAGCTCGGCATGCGCGGCTCCAACACCGCCGAACTCGTTTTCGAGGATTGCGAAGTCCCCGAGGATAACGTTCTCGGCAAGGTGAACGAGGGCGTGCGCGTGTTGATGTCCGGCCTCGACTATGAACGCGCGGTGCTTGCCGCCGGCCCGCTCGGCATCATGCAGGCCTGCATGGACGCGGTCGTGCCTTACGTTCACGAGCGCAAGCAGTTCGGCGAACCGATTGGCACGTTCCAACTCATGCAGGGCAAGCTCGCCGACATGTATTCGACGATGAATGCCTGCCGGGCTTATGTCTATGCCGTCGCGAAAGCCTGCGACCGGGGACAAACGACGCGAAAGGATGCGGCCGGCGCGATCCTCTATGCCGCGGAAAAGGCGACATGGATGGCGCTGGAGGCGATCCAGACGCTCGGCGGCAACGGATATATCAACGATTACCCGACGGGACGCCTCCTGCGTGACGCCAAGCTCTACGAGATCGGGGCGGGAACAAGCGAAATCCGCCGCATGCTGATCGGCCGTGAACTTTTCAATGAGACAGCGTGATGTCTGACGTTTACCGGCTGCTGGGCGGGCCCGGCTCTCCCTATTCGCATAAGGTCCGTGCCGTCCTCCGCTATCGCCATCTGCCGCATCGCTGGATTGTGCCGCTGGGTGCCTTTCGCGGTAGCGGTTCGCTGGGCGAGGGGACGGAAATCGCCGGCGCTGGCAAGCGGCAAGTGCCCGTCATCCAGTTTCCCGATGGTACGTATCATTCGGATTCGACGCCGATTATCGACGAACTCGAAAAGCGGCATCCGGGTGAGCACTCGGTAATCCCCGCCGATCCGGGAATGGCGTTTCTTGCCCGTGTGATTGAGGAAGCGGCGGACGAATGGCTGCCGTTGCCGATGTTCGACTACCGCTGGAACGAGGCGGCGGACCGTGTCTTCTGTCCGCGCCGTCAGATGGCGGGCTGGCTTGGTGCTGTACCCGAGGTGGAACTCGGCGAAGCCGCGAAGGCTTTCCTTGCCCGGCAGGAGCATCTGCGCGAATTGCTGGGGGGCACGGCGGAAAACCGCCCGTTGCTGCAATCGACCTATGAAGAACTGATGGACGCCATGGAAGCCCATATGGCGACGCAGCTCTTTCTGTTCGGCTCGCGGCCTTCCATTGCGGATTTCGGTCTCTACGGTCAGCTCAGTCAGTATGCAGTCGATCCCACGACGTCCAGCCTGATGAAGGCAAAGGCGGTGCGCCTGTTCCAATGGGTGCAGCTCATGGACGATGCCTCGGGCATCGACGGCGAGTGGAACGCGGCCGGCGATCCGCTTTCCATCGGTGCAAGGGGGCTGTTGAGGCTGGCGGGTGAGGTGGCACTTCCGATGCTGCAGGCGGCGGTGGATGCGCATCTCGCCGGCAAGGATTTTCATCCGATGGTGGCGGAAATCCGCGGGCATGGTTTCAAGACCATCGCGCGGCCCTACCAAGCGCATACGCTGCTCTGGCTGAAGCAGGCCTACGCCGCGCTCGACAAGGCAACTCGCGCGCGGATAGAGCCCGCGTTGACGGAAAGCGGCTGTCTTCCCTGGCTCTCCATCCGGGATGGAGAAGCCGAGAAGACGCCGCCTTACGACATGGCCTAGGGCTGCCTCATCAGCTTCAACGCACGGAAGGCCGCCGGGGCGATCCAGGTCGCGTAGATACCGATGCTCGCAATGGCAATGTAGCCGGTGATCGTGTCGGGCAGGCCCACAGCCGTGCCGCCGAGCATCAGCACTTTCCGGAGCGCGAAGAGACCGGCGATGCCGCCAACGGCCATGAGTACCTGCAGCCACCAGGCGGGGAGGGCGGGCTTTTCCGGCGCGGCCTTGCGGTCGAGCGCGGCACCTGCGAACCAGCCGAGCAGCAAAAACAGGACGCCCGCAATGCCGGTGGGCTCCTCGCCTTCGGGCCAGATCAGCCAGAGTGCCGGGATTGCAACGATGATGACCACGAAATCCATCCAGGCCGGCAGCTTGCGCCAGCGCGCGATGACGCGCTCATGTACCAGCACCGCAAAGATGGCGAGCGTGAAGAAGCCGAGCAGGATGCCCGCGAGCACGTCCTCGACATCGTGCACGCCGAGATAGAGGCGGCTGAAGCAGACGCCGGCGGCAATAACGAGCGCTGCGGCCCATGCCCACGGTCGTTTCATTTCGTAAGCCAGCCAGAGCCACATGGCGACCGCGACTTGCGCGTGACCGGAGGGGAGGCCGTATGACTCCGCAACGCGGTCTGCGTCGAGTTGAAAGGCGGGGTCGGGGCGGGCGTCCTGCCAGAAGTCTTTCAGCCAGGCATTCACCACCGCAGTCAGCGCGATCAGGACGGCGAGGCGGGAAAAAAGGGTCCGATCCCAGAGCCAGTATCCGATGGGCATGAAGATCAGGAAGAAGGGGGTGTATCCCAAAAAGGTGAAGCCGTTAAAGACGATGGTGGCCGCGTCGCTGCGTAAGGGCAGGACCCAGCTCAGGTCGTGCAGGAAGTTCTCCACCGATTTTCCCCCTTCTATGGCCTGGCCTGTTTGGCCCGCCGTATTTCTAGGCTAGGTTTCGTCACGAATCCCGGCCGGTTGGGCTAACTCTAGCGCGGAAACGAACACATGGCACAAGGCAGCGAAAAGGATCCGGTCGTCATCGTCAGTGCCGCCCGGACGCCGATGGGTGGCTTTCAGGGCGCGCTCGCGGGCAAGACCGGGCCGGAACTGGGCGCCATCGCCATTCAGGGGGCGGTCGAGCGCGCGGGGCTCACACCGACGGCGGTGGACGAGGTGCTGATGGGCTGCGTTCTTTCAGCCGGCCTCGGGCAGGCACCAGCGCGACAGGCGGCACTTGGGGCCGGGCTCGACGAGGGAACGCCCTGCACGACCGTCAACAAGATGTGCGGGTCGGGCATGAAGGCCGTGATGATGGCGCAGGACGCGTTGGCGGCTGGGCGCGGCGATGTCGTGATTGCCGGCGGTCTCGAAAGCATGACGAACGCGCCCTACCTGCTGCCAAAGGCGCGTGGCGGCATGAGGCTCGGGCACGGCGAGGTGAAGGACCACATGTTCCTCGACGGGCTGGAAGATGCCTACGAGGGCCGCCTGATGGGCTTCTATGCCGAGGAGACGGCGAAGCACTACCAGTTCACCCGTGAGCAGCAGGACGCCTATGCGCTCACATCGCTTGCCCGCGCGAAGAAGGCGGTAGAAGACGGCACCTTCTCTCACGAGATCGTGCCGGTCGAGGTTGTCACGAGGAAGGGCGCCGTCGAAGTTGTGAACGACGAGCAGCCGCTGACGGCCGATCCCGCCAAGATTCCGACACTGAAGCCTGCCTTTGCGGCAGGCGGCTCCGTGACGGCGGCGAATTCGAGTTCGATTTCCGATGGTGCGGCGGCGCTCGTCCTCATGCGACTGTCGGAAGCGGAGCGTCGCGGCCTCGCGCCGCTCGCCGCCATCCGCGGCCAGACCATGCATGCGCAGGCGCCAGCCTGGTTTTCGACCGCGCCGGTCGGGGCCATCTCCAAGCTCATGGAAAAGACCGGCTGGTCGGCAAGCGACATTGATCTCTGGGAAGTCAACGAGGCGTTTGCCGTGGTCGCGATGGCGGCCATCCGCGATCTCGGCCTCAGCCATGAGAACATGAATATTTATGGCGGTGCCTGCGCCCTCGGTCATCCGATTGGCGCATCCGGCGCGCGCATCCTCGTCACGCTGCTCAACGCGTTGAAGCAGACGGATACGAAGCGCGGCGTCGCCTCGCTCTGCATCGGGGGCGGCGAGGCGACGGCGGTTGCGATAGAGAGGCTGAACTAGCTCAGGCGGCAGCCTGGCCGAGCGTGGCCCTGACATGTTCGGCAAGCGCGATGAGGCCGTTCAGCGGGCGGATCAGCACTTCGATATGCGCGATCTCACCGGCCTCGTTCACCGTGATGCGGTCGATGCCCTTGAGTTTCTTGTCGCCGATGCATGCGGTGAACTCGAGAATGATGTCCTGACCGTCGACCCATTCCTTGGTGTAGGTGAAATCCTCGAAACCCTGCATCACCGCCGTCAGGATCGCTATCACATAGGGCTTCGACGCCTTTGGCGTGAAGAAGGCGGGCGAGGAAATCATCGCATCTTCCGCGACCAGCGCATCGAGGCGCACGGGGTCGTGGTTTTCGACAAACTCGTACCAGCGGTTGAGGAAAGTTCTTGCTTCGTTGGACATGGCGTCCTCCCGGGGATTACTTCAGCACGCCCTGCAGTACGAGGCGCGTGTGAATGTCGATGAGCGTCTTCCGGTCGATCCGGCCTTTTGCATCGTACCATGTGCAAATGCCCGTCAGCATTGCGAGGATGGCGTATGCGCTGACAGGTATGTCGTCAATTTTGAACAGGCGTTTCGCCGCCCCGCGTTCGAGGATGTCGCAGAGCCGTTCTTCGTAGGTGCGGCGCAAGGCGACGATCTTCTTGCGGTTTTTGGGGTCGAGGCTGCGCAATTCGGACGAGCCGATGAAGACTTCGCGCTTGCGCTCGATGTGATAGGTGAGGTGAAAGGCGATGAAGGCCTCAAGCTGCGCCAGCGGATCCTCGATGCCATCGAGCGCGGCGTCCACGCTCTGAAGCAGCGTCACCATGTGGTTGTGGATGAGATCGAAGAGGAGGTCCTGCTTGGTCTCGATATGGTTGTAGAGGGAGCCGGGCTGCAGGCTGACCCGGGCTGCGAGCTGTCGCAGGCTCACCGCTTCGAAGCCACGCTCGTGAATAAGGTCGAGCCCTGCCTCGCGGATGGCGGCCAGCGTCTTTTTGCCTGAGGAACCTGCCGTTCTGCTCAATAGACGATCCTTCAATTCAAGGCTGACCCGGGCCTTGCCTGATCCAGGATACGAACGTATGATCGTTTTTATAAAAAATCCAGTCCGGGATGGAATGCCGTGGCGATTCTGAAAACAAGCGTCAACACGCGGGATGCCCGCTTCAAGCAGAATGTGGAGGCGATGGGGCGGCTCACCGCCGCGCTCAACGAGGAGAGGGGGAGGGCGGCGCTTGGCGGCGACGAACGCTCGCGCGAGCGGCATGTTTCGCGCGGCAAGATGCTGCCGCGCGACCGCGTCTACGGACTTATCGATCCGGGAACGCCCTTCCTCGAATTATCCCCGATGGCCGCGCATGGCATGTATGGCGAGGCGATCAACGCTGCCGGCATCATCACGGGCATAGGGCGCATCGCGGGGCAGGAATGCGTCATCGTCTGCAACGATGCGACGATCAAGGGCGGTACCTATTATCCGGTCACGGTGAAGAAACATCTCCGTGCGCAGGAAATTGCGCTCGAGAACAATCTGCCCTGTTTCTATCTGGTGGATTCGGGTGGCGCGAACCTGCCTAACCAGGCGGACATCTTCCCCGACCGCGAGCATTTCGGCCGCATCTTCTACAATCAGGCGCGCATGTCGGCGAAAGGTATTCCGCAGGTTGCCGTCGTCATGGGGTCCTGCACGGCGGGCGGAGCCTACGTGCCGGCCATGTCGGACGAGACGGTGATCGTGCGTAAACAGGGCACGATTTTCCTTGGCGGGCCGCCGCTGGTGAAAGCGGCGACAGGCGAGGTGGTGACGGCGGAAGACCTCGGCGGCGCGGATGTCCATTCCCGCAAGTCGGGCGTGACCGACCATTATGCCGTGGACGATGCGCATGCGCTTGCCATTGCGCGCCAGATTGCGGGCACGCTCAACCGGAAAAAATCCATCGCCATTCCGCTCGCCGAACCGCGCGAGCCGCTCTACGACATGGCGGAGCTCGACGGCGTTGTGCCGCATTCGCTTTCGATCCAGTACGACGTGCGCGAGGTTATCGCGCGGCTGGTGGACGGATCCGACTTCGACGAGTTCAAGAAGCTCTACGGCACCACGCTCGTCTGTGGCTTCGCACATATCCACGGGCTGCCGGTCGGCATTATCGCGAATAACGGCATCCTTTTCTCGGAGTCGGCGCTGAAAGGCGCTCATTTCATCGAGCTTTGTTGTCAACGCAAGGTGCCGCTTCTCTTTCTCCAGAACATTGCAGGTTTCATGGTGGGCCGCGAATATGAGACGGGCGGCATCGCCAAGGACGGCGCAAAGCTGGTGACGGCGGTGGCGTCGGCCAATGTGCCGAAGGTCACGCTCATCATCGGCGGTTCCTATGGCGCGGGCAATTACGGCATGTGCGGGCGCGCCTACGGCCCCCGTTTTCTCTTCACCTGGCCCAATGCGCGGATATCCGTTATGGGCGGCGAGCAGGCGGCCAGCGTGCTTGCGACGGTGCATCGCGATGCGGAGAAATGGACGCAGGAAGAAGCGGATGCTTTCAAGGCACCGATCCGCGCGAAATATGACGAGGAGGGGCACCCCTATTTCGCGACCGCGCGGCTCTGGGACGATGGCATCGTCGCTCCTTCGGAGACGCGGCGCGTTCTTGCGCTCGCTTTCTCAGCCACCCTCAATGCGCCGATACCGGAGACGCCCTTTGGCGTCTTCCGGATGTGAGGAGAGGATAAATGTTCAAGACTCTTCTCATCGCCAATCGCGGCGAGATCGCGGTCCGGATCATCCGCACGGCTCGGCGCATGGGCCTCAAGACCATTGCCGTCTATTCCGATGCCGACGCAAACGCCTATCACGTTTCGGAGGCGGACGAGGCTTACCGGATCGGGCCGGCGCCGGCTGCCGAAAGCTATCTCCGCATCGATGCCATTCTCGATGCCTGCGCGCGCGCCGGTGCGGATGCTGTGCATCCGGGCTATGGCTTCCTCTCCGAAAATGCGGGCTTTGCAGAAGCTTGCGAGAAGGCCGGGCTCATTTTCGTCGGGCCGCCTGCAAGCGCCATCCGCGCGATGGGGCTCAAGGACGCCGCCAAGGCGCTCATGGAGAAGGCCAGTGTACCGGTTGTTCCCGGCTATCACGGGGATAACCAGGACGCGGAATTCCTCGGCCAACAGGCGGAGCGGATCGGCTACCCCGTGCTCATCAAGGCGGTAGCGGGCGGCGGCGGCAAAGGGATGCGCCGGGTGGACGACCACGCCGACTTCGCCAAGGAACTCAAGAGCGCGCAGCGCGAGGCAGGCTCAGCCTTTGGCGACGAACGCGTGCTCGTCGAAAAATATGTGGCGAGGCCGCGCCACATCGAAATCCAGGTCTTTGCCGATGGTCACGAGCAGGTGGTCTCGCTCTACGAGCGCGATTGCTCGTTGCAGCGCCGCCACCAGAAAGTGATCGAGGAGGCGCCGGCACCCGGTATGCCGCCTGAAATGCGGAAGGCTATGGGCGCGGCGGCGGTGGCGGCTGCGAAGGCTATCGGCTATCGCGGCGCGGGCACGGTCGAGTTCATTGCGGATGCGTCCGACGGGCTCAAGCCGGACGGTTTCTGGTTCATGGAAATGAACACGCGGCTTCAGGTCGAGCATCCGGTGACGGAGGCGATCACGGGTCTCGATCTCGTCGAGTGGCAGCTTCGTGTCGCGGCGGGCGAGCATCTGCCGCTCGTGCAGGACAAGGTACCGCTGAAAGGCCACGCGGTCGAAGTGCGCCTCTATGCAGAAGACCCGGCGAAGAAATTCTTTCCCTCGACGGGCAAATTGCTGCGTCTTCGTCTCCCGTCAAACATGTCACATGTCCGTACCGACATGGGCGTGCGCGAAGGGGATGAGGTGAGCATGTTCTACGACCCAATGATCGGAAAGATCATCGCGCATGGCGAGACACGGCTGATCGCGCTTCGCACGCTCCGGGGATTTTTGTCCGGCATGGAGGTCGCGGGCCCAAAGACAAATCTCGCCTTTCTCGCCGCGACGATGGGCCATGAAGCCTTCATGGCCGGGGATATCGATACGGGCTTCATCGACCGGCATCTCGATCAACTCGTCCCGAAGGGCGGGGCAGAGCCGCGCGTCCTTGCGCTCGGCGTCGCTGCGCATCTTCTCCGCCGGAAGGCGCAGTCGGAAGCTTCGCAGCGGCAGGGCGATGAACCTTTCTCGCCCTGGTCGGCGAGCGATAGCTGGGTTCCCGGCGGGCACCGCAGCGAGCGGCTGAAATTTCTCGTGGCCGGCGAGGAAGTCATGCTCACCGTGATGCCGGACGGAGAGGGCTGGCGCATTGCCGGTGCGCGCGAGGAGGGCGACGATATGCTCGCTTCCGCCGCCATGAGCGGCGACGGCGCGCTGACGGCGACCGTCGATGGCGTTCGTCTGAGTGCAGCTTGTGTCTCCAAGGGCGCGGGATTTATCCTCATCCATGAGGGAACGTCGACGGAGTTTGAGATTGCCGATCCGATGGATGTCGATGTTGCGTCCGACGCAGATACGGGTGCGCTGAAGGCGCCGATGCCTGGCAAGATTGTTCAGGTTCTGGCCGAACCTGGCGCCGAAGTGAAGAAAGGGGCGGCCGTCGTGGTCATGGAAGCGATGAAGATGGAGCAGACGCTGGCGGCGGGTGCCGATTCCGTCGTCGCCGAAGTTCATGTTGGCGTGGGCGATCAGGTCGAGGCGGGGGCGGTGCTCGTCACCTTCGAGGAGAACAAGGTTTGACGCTTCATCTCGTCAAGCTCTGTGTCGGTGCGGACGACATTTCGGATCTTGCAGAATGGCAGGCCGAGCGACTTGCTGAGAAGAAGAAGCTCAAGCAGCCGCAGGTGCTTGCGCATGTGACCCGTATGGCGCCAAAGCGTGCGGACGAGCTTCTCGCAGGCGGATCGCTCTACTGGGTCATGAAGGGCGTCATTCGCTGCCGTCAGAAGCTCATCGGGATCGAGCCCTTCACGGATAATGAAGGCATCGGCCGGTGCCGTCTTGTGCTCGATAACGAGATCGTGCCGACGCGGCGGCAGGAGCGGCGGCCTTTCCAGGGTTGGCGTTACCTCGAGGCGAAGGACGCGCCCGCAGACGTAAAAAAGGGCGAGGCCGGGGACGATATGCCGGAGGAAATGCGCCGGGAGCTGGAAGAGTTGGGGCTGCTCTAGACCGGCATATTGTCGATGAGGCGCGTCCGGCCGATCTTTGCCGCAACGAGGATGCGGGCGGGACCTGCGGGCTTGTTGTCCGGAAAAGCGGCCAGGGAAGCGGCATCGCGGATCTCGAGATAGTCGAGTTTGTCGAAGCCGACCGCGAGGATGCGCTTCGATCCTTCGGCCGTTGCCTCTGAGATCGGCATTCCCTTGGCGACGCTCACTGCCGTCTCGCGCAGGATGACATTCAACTGACCGGCCGCTTGCCGCTCTTCCGGCGAGAGATAGACGTTGCGCGACGACATGGCGAGACCGTCCGCTTCCCGCATGATTGGCCCGCCGAGGATTTCGACGGGGATGTCGAGGTCTGCGACCATGCGGCGGATGACCATGAGCTGCTGCCAGTCCTTCTCGCCGAAGATCGCGATGTCCGGCATCGCGCGGAGGATCAGCTTGGCGACGACCGTGGCAACGCCCGCAAAATGCGTCGGCCGAAAGGCGCCTTCGAGGGGCTCCGTGACGCCGGAGAGCGAGATCGTGGTCGAGAAGCCTTCGGGGTACATGTCGGCAGCGTCTGGTGCGAAGATCAGGTCGGCCTTGCCTTCAAGCCTTGCGGCATCGGCCGCTTCCGTGCGGGGATAAGCCGAGAAATCCTCGTTCGGCGCGAACTGGGTCGGGTTCACGAAAATCGAAACGACGACGCGGTCGGCTTTCGTGCGGCCGAGTTCGACGAGCGACAGATGCCCTTCATGTAGAGCGCCCATGGTCGGCACAAGCGCGACACTCAGGCCATCCTTGCGCCAGGTGGCAACCGCCCCGCGGAGACAGGTGGCGCTGCGCGCGACGGGAGTCCTGTAGCTTGTGGTGTCGAGTGTCATCGGCCGCTCTCCTGAAAACCGGCAGGAAGATAGCGCCCGGAGCGAAGGAACTCAATTATGGCGGCGTCAGGCCAGGCGCCCTTCAATAGCCTTGGCGTAGAGTGTCTCGTAATCGGCGACGCTCATGGGGAGCGGATTGCCGCCGGTGCACGGGTCTTCAAGTGCCATGGGCGCCGCCTCCGGGATGACGTCGAGGTCGATGCCGATTTCCTTCAGCGTGTTCGGAATGCCGACTTCTTCACGCAGTGCCAGCACCCAATCCACGAAGCCCGAAAAGCTCTGCTTCTTGAGGTCGAGATAACGTGCCGCCGCGGTCAGCTTTTCCTCGACCGCCGCCTGGTTGTGAACCAGCACATAAGGCATCACCACCGCATTGGTGAGACCGTGATGCGTGCCGCGCAGCGAAGAACAGGGATGGCTCATCGCGTGCATGGAGCCAAGGCCCTTCTGAAAGGCCGTTGCGCCCATGGACGAGGCCGCCAGCATGAAGGCGCGCGCTTCGACGTTGCTGCCGCGCCTCGTTGCTTCCGGCAGCCAGTCCTTTACGATCCGCATCCCTTCGAGGGCGACGCCCTGCGCCAGCGGATGCCAGAAAGGCGAGCACCAAGCTTCGAGATTGTGCGAAAGGGCATCCATGCCCGTCGCCGCCGTGATGCGCGGCGGGAGGCCAGTGGTCAGTTCCGGGTCGCAGATAACATCGACGGGCATCATCTTCGGATGGAAGATGATCTTCTTCGTGTGATCGCTTTCATCCGTGATGACCGCGGCACGACCGACCTCGGAGCCCGTCCCGGCAGTTGTCGGCACGGCGATCACCGGGGCGATGCCTTTCGGGTCCGCGCGCGTCCACCAGTCCTCACGGTCCTCGTAGTCCCACATGGGCCGGGTCTGTCCCGACATGAAGGCGATGGCCTTGCCTGCGTCCATCGCGCTGCCGCCGCCGACGACGATGACGCCGTCGTGCTTTCCGTTCCGGAAGACCTTGAGGCCGGCTTCCACGTCCGACCCCACCGGGTTCGGATGCACATCGGTGAAGAGCGCAGGCGGGATGCCGTTCTTTTCGAGCAAGGCAAGCGCCTCGGCGATCATCGGGAGCGGCTTCAGGCCAGGATCGGTTACGAGGAGCGGACGATTTATCCCCGCTACCGAGCAGGCTTCCGCAAGTTCCGAAATGCGCCCCGGTCCGAAGCGCATCTTCGTCGGGAAGTTCCAGTTGCCGTTCAGGCTCGGATAGGTGTCGATCATTTTGTTTTCGTTCTCAGGTGATAGCTCTTCGGGCGGGTGACGAATTCATAGCCGACGCGCGAAAGGGTGGCGCCTCGTCCGGTGTCCTTCACGCCCGTCCAGGCGAGGGCGGGATCGAGATAGTCGCAGCGGTTGAGGAAGAATGTGCCGGTGTCGATCTGTCCGCCGATCTTTTCCCCGGCATCTTCGTCTTCCGTCCAGACGGACGCCGTTAATCCATAAGGACTGTCGTTCATCAGTTCAATTGCCTCCTCATCGGAGGTGACTTTCATGATGCCGATGACGGGTCCGAAGGTTTCTTCGCGCATCACGTCCATCTGATGGTTCACGTCGACTAGGACTTCCGGGCCCAGATAGGGCGTGCCTGCCCTGGAGGCGGGGAACCGGGCCTCTCCGATCAATGCCCGGGCACCGGCGCGTTTTGCCTGTTCGATCTGGCCGCGCACGAAAGTTGCGGCGGAGGCGCGCACCATCGGGCCGATCGTCGTGTCGGGATCGAGTGGGCTGCCGAGTTTGTATTTCTTCGTGAGTTCGACGAAGCCCTCCACGAAATCGTCATAGACGTCGGCATGAACATAGAGGCGTTCCTTGCCGCAGCACGATTGGCCGGAGTTGAAGTAGGCGCCGTCCACGAGATTCTCGACGGCGAAGGGAAGATTGGCGTCGGCGCGTACATAGGCGGGGTCCTTGCCGCCAAGTTCGAGGCCAACATTGATGAACCTGCCCGATGCTGCCTTGACGACTGCATGTCCGCCCGCGACGGAACCGGTGAACATCACCTGGTCGGTGCGGGGGTCGGCAATCGCGCGCTCCGTCATTTCGTGGCTCATATGCACGGCCTGGAAGAGCCCGTCCGGCGCGCCCGCCTTGGCAAAGGCGGTTGCAAAGCGCTCGGCGCAAAGCGGGGTCTGGCCCGAATGCTTCAGGATCACCGTGTTGCCAGCCATGATTGCCGGTACGACAGAGTTGACGGCGATCAGATAGGGGTAGTTCCACGCTGCGACGACAAGCACCGTGCCGACAGGCTCGCGCCTTACCCAGCGGCGGAAGCCTTCCTTGGGGCCCGCATCGACATCGGCGAGCGCATCGCCGGCAATCGCGATCATGTAGCGCGCGCGTTCCTCGAAGCCCCTCATTTCACCGGCGCCGAAAGCGATGGGCCTTCCCATCTGCCAGGCGAGCTCCGGCACGATCTCATCCTTCATGGCGAGAAAGGTTTCGACAAAGCGCAAGCAAAGCGCGGCGCGCTCCGCGACAGGAACATATTTCCATGCAGCGTGGGCCGCTTTCGCAGCGGACAATGCACCGTCGATCTCTGCCCATGTTGCCAGGGGGCGCTCCGCGTAAACGCTCCCGTCGACCGGCGATATGACTTTCAGGGTGTCGCTCATCCTCTTTCGAAGCCTCTCATCAATTCCCAGTCCGTGACACGGCGTTCGTATTCCATCTGCTCCCACCGCCCGGTATGGAGATAGTGTTCGACGACGTCGTCGCCGAGGGCAGCGCGGAGCGTATCCGATTTTTCAAGCGCCGTAAGTGCGTCACGTAGGCTCTTTGGGAGGGATGAGGTACCCGCGCCGCCATAGGCATCACCCGTAAATTCAGGTTCGAGTTTCAGCTTCTGCTCTACGCCCCGAAGGCCGGTGGCGAGAAGGGCGGCATAGGCCAGATAGGGGTTCAGGTCGGCGCCACCGACGCGGCACTCGATACGCAGGCTCTTTCCCTGGCCGCACATCCGAAAGCCGGCCGTGCGATTGTCGTTTGACCAGACAACATTCGTCGGCGCGAATGAGCCAGTCACGAAGCGCTTGTAGGAGTTCACGACAGGCGCGAGGAAGTAGGTCATTTCATGCGCGTGGCGCAACTGACCGGCGAGGAAGCTCTGGCAGAGTTCGGACATGCCATAGAGCTCTGCCTTCTCGTCGAAGAAGTGCGCATCCTTTGCTTTCTCGTCCCAGAGCGACATATGGATATGACAGGAAGACCCAGCCTGCTCGTAATTCCACTTCGCCATGAAAGTCACAGCCTTGCCGTGCAGCCATGCAATTTCCTTGATGCCGTTCTTGAGAAGCGTGTGGCGGTCGGCCATCTCCAGCGCTTCGGCATAACGGACATTGATTTCCTCCTGTCCGGGGCCCCATTCGCCCTTGGAATTTTCGACAGGAATGCCAGCGCCCTCAAGGCCTGTGCGGATTGCCCGCATGATGCCTTCTTCCTTGGTGGTGGCGAAGACGTGGTAGTCCTCGACGTACCAGTTCGGAGTCTTGAGGTCCCTGTATCGCTTTTCGTGCGCTCCTTCATAAGTTTCGTCGAAAAGATAGAACTCAAGCTCCGATGCCATGAAGGCCTTCATTTTCATGGCGGCGAGGCGCTTCAATTGCTTCTTGAGGATGGAGCGCGGCGCGTGAGGGACGTCCTCTCCATGATGGTCAACGGTATCGCAGATCACGATGGCGGTACCGGGTAGCCAGGGAACGCGGCGCAGTGTGGACAGATCGGGCTTCAGCGCGAAGTCGCCATAGCCTTGAGCCCAGCTCGCGGCCTTGTAGCCCGGGACTGGCTCCATGTCGGTGTCGACCGTGAGGAGATAGTTACAGGCGTGGGTCGCGTGGATGCCCGTGTCGAGAAAGAAAGGGGCAGCCATCCTCTTTCCGACCAGCCGCCCCTGCATATCCGGCATTGCCATGACGACGGTGTCGATTTCGCCGGATGAAACCAGGTCGGAAAGCTGGTCGAGGGTGAGCATGCCATTCATTCGAAAGAATCCTGGAAGTTGATGCCAAGAAGGTGAAGGGCGGCTTCCGCCCACGGACTTGTGGCAAGTGTAGCCGCAGAGACGGGGGAGGCCGCAAGGGGGGTGGTGAAAGGGGGGGGGGACTTGCCGGGGTGCTACGGTTGACGCTCCCTCCGCAAGCACCCAAACTCCGCGCGATTCGGCCGTGGTGCCGAAGGCTTTGAGATCGGGCGGGGCTATGACAGGCGAGTTGCGGGCGAAAGGGTCCGCTCATGTAATTGTACTCGGCAATGAAAAGGGCGGTTCGGGAAAGACGACGACCGCCATGCACGTCATCGCGCACCTGCTGCATGCGGGCTATCGCGTCGGGTCGATCGATCTCGACGGCCGTCAGAGATCACTGACGCGATATGTCGAGAACAGGCGTATCTGGGCGGACGCTGCGAACGTCAATCTGGTCATGCCTGATCATGCAGTCATCATGCGCTCGTCGCTCGGAACGGTGGCGGAAGCGAGCGCTGCCGAGGAGGCGGAACTAACCGAGACAGTGGCGCGCCTTTCGGACACCAATGACTTCCTTGTGATCGACTGCCCTGGCAGCGACAACAATCTGTCACGGCTCGGTCATGCGAGAGCGGATACTCTCATCACACCGATGAACGACAGTTTCGTGGATTTCGACCTGCTGGGGCGCGTCGATCCGCAGACCTACAGGGTCAAGGGGCCGAGCGTTTACAGCGAGATGGTGTGGGAGTGCCGCAAGAGAAGAGCTGTCTCCGACGGAGGTGAGATCGACTGGATCGTCATTCGCAACCGGCTTTCCCATGTCGATGCGAAGAACAAAAGACGGGTCGAGGCCGTGCTCGATGCGCTTGCCCAGCGGATCGGGTTCCGTTGCGGGCCGGGCTTCGGCGAACGCGTCATCTTCCGCGAAATGTTTCCTTCCGGGCTTACGCTGCTCGATCTCAGGGAGGAGGGGGTCGACGCGCAGATGTCGATGTCTCACGTTGCCGCGCGTGCAGAAGTCCGGGCGCTCACGGAAGCACTCGCTCTCCCTGTGCTGCCAGGAGCGGGCGCCTGATTGCAGTCGCTAGCCGCGACGCTTTTCCTTGCTCTCGGCTGGCTCGGGCATGGCCCAATTCGAAGGCGGGATCGGGATGCACTGGATCGCCTCGCGGGCGAGGCGACCGCAAGCGTTACGTGCCGCCTTTTCGCCGTCGAAACCGCCGAAGCGCGAGCGGTAGAGCGTGCGGTTGTCAGCCGTCTTGACGGGGACCGTGACGGGTACGGCGTCACCAAGTTCCGACGGTGCGGCGCGCATGGCCTTGCGGATGCTGTCTACAGCGTCCGACTGCTCGGCATAGGCGCCGATCTGAATGATCCATGTGTTCTCCGGGATTAGCGGGTCGCCCTCGCGCCATGTCTGCGCAGCCTGGGGTTCCCGACGTGCCGGATCGTTGGCGGCAGTGCGGAGCAGGGGGTTCGCGGCGGCATCCGGGTTGATCGCCGCATTCGCCGGAGCGACCAGGAAATTACCGATTTCGCGGCCCGCCATGCGCACGGGGCCTTCGGCCTTGTGGAATGCCGCTACGGCATAGGCCGTCACGCTGTCCACGGGGGCTGTGTTGGCGAGGGCGTCCGGTTCACCAGGCCGGTCGGGCCCGGTGACAGGCAATGCGGCTATTTCGACGGGCTCCGGTATCTCAATGCTTGTGGCACCTTGGGCGTAGGTCTCTTCATCCGGATCGCGGTCATCCTCGATAGCGGATGCGAGTTGGAACAGCTCGGAGCGATCCTCGTCCGCCACAAGGCCGGCAGGCCGAACGATCGGCTTCGGAGCCGGTGCGAGCGCAGCAAACCGGGTGTTGCCGTCCTTCATCGCCACCGCTCGGGGGAAGGCGCGGTCGAGGATGTCAATCATATGGGCATCGCGAATTTTCGCCTTCTTGCCGCCCATGACGACGCCGATCAGAAATTTGTCGTCGCGCTCCACTGTGGCCGTGAGGTTGAAGCCGGAGGCGTTGGTGTAGCCGGTCTTGAGGCCTGTAGTACCTTCGTACTTCCCTAACAGGCGGTTGTGATTGCCAATACGAGACTTGCCCCAGACGAAGTATTCCGTGCTGAAGTAGTGGTAGTATTGCGGGAAATCTTCGCGAATACGCTTTGCAAGCGTTGCCTGATCGCGTGCGGTCGTCTTCTGGGCATTGTTCGGCAGACCGGACGCGTTCTTGTAGGTCGTGCGAGACATGCCAAGCTCCCGCGCCTTTTTCGTCATCATGACCGCGAAATCGTCTTCCGTGCCCGCGAGGAAGGCACCCGTCGCCGAGGCCACGTCGTTAGCCGAGCGTGTGACGAGAGCGAGGATTGTGTCCTCGACGCTGATGGTTTCGCCGGGGCGGAGCCCGAGCCTCGACGGAGGCATGCCCGCGCCACGCTGCGTCATGGCAATCCGTGATTTCAACGTGAACTTGTTGGTCTCCAACCCCTCGAACAGGAGGTAGAGGGTCATCACCTTGGTGAGGGAGGCCGGATAACGAAGCTCGTCGGCATTACGGGAATAAAGGACGGCGCCAGTATGGGCATCTATCACAAGCGCTGCCGATTTGGGTGTTGCCGCATGGACGGGAAATGCCAGAGCCCAAGCAAAGGCGATCAACACGCTCGCCGTCAGCAGGCGAACAGCCATGCTCGCCCGGTCCGAGGATTTGCGCGCAGTACTCGTGAGCGCAGGCCCTTGCATATGACTTGAACCCCTCTAGCGACACGCCCTGCCTGTGCGTGCCATGAACCAAATCCCTGGAAACTGTAGCGGCAGAACCACAGTTTGCGAAGACCTTCGGTATGAAAAATCGTCAAAATCCCAAGTATCTTGTGCTCTTAGCGGTCAGGGCTGACGATAGGGGGTGTGTGTTACCAATTTATTAACAGAGTTAATAGTTCGTTAACCCACATTTGGCTGGGCGCCCGGTGTCGGCCATGAACCTTACCCCGCGGCGCATGACGAGGCGCTTCGGAGGGGGGGCGCCGGAAACGGCGTTCCAGGCCGTGAATGAATTGGCAGGCAGAGCCGGGAGAGGTGCCCCGGGACAGAGGTGCCGCACGACACAGGTCGCGCCGATGGCGAATCCGTCTACGATCAAGATCGGGCTTTGATTTTCGCTATGTTCGACTATCTATCAAAGAGTTGGAAGATTTAGAGTGGCTGTCGGCAGGTCAGGTCCTGCGGCAGACAAGATTTCGGCAGGAACGGGGTATGTCTGACGACAGGCGGCGCGGCGATGATGACGGAGGCGAAGGTACCGGTGTCATCACGAGGACGAAGCCGAAGACCAAAAAGCCCTCGCTCTACAAGGTGTTGCTGCTCAACGACGATTACACACCGATGGAATTCGTCGTTCATGTGCTGGAACGCTTTTTCAGCAAAGGGCGGGAGGAGGCAACGGTGATCATGCTCCATGTTCATCAGCATGGCGTGGGGATCTGCGGCCTCTATACGTATGAAGTGGCGGAGACGAAGGTGACGCAGGTGATGGATTTCGCGCGCCAGAACCAGCACCCGCTGCAATGTACGATGGAGAGAGAGTGATCGTTCGTATTTGCGCGTTCAGGCTGTACCCAAGTTCAGCAGAAGGGAAGGTTCGGAGTGCCGACGTTTTCACGAAATCTGGAGGAGGGGCTTCATCGTGCTTTGGCGCTCGCCAATGAGCGCAACCACGAATACGCGACTCTGGAACACCTGCTGCTTTCCCTGATGGACGATTCAGACGCCGCCGCAGTGATGCGCGCGTGCAATGTCGACATGGACCTGCTGCGGCAGCAGCTTACGAACTATGTCGATAACGAACTTTCGAGCCTCGTCGTCGAGAACGGAGAGGACTCGAAGCCAACGGCCGGGTTCCAGCGCGTCATTCAACGCGCCGTCATCCATGTTCAGTCCTCCGGCCGGGAGGAAGTGACGGGTGCCAACGTTCTCGTCGCCATGTTTGCCGAGCGCGAGAGCCATGCCGCATATTTCCTGCAGGAGCAGGACATGACGCGCTACGACGCCGTGAATTACATCAGTCACGGCATCGCGAAGCGTGGCGACATGAGCGAGGCGCGGCCTGTGCGCGGTGCGCCGGAAGAGGCGGAAGCCGGAGAGCGTGGCGGTCGCAAGGAACGCACGACGACGGAAGCGCTCGACAATTATTGCGTAAACCTCAACGAAAAGGCGAAGCAGGGGAAAATCGACCCGTTGATCGGTCGCGAGCGCGAAGTGGAGCGCACGATCCAGATTCTGTGCCGCCGGTCCAAGAACAATCCTCTCTTCGTGGGCGATCCGGGCGTCGGCAAGACGGCCATCGCGGAAGGACTTGCGCGCCGCATCGTGAAAGGCGAGGTGCCGGAAGTCCTCCATGATGCGACGATCTTCTCGCTCGACATGGGCACTCTGCTGGCGGGCACGCGCTATCGCGGCGACTTCGAGGAACGCATCAAGGCTGTCATCAAGGAGATCGAAGCCTATCCTGGCGCGATCATGTTCATCGATGAAATCCACACGGTGATTGGCGCCGGCGCGACGAGCGGCGGGGCGATGGACGCATCGAATCTTCTGAAACCCGCCCTTGCGAGCGGGGCGGTACGTTGCATCGGGTCTACAACGTACAAGGAATACCGGCAGCACTTCGAAAAGGATCGGGCGCTCGTCCGACGGTTCCAGAAGATCGACGTTGCCGAGCCGTCGATTCCCGACTCGATCAAGATACTCAAGGGGCTGAAGCCCTATTTCGAGGATTTTCACAAGGTTCGCTATACCAACGATGCAGTAAAGGCGGCGGTGGACCTCTCCGCGAAGTACATGCACGACCGGAAGCTGCCGGACAAGGCGATCGATGTGATCGACGAAGCCGGCGCTTCGCAGATGCTTCTCGCCGAATCTCGCCGCAAGAAGACGATCGGCGTTGCCGAGATCGAGGCTGTGATCGCCACCATGGCGCGCATCCCGCCGAAATCGGTCTCGAAGAGCGATACCGAGAAGCTCAAGGATCTGGACACCGAACTCAAACGGGTCGTTTTCGGTCAGGATGCGGCCATCGATGCGCTTGCGGCCTCCATCAAGCTCGCCCGGGCGGGCCTTCGCGAAGCCGAGAAGCCAATTGGCTGTTATCTCTTTTCCGGTCCGACAGGCGTCGGCAAGACGGAGGTTGCGCGTCAACTTGCTGCGGTCCTCGGCGTGGAGATGCTTCGCTTCGATATGTCGGAGTACATGGAGCGCCACACGGTGTCGCGTCTCATCGGTGCGCCGCCCGGCTATGTGGGTTTCGACCAGGGTGGCCTGCTGACGGATGGCGTCGATCAGCATCCGCATTGCGTTCTGCTTCTCGATGAGATCGAGAAGGCGCATCCGGATCTCTTCAACATCCTGTTGCAGGTGATGGATCACGGGAAGCTGACGGATCACAACGGCAAGAAGATCGACTTCCGCAATGTGGTTCTCATCATGACCACCAACGCCGGCGCTGCGGATATGGCGAGGCCGACCATTGGATTCTCGCAGAAAAAGCGGGTGGGCGACGATGAAGATGCGATCAAGCGGCTCTTCACACCGGAATTTCGCAACCGTCTCGATGCAGTGATCCAGTTCGGTCACCTGCCGGAGCAGGTCATTGCGCAGGTCGTCGAAAAGTTCGTGCTCCAGCTCGAGGCGCAACTGGCCGATCGTCACGTCACGATCGAACTCACGCCGGAAGCCGCCAGATGGCTCGCCGAGCGTGGGTACGACGAGCAGATGGGCGCCCGGCCGCTGGCGCGGGTGATCCAGGAGAACATCAAGAAGCCGTTGGCGGATGAAGTTCTCTTCGGCAGGCTCGTCAAGGGCGGGCACGTGCGCGTCGGCGTTGCGGAGGATGCCCCTTCCTTCGACATAGAGCCCGCGCAACCGCGTAGCCCGAGCGGCAGCGGCCCGAAGAAGCCGAAGGTGCGCAAGCCGCGCGACGGCTCGGGCGGCTCGGGCGGCGGTACGGTTCCAAAAGTGCCGTTGCTGGTCGAGTAGTTCAAAAACGGCGAACCGGCTTTGAGAGATGAACCGGCAGCCACGAAAGTTTGATTTCGTGGCCGCCGGTTTTTGGATTAGCTAACGGGGATAAAACACAAAGGGAGGCGATCCATGATCGGCTACATTATGCTCGGCACGAACGATCTCGACCGGGCCACCAAATTCTACGAAGACCTTCTTTCCCTTTTCGGTGCAAAGCAGGCAATGACCGATCCTGGCCGGTTCGTCGGCTGGAGCGACGGTAAGGGTCCGATGCTTGCCGTTACGAAGCCTCATGATGGCAACAAGGCTACTTTCGGCAACGGAACGATGATCGCACTTGCGGCCGATTCACAGGAGACCGTGAACAAGGTGCATGCAAAGGCACTGAGCCTTGGCGGTACGGACGAAGGCGCGCCGGGTCTCCGGGGTGGAACTTTCTATGGCGGATATTTCCGCGACCTCGACGGCAACAAGCTCGTCGTTTTCCATATGTAAGAATGGAGAGGCCGCCGGCACTGCGTGCTGGCGGCCTTTGACGTCCATTCGCAACCGGTCAGTTTTTTCTTAGCCGGTAGATGCGGACGTCTATGTCGGATGAGTAGTAGATGTCGCCATTTGCGGCGACTGCTACGCCCGTGGGAATGTAGAGCGGTGGTACATTCTCGGGTGCTTCGAAACCGATGGGGAGGTTTTCCTTGATAATTTCCCTTTCGCCGCTCTTGATGTCGATGGCAACGATCCGTTTTGCGCCGACTTCGGCGACCACAAAGCGGCCATCGGACCCAATGTCGAAGCCTTCTGGAGCGGAGAGATTATCGGCGACGACGCTTCTCTCGCCCGTTTCGACGTTCACGCGCGAAATCCTGCCTCCGGCATTTTCACTGACATAAAGCGCGCCATCCCCGGCAAGCTTCAACATGGATGGGCCCTCAAGGCCTGTCGCGATATCCGTGCGATTGTCCCAATCGTTTGCAGCGACACGAACCAGGGCGCCGCGAGCATATTCGGAAACGACGACGCTGCCGTTGGCGAGCACGATGGCGTCTGCGGGCGTCGTGAAGCCGTGATGTGGCTGGAAGGATACGCCGGACGCCGCGTCGAATACCTGAACGGCACCAGCCGTCAGAGCAGCTACGGCGATGTGCCCGTTCGACACGGAGATACTCAGCGGATAGTCGATATTGGAAGACCAGACACGTGCCAATTCGCTGACAGAACCGTCCGGCGGGCTCACCTTGCGAAGCGCGAAGAGATCGGCAACGTAGATATCGCCGTTGTCGTCAATCGCAATATCGCCAACCACTGCGAGTGGACCGGAGACGATCGGTGTGGTCGCGCCGCTTTCCGTGTCCACCGCGATGACGGCGTTGTCGGCCATGTTGGTTATGAAGAGGTTGTCGTCGTTGTCGAAGGCAAGATTGTCGATTGCCGGTGCAACTTCAGCGACAAGCGTCTTCTCTCCGGTGGCTGTGTCGACGCGGTAAACGCGCCCGGCTTCCGTATCGACGACGTAAAGCTCGCCTTTCGAGTTGAAGTTGACAGCGGCAGGCGTCGCGAAGCCCTCTGCCACGACTTCGAGCGTGCCGGTGTCGACATCGACACGGGCGATCTGCTTCTTGAACCAGAGCGGTCCGTAGAGCTTGCCGTCGGGACCGAAATCGAAGCCGTTGAGGCCGCCCATGCCTGCCATGATCTTGCGTGGCGGGTTTTCTCCCGAAGGGTCGAGCTCGTAGAGCGCATCGCCAAGAAAGACCTGTGTTGCAAACAAGCGCCCGTCTTCCGTCCATGCAAGGGAATTGAGGCCGGGCAGGCCATCGGCGAGTGTGAGCAGCGCTCCGCCGGGCTTGCGTGCATAGACCTTGCCATCGAGGAAGGCAGTCCATGCGAGGGTTCCGTCCGGACCTTCTTCAAGATCGTCGGCCATACCGACCGGCGGGCCTTCGTAAATACTGGCGGTGCCGCGCTTGGGGTCAACCTCATAGATGGCGCGCCCGACCACGCTGCCAGCGAGAATTTTTCCGTCCTTCGTCACGGTGATGCCGTGAATTCCGTGAAAGGGCGAGGGGCCAGTGACAGCCTCCTGAACATACTCGTCACTGTCCGAACAGGCAGCCACGCCCATCAGAACGACCGCTATGGCAGCCGCGTGCTTCAGGATTTTCATTCGTTTCTCCCCTTGGATGAAATTGCCGCCTTTGCCTCCGCCCGGCAGCAAGACCATCGGTGTTCTCCGTTTTCTACTGGAGTACAGCCTTCACCATCCCGGCGTGTTTTTCGAGCTGTTTGAAATCGGCCATTTCGCGGGCATGGAATTTGAGATCGATGCCGTCTGTCCGGGGAATGATGTGTGTGTGGATGTGAAAGACCGTCTGTCCGGCGGCCGATCCGTTCAATTGCGCGATGAGAATGCCGGGAACATCGAACGCCTTTCTTACGGCAGGAGCGATGCGCCTTACGGTCTTTGCCATGGCGGCCGCATATTCGGGGTCGAGATCGAAGATGTTCTCCGCAGGGTATTTCGGAATGACGAGCGTGTGCCCCTCCGCTTGCGGCATGACGTCCATGAAGGAAAGCGTCATGTCGTCTTCAAAGACCTTGAAGCAAGGCGCCTCGCCACGAAGAATTTTCGCAAAGATATTGTTGTGATCGTAGGCCACGGTCAGAAATCGTCCTCCTGATGTTCTTCGCCGGTCGTATCGTGCCGGAACGGCGCGTATTCGCCAAGGGCCGCAATATCCCGGTCGACATACTGGCGTTCGCGCGAAAGATATTCGGCGACTGCCTCCCGGAAAGATGAATTGGCGATCCAGTGTGCGCTGTAGGTGCGCGCCGGCAAGTATCCGCGCGCAAGTTTGTGTTCGCCTTGGGCGCCGGCCTCGACACGCGCCAAGCCCTTTTCGATGGCGAATTCGATGGCCTGATAATAGCAGCACTCGAAATGCAGGAAGGGATGATGTTCCAGGGCGCCCCAGTTCCGGCCATAAAGGGCATCGCCACCGATGAAATTCAGCGCACCGGCGATCAGCCGTCCTTCGCGCCGGGCCATCACCAGCAGGGTGTCCTCAGGCAGGCGCTCGCCAACGAGACTGAAGAATTCCCGCGTCAGATAGGGTGAGCCCCATTTGCGGGCGCCCGTGTCCATGTAGAAGGCGAAGAACGCATCCCAATGATCCTCCGTAAGGTCGCGGCCTGTTACCCATTCGACGGAAACGCCGTTTTCCGTTGCCCGCTCGCGTTCCTTGCGGATCATCTTGCGCTTTCGTGACGAGAGGTCCGCCAGGAAATCGTCGAAGCTCCCGTAGCCGCGATTGTGCCAATGAAATTGCTGATCCGTTCGCTGAAGAAGACCGCGAGAACCGAGACGCGTCCACTGCCGTTCCGGCAGGAAAGTGATGTGAAGCGACGATACGTCCATCCTCTTGCCGACTTCGATCGCACCGGCGATCAGCGTGTCCTCGACGGCCTCGCGGGCGGGGCTGTTCGGCGTGAGGAGGCGTGGACCCGTTGCGGGTGTGAACGGAACCGAGCATTGTAGTTTTGGGTAGTAGCGTCCGCCTGCATTCTCGAACGCGTTTGCCCAGCCATGGTCGAAGACATATTCGCCCCGGCTGTGGTTCTTGAGGTACATGGGCATGGATCCCGCGACCCGTCCTCTTTCATCCTCCAGCAAAATATGCTGCGGCAGCCAGCCGGTGCGGTGGGTTACCGATCCGCTTTCCTCCAGCGCATTCAGGAATCTGTGCGAGACAAACGGATTTGCCGGTTCGCCATGCGGATTGGCGCAGGCGTCCCAGCTTGCGCTGTCGACGCCTGAGAGATTGTCCACGACCCGGATGATGGCTGCTTCGCTGTCGCCCATGTCCCGATCCTATTGAACCGGCGCTGCCTAGGCGATCTCGAAAATTGCCTCGATCTCGACCGTCATCTGGAAGGGCAGCGAAGCGGCGGCAACGGCGGAACGGGCATGGCGGCCAGCCTCGCCGAAAATTTCAACGAGCAGATCGGAGCCGCCATTTATGACGGCAGGTTGCTGGTCGAAGTCCGGGGTGGCGTTCACGAAGCCGAGAAGTTTCACGCAGCGCTTAACGCGGTCGAGGTCGCCGCCACAGGCTGCCTTCAGCTGGGCGAGGACGTTGATCATTGTCAGGCGCGCCGCCGCCTTGCCAGCCTCGACATCCTGCTCCCGGCCTATTTTGCCAATGAACTCAAGACCGTTCGGCCCCGCAGGCCCCTGGCCGGAGATGAAAACGAGATTGCCGCTGAGGACATAAGGAACGTAGGTGCCAGCGGGTTGGGACGGGGAGGGTAATTCGATGCCTATTTCCTTCAGACGAGCGTCTATCTTTCCGGCCATAACGATTTATCCCTTTCCTGCGGTTGCCGCGCCGTGCTGGCGAGCTATACCTAACGCTTAATTCGGGGTGACGAAAGAGCGGGAAAGCAATCATGAGCGAGCGGCGGATGCCGGCGGATGACGGCTTGTTCATGCCGGCGGAATGGGAACCGCATGAACGCTGCTGGATGCAGTGGCCGAGCAGGGCGGAAGTTTGGGGCGAGCGCCTGCCACGGGCCTATGCCGCATACGCCGGCGTCGCGCGTGCGATTGCGGCGTACGAACCGGTGAGCATGGTCTGCCGGCCGGAAGACGAAGCGCAGGCCCGTCTCGCTTGCGGCCGCGACATCGAGATCGTGCCTCTGCCGATCGACGATAGCTGGTGCCGGGATTCCGGGCCTATCTTTCTCGCCGACGGAAGAGGTCATGTTGCGGGATCGCAATGGCGCTTCAACGCGTGGGGGAATGCGTATCACGGTTATGAAAACGATGCGGCCGTTGCCGGACTTATCCTCGGCAGGCTCGGCATGCGGAATTATTCGAACAATATGGTGCTCGAAGGCGGATCCATTTCTGTCGATGGCTATGGAACGCTCATCACGACCGAGGAATGCCTGCTGAACGACAATCGCAATCCGGGGATGACGCGGCAACAAATCGAGGAGGCGCTTGCTCTCACGCTTGGCGTTGCGCGCATCGTCTGGCTCGACCGCGGGCTGGAGGATGACGAGACGAGCGGCCACGTCGACATGATCGCTTCTTTCGTGGCGGAGGGGCGCGTGCTCCTGCACATGCCGCAGGACAGGGACGATCCGAATTACGTCCGCATGCAGGACAACCGGCGGAGGCTGACGGAGGCGCGGGACGCGAGAGGGCGCCGGCTCGAGGTAATCGAAATTCCGCAGCCCCGCCGTCAGTTTCGCCGGCCGGACGGCAGGCGTCTCTGCACGTCTTACGTGAATTCCTACATTGCGAACGGCGCGGTCATCATGCCGGTCTATGACGATCCGAACGACGATATTGCCGCGGCGATAATGGCCGAGGTTTTTGCCGATCGGAAGATAGTCGGGGTGCCAGCGCTTGAAATAGCGGCTGGGGGCGGCTCGATCCACTGCATCACGCAGCAGCAACCGAAAGGCACGGCGCTGGTGTGAGCGGTCAGCCGAGTGTCGTCAGGCGCGCAGCGCGGCCGCCATTTTTCTTGTCGGCATACATGGCGCGGTCGGCCCGGTCGATCAGATGCTCGATCTGCGTTTCGCCGCTATAGGCCGCCAGACCGAGGCTCGCCCGCACGGAAATCCGATGTGTCTTGCAGGCAATTCTGAGTTTGCCGAGACCACGCAGCATCTCCCGAGCCCGGTCGCGCGCGGGCCGTTGGTCTGCCCGGACGAACAGGACCGCGAACTCGTCGCCGCCCAGGCGCGCGGCATAGTCCGTGGCGCGTATGCTCCGGTTCAGAAACGAGCCGACGGCGCGAAGCACTTCGTCGCCCGTTGCATGACCGCAGCGGTCATTGACCGCCTTGAAATTGTCGAGGTCGATATAGGCAAGGAGGCCCGTTTCTTCGTAGCGGACGGCGCTCAGGAGATTGCGGCGAAGCACTTCATGAAAGCCGCGCCTGTTGAGAAGGCCCGTGAGTTCGTCTGTCAGCGCAAGCGCTTCGAGCTGACGGATGCGCTCGTTCAGCGCCACGATGCGGCTTTCGGCTTCGTCAGCGAAAGCGAGCGCCTGCGTGACGATATGGCGTGCCGCCGGCGGGCGGGTTTCCGTTCCCAGGCTGCGCCGGAACCGTTCCGTCTGCGGATCGGATGGGAGGATGCCATCCCCAGCGGCGCTGGCCGCGCCGTCGCCATTCCCCAATGTTCTCTTCGCGTACGCCATGTTCCCTGTCGCGGCCTTCCGCGACCCTTTCCAGGAGTGTGAGCGACGTTGTGGATGCAAACGTGTTGCCAATTCCAAAGGGATTTTGAATCAATGGCTTAGGTGGGTTTGACTCCATTGCGCCCGGCAAAGTTTGCCGCTTAACGGTAATGAGTGCCTAACGGACGTCGCGGGCAAGACGGAGGCCTGCGAAAGACAGACGTTCCCCGGGAGCCCGGTTCTCGCGGGCGGCGATGCGAAAGGGGCCGGGTGTATCGGTCCATGAACCGCCGCGCAGGACGCGGGAGGCGCACTCGCCGCTCCTGTTCGGTTGGCCATTGCGCGGCCCCGTCCGATAATCTTCCAGCCAGCAGTCGGCGAGCCAGACCCATACGTTTCCGACGGCGTCATAAAGACCGAACGGGTTGGGCTGGAAGCTCGCGACGGGGCTCGTGAAAAGGTAGCCATCCGTGCATGGTTCGGCGACCTTTGCCGTCTTGTTCTTGGCGGTCAGATCGTTGACGTTGGCGTAGCTGCATGCGAGAGCCGGATCTTCGCCCCAGAAATTGACCCCGATCGTTCCCGCGCGCGCCGCATATTCCCATTCCGCCTCGCTCGGAAGGCGATAGGGTTGCCCCGTTCTCCCGGCCATCCAGGCGGCGTAGGCGGTTGCATCGGTCCAGGAAATGCAGACCACGGGATCCGACTCTGTCTGTGGAAAGCCCGGTGAACGCCAGTCCGCGCGCTCGTCCACGCGCCAGCCGGCATCGGTCAGCGTGTCGCATCCCGGCGCTGTGCCGTGTCCCGTCGCGGCGGAAAAATCCGAGTATTCACGGCGGGTTACCAGCTTTGTCGCGATCGCGAATGGTTTTTCGATCCTGACTTCATGGCGCGGAAATTCGCTTTCATCCGCGGCCCTGTCGTCCGGTTCGGCGCCGCGCATGAAGCTTCCAGCTTCGACAATCACAAGGTCCGGACAATCGGAGCAGTCGCGCGTGCCGGCAAATGCCGCAGCGATGCCGAAGAGGAAGGTGAGGGAAGCGATTGCAACAGGCGCGAGGCGCATCATGGGGCCACGAGGTCGCGGGGCGTGTTGCCGGCGAAGAAGGCCTCGAGATTTTCGAGCGCACGGAAGCCCATGGCATTGCGCGTTTCGAGCGTGGCGCTGCCGAGGTGCGGAAGCAGGAAGGCATTGGAAAGATTGAGATATCCGGGGTGGAGGTTCGGCTCGTTGTTGTAGACATCGAGGCCGGCCGCACCGAGGCGGCCGGAGGCGAGCGCCTCGATCAAGGCTTCGTCGTCCACGATGTCGCCGCGTGCCGTGTTCACCAGAATGGCGCCGTGAGGCAGGGGGGCGATGGTCTCGCGGTTGATGAGGCCCCGCGTGTCCGGTGTCGAGGCGCAGTGGATGGAGAGCACATCCGACGCACCGAAAAGAGAAGCAATATCAGCGTGATAACGTGCGCCCGCTTCAAGCTCCGGCGGCAGGCGATGGCGGTTGTGGTAGTGGATTTCCATGCCGAAGGCGCGGGCACGATGTGCGGTTGCACGTCCGATGCGGCCAAGGCCCAGGATACCGAGGCGCTTGCGAGCGCGATCTCGGCCGTGGCATCGGTGAGGACGTCGGGTGTGTTGGTGACGGCGATGCCGCGGGCCTGCGCGGCGGCGACATCGATGTGATCGTAACCAACGGAAAAGGTTGAGATAATCCGGATGCTTGCCGGCAGGGCGGCGATCAGCGCGGCGTCGATCCTGTCCGTCACGGTGACGAGGAGACCGTCCTTGCCTTGTGCGTTGGCCAGAATGTGCTCGCGCGCGGAGGCGCGGTCGTCCGGATTTAGCGTTGCTGCAAAATGACTTAGCGCGCGCGCCTCTACATCGGCTGGTAATTTTCGTGTGACGAGAATGCGGGGACGGGACATGGACGACCTTGCGAAGGAACGGGTTATCCGGTTTACCCGATGGTGTAAGCTTCTAAAAGGGCTTCGAGACGAGAAGCGGGAGCGGAAGGCAGGACATGCGGTTTGAGCGGTTAGTACCTGTAATTGCTGCGTTTTTCGCTGCGGGCAGCGGCGCCGTCGCGGCGGCACCCGCACTTCAGATGCACCGCGCGGTCTACGATCTTTCGCTCGGCCACACGCAGCCGGTGAGCGACGTGACAGGCATCGAGGGCCGCATGGTCGTCGAGTGGCGAGGGGGCCCCGCTTGCGGCGGCTATACCTCCCTGCAACGTGTCGTGACGCGAATTGGCGTTCTGGATCAAGGACTTGTGAGCAACGATGTGCGCCTGAGCTACTGGGAAGCGGCCGATGGCAACGAGTTCCGGTTCACGCGGACCGAGTATACGAATGGCGAGCTGACGGACCGGCAGGACGGCACCGCAAAACGCGAAAAATCAGGCGAAATCAAAGTGTTACGGGATGGCGAGGAGCCGGTCACCATGCCGTCCGAGACGCTTTTTCCGATGGCCTTCAACCTGGCGCTGATCGAAAAAGCGCAAGAGGGGCACCGAGTTTTCAGCCGTCCGCTGTTCGACGGGACGGAGGAACTCGAAAATCCGACCACAGCCTTCATCGGGAAAACCGTTTCAGATCAAAGGCTTGATACCAAAGTGGACGGCGAGGGCAAGGCGCTTGGCGAGATGGAGCCCTGGCCGGTTCGGATCAGCTATTTCGACCCGGCGGAGAAGGAGGGCGTGCCCAGCTTCGAGATGGGATATCTCTTATTTCCCAATGGGATATCGGCCACGTTGTCGCTCGACTATCTCGATGTCGAGGTGAAGGGCAGGCTCAGCGAGGTCACTTATTTCGATCTGGACGCCTGCTGACTGTCACAATTCGCGGTGGCGGTTTTCCGCCGTTTTTCGAGGGCTGCGCGTGACTGTCATCGTAATGTCATCGAACTGTCACAAACGTCCGTAGACGGACTTATCCCCACCCCGTCACTTTTTCCGATCCGGGCTCATGCCGCGTCCCTTGACGATGGACTTGTCCCCGAATTTCGCGCGGAGACGGTCCATCGCACGTTCGGCATCCGCGCGGCGCGTCGCGGCGGGGTCGAGCATGTCCGGCGGGTCGGCAAGATCGCCGCTGGCGAGACCGGAAATCCCCACCCCCAGAAGACGAAAACTTGTCCCCGTGGCCTCGCGCGCGAGGAGAGGCGCGGCGACGCGGTAGATCACCTCGGCAAGCTGGGTCGGGTCGGGCAGCGTTTGATTCCGTGTACGGAGTTTAAAATCGGCGGTCTTGAGCTTCAGCACGACGGTCGAACCGGAGAGCCCCGCCGCCTTGGCGCGCGCGGCGATCTTCTCGCAGAGCGGCCAGAGAATGCGATCAAGCTCGGCCTGGCCGGAGACGTCGCGCATGAAGGTCGTTTCGGCGGAAATGCTTTTTGCTTCGTGAGCGGGCTCGACATGGCGGGCGTCCAGCCCGCGCGACAGGCGATAGAGCCGGCTTCCCATGGACCCGAAGCGCGCCATGAGATCGTTCTCCTCCATCTTCTGGAGCTGGGCGATGCGCGCGATGCCTTCGCGCGCCAGTTTCGTTTCCAGCGCCTTGCCGACGCCCCAGATCATGGAGACGGGCTTCGAGGCGAGGAATGACATGGTCTCCTCGCGGCCGATGACGGCAAAGCCGCGCGGCTTGTCGAGATCGGAGGCCATCTTGGCGAGGAACTTGTTGTGGGAGAGACCGACGGAAACGGTGATGCCGATTTCGTCCTCGATGCGCTTTGCGAGGCGGCCCATGCTGACGGCGGGGCTTGCGTGATGCAGGCGCTCGGTGCCGGAGAGATCGAGAAAGGCCTCGTCGATGGAGACGGGTTCGACGAGGGGCGTCAGATCGCGCATCAGCGCGCGGACGTCGCGCGCAACGCGTGCGTATTTTGCCATGTCGGGTTTCACGACGACGGCTTCCGGGCAGGCGGCGAGCGCCTTGAACATGGGCATGGCGGAACGCACGCCGCGAATGCGCGCGATGTAGCAACAGGTGGAGACGACGCCGCGCGTGCCGCCGCCGACGATGAGAGGCTTGTCGCGAAGCTCCGGATTGTCGCGCTTCTCGACGGCGGCGTAGAAGGCGTCGCAATCCATGTGGGCGATGGAGAGGGCGTGAAGCTCGGGGTGGAAGAGAAGACGCGGCCGGCGGCAGGCAGGGCAACGCTCCGCGCCTTCAGGCACGGGAGAGAAGCAGTCGCGGCAGAAGCCTTGCGTGGCGGTCATGGGTGGGCCGGGGTGGTTTTTGCGGGAGGAGTTTAGCATGGGGCAGAGAAGGAAGGCCCACGTACTTCAAGACCCTTTGGAACCGGAAGGGTGCTGACCTCGACTCAATTCTGTATTCTTCGGAAGCGGTTCAGATGGAGGAAGGCGCATGCGCTTCACTGCCGAGCAACTTTCACAGCTAGCGGACGAGTATCGGAAAGTTCGATCCCGACACGATGAGTTGATGATCGCGTATGTCTGCCGACAGTGGGAGAACCCTAGAGCTCGGGAATTTGCAACCCATGGATTGTCCCGGCGACTATCCACGCTTGTTCGCTGTATCGAGAAAGTCTTTGCACTTCTTCCGCCTGAAGTCCGAGAAGTACCAGAAGACAACGATAGGATAGATGCGACAATTTGCATTCAAGCGTTTGTGTTCAACATTTTCGGATGTTTGGACAATTTTGCTTGGATTTTAGTATCAGAAAAGAACATCACTTCACCTGACGGAAGGCCTCTGCGCAATTTGCAGATCAATATTTCGAAGCAAGACTCGCTTGTTCGCCACGCTCTATCGGAAGGCTTTATAAAATACCTGGATGGCCTGCGCGACTGGTTCTCCTACCAAGAGGGCTATCGGCACTCTTTAGCTCATAGAATTCCTTTATATATTCCTCCGTATACAGTTGATCCAAAAAACAAAAGTAAATTCCGTGAGCTTGGTGAACTCATGGCCTCGGCCGCTAAGGCATGTGATTTCGCCGAGTATGATAAACTGGACACACAGCAAAAAACTCTAGGAACATTCTCGCCGCTCATGCAGCATTCTTTTGCAGAAGGAGCGCGTCCGGTGGTGTTCCATGTGCAACTTCTCGCTGATTTTAAAACTATCATTGAACTTGGGGAGAAAGTTCTTTCGGAGATTGGGCGCTAGTGTTCCGCGCCGATGTGGAGTGTCGCACAATGAAAGCTGGAACCAATTGGTTTCGTCAGCAAGGGATAGCTTGCTGCCGAGGTTGTTAAATAGTTTGCGCCCTTGTTCCCGAATTCTTCGGCAAGCGGATTTGCGAGTGGGTCCCGGGGACAAGCCCCGGGATGACACTTTTATTTTTGTCCGGCTTTGTCTGACTGCGTCATCGCGTGTTTTTTGACTCTGCCCCCGCCCCGAAATTTGCGCGGCAAATTTCGACCCTCCCCGAGGGGAGGGTGGGAAGACTAGATTGCTTCGTCGCTTTGCTCCTCGCAATGACGGATATTTCTTCTGTACAAATAAAAATTGTCATCCCGGCACTTGTTGCCGGGATCCATTGGCCTCTGGCTTTGCGGTGAGGTGGATTGGGTCCGGGAACCCCGGCCTTCGCCGGGGCATGCAAATCCCGGGATGACATTTTTGTTTTGGCGAGGGCTCTGCCTCAGTCTTTCGCCGGCCACAGCCAGGCGGCGCCGCGGACGCCGCTGGTGTCGCCGTGTTTGTGGCGGAGGAGGGGCGTCGCGACGGTGTCGGAAAAGACGTAGGCGCCCCAGCGGGACGGCACTTCGTCGTAGAGCGCGGCGATGTTCGACATGCCGCCGCCCAGCACGATGGCGTGGGGGTCGAGGATGTCGATCACGTGGGCGAGCGCGCGGGCGAGGCGGTCGGCATAGCGGCGGAGCGCGAGACGGGCGGGGCGGCTGCCTGCCAGCGCCGCGGCGACGATCGCCTCGGGCGAGAGGGCTTCGGCGTTTTCCTCCGCATAGAGGCGCGCGAAGGCGGGGCCGGAGAGCCATGTTTCGATGCAGCCTTTCTTGCCGCAGTAACAGTCCGTACCCGGATATTCGTCGGGGAGCGCCCAGGGGAGGGGATTGTGGCCCCATTCGCCGGCAATCGCATTCGGCCCCGACAGAAGCGCGCCGTTGACGACGATGCCGCCGCCGACGCCCGTGCCGAGGATGACGCCGAAGACGGTTTTGGCGCCTGCCGCCGCGCCATCGGTTGCTTCGGACAGGGCGAAGCAGTCGGCGTCGTTGGCGAGGCGGACCTCGCGGCCGAGGGCGGCTTCGAGATCGCGCCCGAAAGGATGGCCGATGAGCCAGGTGCTGTTTGCGTTTTTCACGAGGCCGGTGGCGGGTGAGACGGCGCCGGGCATGCCGATGCCGATTGTGCCTTGTTCTCCGGTTTCGGCTTCCAGCGCGGCGACAAGATCGCGGATGGCGGCGATGGTGGCGCCGTAGCTGCGCGGCGAGGGGATGCGCTGGCGCGCGCGTTCATGGCCGGTGCTGTCGAGAGCGATGGCTTCGATCTTGGTGCCGCCGAGGTCTATGCCGATGCGCATGGGGGTTCCTTTTTGCGCGGAGGATAGCGATTTTTCTCCTCTTCACACAGAATGTCATGCCCGGGCTTGACCCGGGCATCCAGTGATACTCGTGGTGAATGGCAAGTTTGAAAAGAGGCAAGAGTGTTCTTGCGAAGAGAGACGCCGCCTGCGGCGGCTTCTGGATTGCCGGGTCAAGCCCGGCAATGACGTACTTATTTATATGGAAGACGACGGACGTCAAAAACCCTCCGTGTCCAGACGTTCCTCGATGAAGCGGCGGGCGGCCGGCCATTCGGTTGTGTGGAAGTGGCTATCGGGGGCGGGGCCGAGGAGTTTTGCGAGGCGGGGGTCGGCGATGAAGTGGATGAGCGTTGCCGGGGGGTGGGCCTTGGCGACCGACGAGAGATTGTGCGGGATGTCGTCGAGGAAGATCACCGGGGCTTCGACGCGCTCGGCGAGGCGGCGGACGGCGCCGCCTTTCAGGCCCTTGTTGGCGATGACGGGGAAGGGGATGCCTTGCGCGGCCAGCGAGGCCTCGCGGCGCGCCTTCGCCTCAAGCGGCACATTGGTGAGGATGACGATCTGGGCGCGTTCCGAGAGGATGGCGAGCGCTTCCGCCGCGCCGGGCACGACGTCGAGATCATGCGCGGAGGCGGCGAAGAAGGCGTCGAGGAGTGCGGGCATGGCGGAGGGCGGCACGGGTTCGTTGGTGTCCTTGCGCTTGATGTTGCCGGTGAGGGCGAAGCTCTGGAGGTCGATCCAGAGATCCTGGGTCTCCAGATAGCGCTCGAGGCCGACCATGAATTGCAGCAGCACCTCGTCGGCATCCGAGACGATGAGGGGGCGGCCGCGCCGGAGCGTCAGCGCGGCGATTTGCGGGATGACGCTTTCGTCGATGGCGAGGGGATCGCGCGGGGCGGGGCGGGCGCCCGAAACCTCGCCCACCGTTGAGCCGGGGTCATTTTTGATCGTCATGTCCATTCCACCCGTTCGCCGCCGGGAAGCGCCTGACGGGCGAGGCCGGGGAGGCGCGGCTCCAGTTCCTCCGATTCGCAGAAGGCGAGGAGGCGGGCCTCGTCGGCGAGCAGGAAATCGAGGATTCCGCCCAGAAATTCCGATTCGGCGGCGCGGGCGCGCAATTCGTCCGGCGAGAGGCCGGAAAGAGCCAGAAAGTCGCCCAGAAGGTCGTCATCGGCGGCGATATGGCCGAGGGCGCGGATCGCCAGAAGTTCGGCCTCGTCTCTCGTCATGGGGTGAGTTTTCCAAAACCTGGCGCCGGAAAGGGCGCAGACACGCAAACTTAATCATAGCGGGGGTTAAATGGGAAACCCCCGGAAAGCCGCGCTTTTGGGACAAGGGGTTAAAGACTTAGTTAACGATATTCGGGTCATATGGCCTGACAAGCAACTACGCCGATCCCAGCCGGGATTCGGCTTTCGGGTGCAGGCTCACCCGGCAGAGGTGGAGTTCTGGAGCTATGGACGCAATGTCTAAGAAGGTCCTGATTGTCGAAGACAACGAGCTCAACATGAAGCTCTTCCACGATCTTCTCGACGCGCACGGCTACGAGACGCTGCAGACGCGCGACGGGATCGAGGCGCTCGAGATCGCGCGGACGAACCGGCCGGACCTGATCCTCATGGATATCCAGCTTCCGGAAGTGTCGGGCCTTGAAGTCACGAAGTGGATCAAGGAAGACGACAGCCTCCGCTCCATTCCCGTCGTCGCCGTGACCGCTTTCGCGATGAAGGGCGACGAGGAGAAGATCCGGGAGGGCGGCTGCGAGGCCTATATCTCGAAGCCGATTTCCGTGACCCAGTTCCTGGAAACGGTTCAGCGTTTCCTTCGTTAATCGCCTCCATTCAAGGAAGAGGCATCAGTGACCGCTCGCGTACTTATTGTCGACGATGTTCCGGCGAACCTGAAGCTGCTCGATGCGAAGCTGACCGCCGAGTATTTCGACGTCTTCAAGGCAAGCTCCGGTCCCGAAGCGCTCGAGTCCGCGAAAGAGCGGCAACCCGATATCATCCTGCTCGACGTGATGATGCCGGGCATGGACGGTTTCGAGGTCTGCCGGCGGCTCAAGGCGATGCCGGAAACGGAACACATTCCCGTCGTCATGGTCACGGCACTCGACCAGCCGCGAGACCGCCCTGGCGCTGTTTGCGCGGGTGCGCAGCCTTGTGCGCCTGAAGATGGTGACGGACGAGCTTCGCATGCGCGAGGCGACGGGGCAGCGCATCGGCGCGCTTTCGGCGAACGGCGACAGTTTCCTGATGAGCGAGCCGGGCCGCATTCTCGTCATCGACGACCGGCCGACATCGCTGAGGCGCATCACCGAGACGCTGGCGAACGAACATAATGTGATGGTTGCCGAGACGCAGGAAGAGTTCATGCGGCTGGCGGCGAATGACGATTTCGACCTGCTCATCGTGAGCCTGACGCTGCAGGAATATGACGGACTCCGGCTCTGCTCGCAGCTCCGCTCGCTCGAAGCGACGCGGCAGACGCCTGTCCTTGCGATCGTGGAGGAGGGCGATACGGCCCGCCTCGTGCGCGCGCTGGACATGGGGGTGAACGATTATCTGGTGCGGCCCATCGAGCGCAACGAACTCGTCGCGCGCGCGCGCAGCCAGCTTCGCCACAAGCGCTATCAGGATTATCTGCGCGACAAGTTCCAGCAGGGACTGGAGCTCGCGATCACGGACGGGCTGACCGGGCTCTACAACCGGCGCTACATGGAAGGCCATCTCGCGACGCTCGTCGACGACGCCGCGAATACGGGAAAGTCCGTCGCGCTGCTGATTTTCGATATCGACTACTTCAAGGCCGTCAACGACACCTATGGCCATGCGGCCGGCGACATGGTGCTCAAGGAATTCGCGGAGCGGATTTCGGGCAATGTGCGCAGCGTCGATCTCGCCTGCCGGCTGGGCGGCGAGGAATTCGTCGTCGTCATGCCGGACACGGACCTCGCCTATGCGATGACGATCGCCGAACGGCTCCGGCAATGCGTGGCGGCAAAGCCGTTCGTGCTGGACGAGACGGGGCGGACGCTCGATGTGACTGTGAGCATCGGCATCGGCGTGACGCATGGACCGCACGATACGGTGGCGAAGCTGCTCGAGCGGGCCGACCAGGGCCTCTACCGCGCGAAGCGGGACGGGCGGAACCGCGTGGTCGCGGAAGCGGCCTGAGCTGCCAATCCTCAACGACAAGTCACACAGAATTCACACAGTCTTCGCGAGATTTCGCGATGGCGCGGGCGCGTTAACCTTAAAAATTCATGGTTAACGAAGTCGAGTGAGCAATAAGGCCGCCTGGAGGCGTCTCTGTCCTTTATTGGGACAGGGGAGCGTGATAGCTTTAATGCAGTTCATCGTTTCGTTGCCAACGTCTTCCCGCTCTTGCTGGGGGGTGAGTCGGGAAAGTTCCTGGCAGCGATGCGTGTCCTCGTGGGGCGCTCAGGTCCGCCGCATCTCCTGGGTCCGCGAGGCACGGCCGGCCGGGCGCGTGGTTGTGGAGTGGCCTCCTCTGATAAGCCGCGAATTCCCGGCCGGCCACCTTTAAAGAGAAGAGCCGGCCCTTTCGGGACCGGCTCTTTTTATGCGGTTCGTTCGCGTCCCCCCCCCCCCCCCGAAATTTCCTTCGCTACGCTTGAAAATTTCGACACTCCCCCATCTTGTTCGCCTTGGCGGACAAGCCGCCAAGGTGGGGAGGGTGGGAAGAGAGTTTTATTACTTGATCTTGGTTTCCTTGAACTCGACGTGCTTGCGCGCGATCGGGTCGTACTTCTTGATGACCATCTTTTCGGTCATCGTGCGGCTGTTCTTCCTGGTGACATAGAAGTAGCCGGTGCCCGCCGTGCTTTCGAGCTTGATCTTGATGGAAGCTGGCTTCGCCATGTCGCGAAATCCTTGAGTTGCGCAGGCGAGCCGCCCACGAGGTCATCGTTACGCAATCCAGCCCGAAGCCGGGGATGTGCGGAGTTGCGCGCAGGCTACTCACGGCGCGGCGGAAGTCAAGCGGCGCGCGGAAACGGGGGCAAAAGGCCGCTTTACACGGGGGGACGGGCCGGGCGCGGGGCGGTGAAATAGCGCCAGCCCGCCACCGCCACATAGAGGCCGGAAGCGCTCTCCGAGCAGGGTGAGGCCGACCGTGTAGAGCCCGACCACGACGCCGCCGAAGAGGAAGAGCGTGGGCGCGAAGAGCCAGATCGAATGGGCGACAAAGGGAATGGCGAGGACGCCGAGGAAGCCCACCGTCGCGCAGACGAGGAGGACGAAGCGGCGGTCGGTGCGGTCGGCCCAGAGGCCGATGGGCACCTGGCAGAGAATGTTGCCCGCCGCGAAGATCGAGAGGACGAAGGCGGCGGTCTGTTCGGTCATCCCGATGCGCACGCCATAGACCGGCAGCATGTTGAAGATGTCCGTCTCCATCGCGCCGTAGACGAGGCCCGCCAGCGTGGCGGCGGGCGCGGCGATGAAGAAGCTCGCGAAGCTTCGGGTCGGGCGCTCGGTGACGCGGGGGGCAAGACCGCGGCCGAAGAGAAGCAGCGGCAGGGCGGCGGCCGCGATCAGAAGAGCGATGACGGCGAAAGGCGCGGCGCCCTCCGTGCCGACGAGGAAGAGGAGGACCGGCCCGGAAGCGAAGCCGCTGGACAGCGCGGTGCCATAGATGCCGATGAGGCGGCCACGGTTTTTCTCATCCGCCAGCGTGTTGATCCAGAACTCGCTGACGACGAAGAGGCCGGTGAAGGCAATGCCGTTGACGAAGCGGATCGGGAACCAGAGCCAGACATCGGGGAAGAGGTAGTAGGCGGGCATCGCGATGGCGGAGATGGCGATGCAGGCGAGAAGAAACGGGATCGCCGGAATGCGGCGGAGCAGCGCCGGGATAAACGGCGTGAGCACGAAGGTGGCGAGCGCCGGCATGGCGGTGTTGAGGCCGATCAGCGTGGCGGAAACGCCGCTGCGCTCCATCAGCAGGGCGAGCAGCGGGATCGAGACGCCGAGGCCCATGCCGACAACCGAGATGCAGGCGATGACGGCGACGAGGCTGCGTTGGCGCTCGGCTCCGGTCAACGGCGCGTCCGCCAGCATGGTGAGGCTTTTTTCTTGCATCGCTACTTCTCGATCCGGCGCGTTTTGGCACCCCCGCCCCGAAAAATCCCGAAGGATTTTTCGACCCTCCCCGAGGGGAGGGTGGTAGATGTCACAACAATCTATGGAACGCGGCGGTGTTAATGTTCTCTGGATGAATAATCAGTCAACTGATGGTCATCTCGATAGTTGGAATGTTTGTTTGCTTCACCAATATTTCTCAATCGTTCGAGTGAAGGTTCTACTAAGCGAGAGCTCAAATTGAAGTATGGATAGCGCCCTCGTATTTCCGGATGGAGATGCGCCGCAACCTCTACATCTGACGTGGAGACATATCGTCCCGCCCATCTTTCGATGAGGTGCTTAATAGGTCTAGCTGATCTGCTGTGTCCTTTGAGCTTGGGTTGGGCGTCAAGCCATTCGTATGCAATGCGAACGCAATCGTCATGTTCATGACGCGGATCCGATTCTGTGTAGGTGGTTGTCTGCTTTCCCTTTTCTATTTGATTTGCTGTCAGCACCGCCTGCCTCCTTTTCTGTGTTGTATTCCCATTTCCAATCTCTGAAACCACTTAATTAAAGGCAAGAGAGGCCACCCTTAGTTTGCGTTGAAAGAGGCTCCGTTCGCAATTTCGCTTGCTGTAGTGTTTGTGAGAATAGCTCGGTCCATTTATCAAATCAGCAGCGCCCCGCTCTTGCTGAGGGAACCAATGGGTCCCGGCCTTCGCCGGGATGACACTTATATTTTTGACTCAGGCCCTCACCAAACCGAAGACCCGGTTCTGCGGATATCGCTCGGTTGGCCGTGGTCCTCAGGCCCGGACGACCGGCTTGTCGTTGCGGTAGCTGTAGAGGGGGATGCGCGAGCGGGTTTCGCCTTTGTGACGGCGGGCGATTTCGTGGAGGACGAATTCGGTCACGTCGATCACAGGGAGCTTCAGCGCCTGCGAAATCGGATACCAGCCGAGGTCTTCGAGTTCGCCGCTGCCCTTCACCTCGCCCGTCGCCACTTGCGCCGGGGCGGCGAAGAAGCGCGCGTGGAAGCGGATGGGGCTGGAGGCGGGTGTGATCGCGCGGGCGACGAAATCGAGCACGTCGAGGCGGGGTGCGAGGCCGCGCGCGCGGAAGGGCGACCAGCCTTCGCCCGCAACGATGCCGACATCGCCGGGCGCGGCAACGATGAGGCCCGTTTCCTCGAAGGTTTCGCGGATGGCGGCGGCGGCAAGCGCTTCCGCCTTTGCGCGCGAGGCGGCGGCGCCCTCCATCATGCGCGCGGTCAGATGACCGAAGCCCGCGGCGGCGCGCACCCCCCTGTCGCCCGCGTCGAGCTTGCCGCCCGGAAAGACGAAGGCGTCGGGCACGAATTTCATGCGCGAATGACGGCGGCCCATGAGGATGCGGGGTTCGTCCTCGACCGTGTCGATGAGGACGAGGCTTGCGGCATCGCGCGGGCGGATGCCGCGCCTGACGATTGCGGGAGCTGTCACGGGCATCAATCCGCGATGGCGTCGCGGATGGCGTTGCCATTCCGGAAGTGGATGAAGGGAACGGCGCGGCGGCGCTGCGCGACGGTCGAGAGGGCGAGGCGTTCGCCGAGTTCGTCCAGCACGACGCGCGTGATGTTCGGCAGGTCGAGGCCGCGCGCATCGTCGAGCGTGAGCCAGTGCAGGCCCTGCAATTCGCCGGAGCCGCCGACCTTTGTGGGGTCGCCTTCGATCGCCTCGGCATCGGCGATGAAGAAGCGCGTGTCGAAGCGGCGCGTGCGATAGGGCGGGGTGATGGCGCGGGCGACGAAATCGAGCGTGCCGAGCGCGGGCGCAACGCCTTGAGAGAGGTAGTCGTTCCAGTCCGGGTGTTTGCTGGTCTGGGGCGCAGCGATGCGCTTGCCGAGGATGAGGCCTGTCTCCTCGAAGGTTTCGCGGATCGCGGCCATGGCGAGCGCGCGGGCGCGAAGCCCGGACGGCCTTCCGCGCATGCGCACGAGGAGGCGGCGGGCGACGGGATCGCGCAATTCCTCGGCGGGCTTCACGCGGCTGTCGGCGCGGTCGACGCGGCCGCCGGGAAAGACGAACTTGTTGGGCATGAATTTGTGGTTTGCGTGGCGCTGGCCCATGAGAACCTGGGGATGCGCGGCATCGCGGCGGACGATGATGAGCGTGGAGGCATCGCGCGGGCGCACGGCGCGGCCCTCGGTGCTTTCGCGATATTCCTGTTCGCGCGATTTCTTCGGGTCGAAGACCGCCCCTTCGCTTCCGCTCATGCTTCCGTCCCTGTGTTTCCTGAATGCGTGTTGGCGACAGGATGCCCGCCGGGGGGAGGGAAAGTCCAGCGGCGGCGCCGATAACGCATCTTTCCCGACGGAACGAGAGCCCCCGCCCCGAAAAATTCCATTTGGAATTTCTCTGCCCTTCGCATTGCTCAGGGCGTTCGAGGCTCAAAAAGGTCCACCGGACCTTTTTGTTCGCAGAATGCGAACTGCCTCTCACCCCCGAGGGGAGGGTGGGTAAGAGAGCAGGAAGATGCGGCGTCAGTCGTCGTGTTTTACGCCGTCGAAGCCGTGCATGCGCAGCGCCCATTGCCAGCCGACGACGGCGCCCTTGATGCGTGGCAGGAGCCACAGCGAGAGCAGGAGCGTGAGGGTCGGCCAGATCGCGGCATGGACCCAGAGCGGCGGCAGGTAGTCGAGTTCCAGCCAGAGCATGAGCGGCACGACGATGTGGCCGACGATCATGATGGTGAAATAGGGGGGCGCGTCGTCCGCCTGATGGTGGTGGAGCTCCTCGCCGCAATTCGGGCAGGTGTCGGAGACCTTGAGAAACTTGTGGAAGATGCGGCCGCGGCCGCAGGACGGACAAAGGCCGCCGAAGCCGCGCAGAATCGAGGCGAACGCCGGGCGGGGCGCGGTCTCGATCGTCTCGTAGATGCGGGTGTCGCTCATATCCATCGGCTACTCACAGGGACGCAAGGGCAGGGAGTTCCCGACGAAAATGGTCGGAATGGAGCGCGGGCGAAATGTGGCAGGTTGCCGCGCGTCAGGCCGCGCGCTCTGTCTTCCGGACGGATCCGCGGCGGCGGGAGCCGCCACGGGGGGTTTTCCGGACGGATCAATGGCGGCGGGAACCGCCATGGGGGGCTTTCGGCCCGGATTTTCCGCGATCCTGGCCGGATTTTCCACGTTTCGGGCCGCTGCGGCCGGCGGGCGAGCGGGAGCGCCGCCCGGCGCCTTTTGGAGCCTCGCTGCCGCCTTCCAGAAGCTCGAAGCGCAGGCCGCCCGTGACCGGTACGGCCTCCTCAAGGCGGACGCGGACGGCATCGCCGAGGCGATAGGCGATGCGGGTCCGTTCGCCGACGAGGGCGTGGATGATTTCGTCATGGTGGAAGAAGTCGCGGCCGAGAGTCGAAACGGGGACAAAGCCGTCCGCGCCGGTCTCGTCGAGCTTCACGAAGAGGCCAAAGCGCGTCACGCCCGCGACGCGGCCCGTGAACTCGGCGCCGATGCGGGCCTCGAGGAAGGCGGCAATAAAGCGGTCCTTCGAGTCGCGCTCGGCGAGCATGGAGCGGCGCTCGGTGGTGGAGATGTGTTCGGCGATTTCGACAAGTTCGGCGAGTTCGGCATCCGTCTGGCCGTCTTTTCCGAAATCGAGGCCCGCGATCAGCGCGCGATGGACCGTGAGGTCGGCGTAGCGGCGGATGGGCGAGGTGAAGTGCGCGTAGCGGCGGAGGTTGAGACCGAAATGGCCGATATTGTCCGGTGCGTAGACGGCCTGCGCCTGGCTGCGGAGCACGACGTCGGAGACGATGCGGCTGTGTTCGGTGCCGTCGACCTGCTTCAGGATGCGATTGAAATTCGCCGGGCGGATGTTCTCGCCTTTGGTGAAGCTCAGGTTGAGCGTCGCGAGGAACTCGGCGAGGGCGACGAGCTTTTCGCGCGAGGGCGCATCGTGGATGCGGTAGATGACCTGGCGGCGAACGGCCTCCGCCTGTTCGGCGGCGCAGACATTCGCCTGGATCATGAACTCCTCGATGAGCTTCATCGATTCGAACTTGTCGCCGATGCGCACGCCCGCAATGCGTCCGTCCGCGCCGATGTCGATCTTGTGTTCGGGGAGATCGAGATCGAGGGGGCCGCGCTCGTCGCGCGCCTTCGCCATGATGCGGTAGGCGGCCCATAGCGGCTTCAGGACGGGTTCGAGCAGGGGGCCGGCGATATCGTCGGGGCGGCCGTCGATCGCCTCCTGCACCTGACGGTAGGAGAGGCTGGCAGCGGACCTCATCAGTCCACGGATGAATTCGTGGGAGCGCTTGTTGCCGTTGCGGTCGAAGACCATGCGCACGGCGAAGCAGGCGCGATCTTCGCCGTCGATCAGCGAGCAGAGATCGTTGGAGATGCGCTCGGGCAGCATCGGCACGACGCGATCGGGAAAGTAGGTGGAGTTGCCGCGCTTGCGGGCCTCGCGGTCCATCGGCGAATTCGGGCGGACGTAAGCGGCGACATCGGCGATGGCGACGATGGCGACGACGCCGCCTTCGTTTTTCGGGTCGGTATCGGGCGCGGCCCAGACGGCGTCGTCATGGTCGCGCGCGTCCACCGGGTCGATGGTGACGAGGGGAATGTCGCGCAGGTCGGTGCGGCCCTTGAGGCCCATGTGTTTCGCGGCTTCGGCCTCGGCGATCACCTCGTCGGGGAAGGCATCCGGGATGCCATGCGTGTGGATCGCGATGAGGCTGATCGAGCGCGGATCATCGCTGTCGCCGAAGACTTCGCGGATGCGCGCGCGGGAAAGGCCGTAGCGCTTGCCGGGGATCGTTTCGCCGAGAACGAGATTTCCGTCCTCAGCCGCGCCGACATCCTCGGGCGCGATCTCGAATTCCATGCGCGCCTTTTTCTCGACGGGAATGAGGCGGCCGCCCATTTTTGTGTTTTTTGGGCCTTTCGCGTTGGCGCGGTAGAGCCCAAGGACGCGTTCCGCGCCCTTGCCGACGCGGCGGATGACGCGCGCTTCGTAGGGATAGGCTTCGTCCTCGTCTTCGACCTTTTCGATGCGGGCGAGCACACGGTCGCCGACGCCGGCGGGCGGTTCGTCGTAGTCGCGCTTTTTCCGCGAGGTGTCCGGCGCAATGACGATCAGCGGCGCGGGCTCCTCGCCCGGCCAGGAGACGGGGCGCGCGATCAGCTCGCCGTCGGTGTCGGTATGCGTGATCTCGATGACGGTGACGGGCGGGAGCGCGTCGGTGCGGCGGAGGTTTTTCGCTTCGTCTCTCGCGATGAGGCCGTCTTCCGTCATGGCCTTCAGGAGCTGCTTGAGCGGAATGCGATCGTCGCCCTTCACGCCGAAAGCGCGGCCGATCTCGCGCTTCGACGTCTTGCCCGGATTGTCGCCAAGGAAGGCGAGTATCTGCTCGCGCGTGGGCACGCCGCCGCCGGACTTCTTCTTTGCGGTTGCGGGCTTTTTCGGCGCCCCCCGTGCGGGCTTGCGTTCGGCCAAGGTCAATCCGCCATTTCAGTGGCTTTGGGTTTTTTCGCCGCGGGCTTTTTCGGTGCGGCCTTTTTCGCTGCGGATTTCTTTGCCGGGCTTTTCTTCGCCGGCGCCTTTTTCTTTGCGGCGGGTTTCTTTGCCGCCGGTTCCTTCGTCTTGTTTTTAGGGGCAGCCGCTTTCTTCGCGGGCTTCTTCTTGCCCTTGCCGCTCTTTTCGTCCTTCTCGGCGACGAGGGCGAGCGCCTGCTCAAGCGTCACGTCTTCGGGCTTTGCCGATTTCGGCAGCGTTGCGTTGGTGCTCGCATGCTTCACGTAAGGACCGTATTTGCCTTCGCGAACCTGCACGGGCTTGCCGGTGTCCGGGTGGTCGCCCAGTTCCTTCAGCACCTTGCCGGCGCGCTCTTCGGCGCGAGCGATCTTTTCGGCAAGCACGGCGACGGCGCGGTTCAGGCCGATGTCGAAAAGCTCTTCCGGGTCCTTCAGGTTCGCATAGGTGCCGTCGTGGAGGACGAAGGGACCGAAGCGGCCGAGGCCGGCCGTGATCTTCTTGCCGGTTTCGGGATGGATGCCGATTTCGCGCGGCAGCGTGAGAAGGCGCAGCGCGGTGTCGAGATCGACATCGGCTGCGGACATTTTCGCGGGCAGGCCGCTGCGCTTCGGCTTGTCGTCCGGTTCGAGCGGCGCGCGCTCGACATAAGGACCGAAGCGGCCGGTCTTCAGCGAGATTTCGGCACCGGTCTCGGGATCGGTGCCGAGCACGCGGTCGCCGGCAACCTCTTCGCCTTCCACACCGGCAGTGAGCTGGCGCGTGAACTTGCAATCGGGATAGTTGGAGCAGCCGACGAAAGCGCCGAAGCGGCCGACTTTCAACGAGAGGAGACCATCGCCGCAGGAGGGGCAGGCGCGCGGATCGGAACCGTCGCCCTTGTCGGGGAAGACATGCACGCCGAGGACGTCGTTCAGACGGTCGAGAACCTCGGTGATGCGCAGTTCCAGCGCCTCGCCGACATTGACGGTGAAGTCCTTCCAGAATTCGCGCAGCAGATCTTTCCAGTCGAGTTCGCCGGCCGAGACCTTGTCTAGCTTTTCCTCGAGTTCCGCCGTGAAGTCGTATTCGACGTAGCGGGTGAAGAAGCTCTCGAGGAAGGCCGTGACGAGGCGGCCCTTGTCCTGCGGAATGAAACGGTTCTTGTCCATGCGGACATAATCGCGGTCGCGCAGCGTTTGCAGCGTGGAGGCATAGGTGGAGGGACGGCCGATGCCGAGCTCTTCCATGCGCTTGACGAGGGTGGCTTCGGTGAAGCGGGGCGGGGGCTCGGTGAAATGCTGTTCGGGGCGGACCTTGTCGAGGCCGAGCCTGTCGCCGCGCGCGACCTTGGGCAGGCGGTTGCCCTCGTCGCCTTCATCGGGCTCGTCGCGGCCTTCCTGGTAGAGCCGGAGGAAGCCGTCGAAGACGATGACGGAACCGGTGGCGCGCAGGTTGATCGGCGCGTCGTCCGCCTCGATTTCGATGGTGGTGCGCTCAAGCTGCACGCTTTCCATCTGGCTCGCGACGGTGCGGTTCCAGACGAGTTCGTAGAGGCGGCGCTGATCGTCGTCGAGACGCGCGGCAACGGATTTCGGCAGCCGCGCGATGTCGGTCGGGCGGATCGCTTCGTGCGCTTCCTGCGCGTTCTTCGCCTTGGTGGTGTAGACGCGGGGCGCATCCGGCAGATAGGCCTCGCCGAATTCATTGTTGATGACGGTGCGGGCCTGCGCGATCGCTTCCGGCGCGATCTGCACGCCGTCGGTTCGCATGTAGGTGATGAGACCGGTCGTCTCGCCGTCGATCTCGACGCCTTCGTAGAGGCGCTGCGCGACCTGCATGGTGCGGCTCGCGGAGAAGCCGAGCTTGCGCGAGGCTTCCTGCTGGATCGTCGAGGTGGTGAAGGGCGGGTTCGGATTGCGCCGCGCGGGCTTGCTCTCGACCGACTTCACGGAGAAGCGCGAGGCCTTGATGCGCGCCTCGATCTCGCCGGCGGTCTTCGCATCCGGGATGTCGAATTTTTCGAGCTTCTTGCCGTCGAGGCCGACGAGACGAGCAACGAAGGGTGCGTTCGCGCCGGTCTTCATGTCCGTTTCGACGGTCCAGTATTCACGGGCGCGGAAGGCTTCGATTTCGAGTTCGCGGTCGCAGATGAGACGGAGCGAGACCGACTGCACGCGGCCGGCGGAACGCGAACCGGGAAGCTTGCGCCAGAGAACGGGCGAGAGCGTGAAGCCGACGAGATAGTCGAGCGCGCGGCGGGCGAGATAGGCGTCGATCAGTTCCTTGTCGAGGCCGCGCGGATGCTCCATCGCCTCGGTGACGGATTTCTTGGTGATGGCGTTGAAGACGACGCGCTGGACCTCGATGTCCTTCAGCACCTTCTTCTTGTTCAGGACTTCGAGGACGTGCCAGGAAATCGCCTCGCCTTCGCGATCCGGGTCGGTGGCGAGGATCAGGCGATCGGCCCCCTTCACGGCGGCGGCGATTTCGTTCAGCCGCTTCTGGGACTTGGCATCGACGTCCCAGGCCATCGAGAAGTCCTCGTCGGGGAGGACCGAACCGTCCTTCGAGGGAAGGTCGCGGACATGGCCGTAGGAGGCGAGGACCTTGTAGCCCTTGCCGAGATACTTGTTGATCGTCTTCGCCTTGGCAGGCGACTCAACAATGACAACGTCCATTGGACCGCTTCAACTCTCTTATTAAATGGGGCGCCTGTAAGGGCCGCGCCGAAGCCAAACCAGCACGCCGGGTCGGGGAGCCCCACCGACTTTGCGTGAAAAGCCAAGAGCGCCGCCGCTACCGGCCCGTGCCGGACCGCCGGCAGAAAATGGTGAAAAGGGCGGGGCCTGTCAAATGCGGCAGATTCCCTGGGGAAATTCGCTGCCGCGCATCTCATGCCAGTTGAACGCAATTGGGGCTGGGCGCTGGCGGATAATCGCTCCAACAATCTATCCTATCGATCTAGTTCCTTATGCGTGACCTCTTCGCGCGGAACAGTGCCGCCGACCTGGTGGCGAGAAAAGGATGGCCAGCGATGCGCAAGCCCCTGTTGAGTGCCGAAGGTGTGCAGGAAGCCAGAAACACGAGCCGCGATGCCCGGAATGCGGACGACCTGGCGCCGCGGCTCAGAAGCACTTCCAACCTGCCCGGAAACCTGACGGATGCCGACGACGAGGCTGTCGCGGCCTATCTCCTCGACCTGATGATTGCGTCTCGCCGGATGGCGGACAAGCGCGGTTTCGGCTTTCTCGCCTATCTGATCGGCGTGGCGGCGGAAGAATCGCGGCTGCTGATGCTCGGGCGGTCCGCGACGGGACGGGGCGGCGACGAAATCTAGAGCGGCAGAAGGCTGACGCGGTCGCCCGGATCGCGGTGGATGCGGCCCGCGAGTTCCAGCTCGAGCACGACGGCGCGCACCTTCTGGACGGGTGCGCCGGACTGACGGACGATTTCGTCCATGGATGTCGGTGTCGGCCCGAGTGCGGCGAGCACCTGCGTTCGCGTATCCGCATCGGCATCCGGTGCGTTGGCGGTGCGCGGCGCGAAGGAGGGCGGTTCCGGTTCGCGAAAGCGATGGCCGAGCGGCTCCGCCAGGGCGGCGATGACGTCGGCGGCATTTTCGACGAGCGGCGCGCCGTCCTTGATGAGCCTGTTCGCGCCTTGCGCACGCGGGTCGAGCGGCGATCCCGGTACGGCGAAGACATCGCGGCCCTGTTCCAGCGCAAAGCGGGCGGTGATGAGCGAGCCGGAGCGCAGTGCCGCCTCGACAACGACGACGCCGAGCGAAAGGCCGGAGATGAGACGGTTGCGGCGCGGGAAGTGGCGCGCCTGCGGGCTTGTGCCGGGCGGCATTTCGGTGACGATGGCACCGCGCGCCGCGATCTCTTCCTGCAGGCTTCTGTTTTCTTCCGGATAGACGATGTCGATGCCGCCCGCGAGGACGGCAATCGTGCCGCCTGCGAGCGAGGCGCGATGCGCGGCGGTGTCGATACCGCGGGCGAGACCCGAGACAACGGTGAAGCCTTCGCTTGCAAAGGCCTGCGCCATGTCGCCGGCGATGCGCCGCCCGGCGGCGGAGGCGTTGCGCGAGCCGACGATGGCGATGGATTTCCGCGCGGCGAAGGCTGGATCGCCCTTGAGCGAAATGACGGGCGGCGGCGGATCGAGGGCGGCGAGGCGGGCGGGAAAACCTTCGTCGCCAAGGACGAAGAGATGGGCGCCGAGCTTTTCCGTCTTCGCGATTTCGGCTTCGGCATCGGCCTGACGTGCGATCACGATGTTGCGCTTCGCACCGCCGCGCGCGGCGAGTTCCGGCAGCGCGTCGAGCGCGGCAACGGCGTTGCCGAAATGATCGAGAAGGTCGCGGAAGGTGACGGGGCCGATGTTTTCGCTGCGGGCAAGACGAAGCCGGGCAAGCCGCTCCGCAGCGGGAAGCGCCGCCGCCACGCGGATCAGCCCTCGGCCGTGTCTTCGGCCTTTTTCTGGCCGATGCGCGGTTCCGTGCCGGAAAGCAGACGCCCGATATTGCCGCGATGCGCGATGTAGACGAGAGCGGCGACGGAGAGCGAGGAGTAGCGCGAGACGAGGGCGACGATTGCCCAGGTGGCGCAGAAGAGAAGGCCGACCGGCCAGTAAAGCGCGAGCAGGATGCCGATGAGGGTGGAGATGCCCTTGCCGCCCTTGAAGCCAAGCCAGACGGGATAGAGGTGTCCGAGGAATGCGCCAAGCGCGGCGAGGCTGAGCATCCATGTCTGATCGGCGGAGGTATGCGCGGCGAGAAGACCGGATAGCAGAACGGCGACCGCGCCCTTGCCCGCATCGCCGATCAATGTGCCGATGGCGACCCAGCGGTTGCCCGTGCGCAGCGCGTTCGTCGCGCCGATATTGCCGGAGCCGATGTCGCGAATATCGCCGAGGCCGGCTGCCTTTGTGAGCAGCAGGCCGAAGGGGATGGAGCCCAGCAGATAGCCAAGCATCAGCGCGACGAGCAGCAGTGGCGCGGCGAGATCCGTAAAGCCCATGGTCAGCGTTCCTCCCCCTGAACGTAAACCGTTTGTCCGCCGACCATGGTGCGGAGCGCGCGACCCTGGAAAAGGCGGTCCTCGAAGGGTGTGTTCTTCGAGATCGATTTGAGACTAGCGGGTTCGAGCTTCCAGGGCACGTCCGTATCGATGAGGACGAGATCGGCGGGAAGTCCGGTGACGAGGCGGCCGCGCCCGAGGCCGAGAAGATCGGAGGGAATGCAGGTGAGGGCGGCGAGGAGACGGCCGAGCGGCAGGTCGCCGTTATGCACGAGGGCGAGGCCGGCGGGCAGCAGCGTTTCGAGGCCGATGGCGCCGAAATTCGCCTCCGCGAAGGGACGGCGCTTCACTTCCGGGTCCTGCGGATCGTGGCTGGAGACGACGACATCGATGGTGCCATCGGCGAGGCCCGCGACGAGGGCGAGGCGGTCCTGCTCGGAGCGGAGCGGCGGCGAGAGCTTGAAGAAGGTGCGGTAGGACTGGACGTCGTTCTCGTTGAGCTGGAGATGGGCCGCCGAGACGCCGCAGGTGACGGGGAGGCCGCGCGTCTTGGCGCGCCGGACGATTTCCACCGAGGCTTCGCAGGAAATCTGCGAGACGTGATAGCGCCCGCCGGTAAGTTCGAGGAGCTGCAGATCGCGCTCGATCATGATGGTTTCGGCGACGGCGGGGATGCCCGCGAGGCCGAGGCGGCCGGCGAGTTCGCTTTCGTTCATGACGCCGGTGGCGAGTGCCGGTTCCTCGGCATGTTGCACGACGAGGGCGCCGAGATGGGCGGCGTAGCTCAGGATGCGGCGCATGACCTGCGCATTGGCGACGGATTTCACACCATCGGTGAAGCCGACGGCGCCCGCTTCGAGGAGGAGGCCGAACTCCGTCATCTGCTCGCCATGGAGGCCCTTGGTGAGCGCGGCCATGGTGTGGACGTTGACGATGGCGGTGTCGCGGGCGCGGCGTTCGATGAAATCGACCAGCGCCACATCGTCGATCACCGGATCGGTGTTCGGCATGACGATCATGGTGGTGACGCCGCCCGCCGCCGCCGCCTTGCTGGCAAGCGCCAGCGTTTCGCGGTGCTCGGCGCCGGGCTCGCCGGTGAAGACGCGACAGTCGATGAGGCCGGGCGCGAGGACGCGACCACGGCAATCGACCGCTTCAGCGCCGTCCGGCAGGCCGTCATTGAAGAGATGGGGCCCGAGATCGGCGATGAGGCCGTTTTCGACGAGGAGGCCGCCCGGCTGGTCGAAGCCGCTGGCCGGGTCGATCAGGCGGGCATTGGTGAAGGCGGTGCGGCTCATGAGCGGCCTCCGGCGAGTGCGAGCTCGTTCGGCAGGTTGCGCGAGAGCGCGTCGAGCACGGCCATGCGGACGGCGACGCCCATCTCTACCTGTTCGCGGATGAGGCTGCGGTCGATGTCGTCGGCGACGGCGCTGTCGATCTCGACGCCGCGGTTCATGGGGCCGGGATGCATCACGAGCGCGTCTGGCTTCGCATGGGCGAGCTTCGAATAGTCGAGGCCGTAGAAGTGGAAATATTCGCGTTGGCTCGGCACGTAGGAGCCCGCCATGCGCTCAAGCTGGAGACGGAGCATCATAACGATGTCAACGCCTTCGAGCCCTTTTTTCATGTTATGGAAGACCTCGACGCCGAGACGCTCGATGCCCTTGGGCATCAAGGCCGGCGGGCCGATGACGCGGACGCGCGCGCCCATCGCGTTCAGCAGCAGGATGTTCGAGCGGGCGACGCGGCTGTGCAGGATGTCGCCGCAGATGGCGACGCGGAGGCCTTCGAGCCTGCCCTTGCGGCGGCGGATCGTCAGCGCGTCAAGCAGCGCCTGTGTCGGGTGCTCATGCGCGCCGTCGCCCGCATTGATGACCGAGCAGGAGACTTTCTGCGAGAGAAGCTCGACCGCGCCCGAACTCTGGTGGCGGATGATGATGAGGTCGGGGTGCATCGCGTTCAGCGTCACCGCCGTGTCGATCAGCGTTTCGCCTTTCTTCACGGAGGAAGAACTGACCGACATGTTCATCACATCCGCGCCGAGGCGCTTGCCCGCGAGCTCGAAGGAGCTCTGCGTGCGGGTGGATGCCTCGAAGAAGAGATTGATCTGGGTGCGGCCGCGAAGGACGGAGCCCTTCTTGTCGATCTGGCGGTTCTGCTCGACATATGTGTCGGCGAGGTCGAGAAGGGCGGTGATGTCGGAAGGGGAAAGGCCCTCGATCCCGAGCAGGTGCCGGTACGGGAAAACGGGCGAAAGCTGTTTGTCAGCGTTGGTCATTAAAGCCGCATTGTATAGGGCCGATTCCGGGGGGCGGCAAGGTGGAATTGGCCCATGGGGAAGCGGAGTGTTAACCTCGGGGCCAGTTCCCGGAAAAGAGGTTCGAACCATGGCCGCAGAAATGGAAACGCCAGCCGATTTCGCGACGCATGAGGTGTTCAACCAGCCGCCGCCGCTGGAGGATGTGAACCTGTTTACGGGCGACAGGGCGCTTCAGGAGGCGGTGGAGCGGGAGGGTGCCGGCCATGCGCGCGCGTCGCTTGCGAAATTCGGCGCCGTGACCGGGAGCGCGGAGGTGATCGATCTCGGGCGGCAGGCGAATAGCTATCTGCCGGTGCTGAAGAGCTTCGACCGTTTCGGCCACCGGGCAGACCGGGTGGAATTCCATCCTTCCTATCATGCGCTGATGTCGCTGTCGGTCGAGCAGGGGCTGCATGGTTCGCCCTGGGATCATCTGAAGGAGGGGCTCGACGCCAGCCCCAAGCCCGGCGCCGTCGTGGCGCGGCTTGCCGGCACCTACATGATGACGCAGGTGGAAGCGGGGCATGGCTGCCCGATCACCATGACGAATGCGGCGGTGCCCGCGCTGCTGTTCCAGCCGTCGCTGGCGAAGGAATGGGTGCCGCGGATTCTTTCGCGCGAATATGACGAACGCTTCGTGCCCGCGGGCGAGAAGACGGGCGTGACCTTCGGCATGGGGATGACGGAGAAGCAGGGCGGCACCGATGTGCGCGCGAACACGACGGAGGCGCATCCCGTTTCTGGCGGCGGGCCGGGCGAGGAATATCGCATCACGGGGCACAAGTGGTTTTTTTCCGCGCCGATGTGCGATGCGTTCCTGGTGCTGGCGCAGGTGCCCTCCTTGAATGGAAAAGGTGGGGGAATTTCCTGCTTCCTCATGCCGCGCTTCCTTCCCGATGGCAGCGTCAACGCGATCCGTATCCAGCGGCTGAAGGAGAAGGTGGGCAACAAGTCGAATGCGTCGTCCGAGGTCGAGTTTCAGGCGGCGAGCGGGTGGCTGATCGGCGAGGAAGGGCGCGGCGTGCGCAACATCATCGAGATGGCGACCTATACGCGGCTCGATTGCGCGGTGGCGACGGCGGGGATGATGCGTCAGGCAGTGTCACAGGCTGTGCATCATTGCTCTTATCGCACGGTGTTCCAGAAGAAGCTGATCGACCAGCCGCTGATGGCGAATGTGCTGGCGGACCTTGCGCTCGAAACGGAGGCGGCGACGGCGCTGTCGTTCCGCGTCGCGCGCTCGTTCGACCGGGCGCATGAGGACGAGGCGGAGGCGGCGTTCCGCCGCATCATGACGCCGGTGGCGAAATACTGGGTGTGCAAGCGCGCGCCGAACCTCGCCTATGAAGCGATGGAGTGCCTTGGCGGCAATGGCTATGTGGAGGAGGGGATCGCGGGGCGCATCTATCGCGAGATGCCGGTGAACGCGATCTGGGAAGGCTCGGGCAATGTCATGTGCCTCGACGTGCTGCGCGCGTTGGCGCGGGAGCCGCAGGCGCTCGACATCGTGTTCGCGGAACTCGACAAGGCGCGGGGCGCGAGCGCGGCCTATGACGGCGCGCTCGAGGCGCTGAAGGATGCTTTCACGGATATGGGCTCGCTTGAGGCACGGTCGCGGCAGATCGTGGAGCAGATGGCGAAGGTGGCGGCGGGGGCGATCCTGCTGCAGCACGCGCCCTCGTTCGTGTCGGATGGCTATTGCCAGACGCGGCTCGGGCGCGACTGGGGCGATGTCTACGGGACGCTGCCGGCGGGCGCGGATCTGCGCGCGATCAACGAGCGGGCGCGGGTGGCGGGTTGATGAAGAAGGAAGGCGTGGATGGCCCGGATAAACCGGGCCATGACGATTTTGATTTTGCCCGCCAATTCCCCTCACTGTCATCCCGGCACTTGTTGCCGGGATCCATTGGCGGCTGGGGCAAGCGGTGAGGCGAGTGGGTCGCGGGAATAAATCCCGCGATGACACTTCAATTTTATTTCATCCCAGCAGCCACAACATGACCGGCATGGTGATTGCGGCGAGGATGGTGGAGCCGGTGATGAGGCTTGCCATCAGGGTTGCGTCGCCGCCGAGCTGGCGGGCGAGGATGTAGGAGGACGTCGCGCCCGGTACCGCGCCGCAGAGAAGGACGACGGCGGCGGGGAGGCCGGTGACGCCGAAGACGATGCACCAGCCGGCCATGAGCGCGGGCATGACGAGAAGTTTCAATCCGCTTGTGAGCGCGACGATCCAGCCGGTTTCGAGCGCGTGTTTCGGCTGGAGCCCCGCCCCGATGGCGATGAGGCCGATGGTGAGCGCGGCGGCGCCGACAATCTTGAAGGTTGGCGCGAGCGGGCCGGGCAGTCCAATCCCCGAGACGTTCAACGCGATGCCGGCGGCGCAGGCGAGGATGAGCGGGTTCTTCGAGAGAAGACGCAGCACCGTTCCCATGCCGGCCGGCGTGTCGCCCGCATAGCGCGTGAGGATCAGCACCGAGAGCACGTTCACCGCCGGCACGAGGACGGCGAAGGCGACGGCGGCGAGCGTCACGCCTTCGGGGCCGAAGATCGAACCGATGGCGGCCAGTGCGACGAAGCCGTTCCAGCGCGCGGCGCCCTGGAAGACGGAGGAAAATTGCGGGCCGGTGAGCGGCAGCACCGCCTTCAGGATCATCAGGATCGCGACCATGGAGAAGAGGCCCGCGCCAAGCGCGGAGGCCATGGGCCAGATGTCGTAGTCGGCGAGGTTGGCGGTCGCGAGCGTGTGGAGGAGCAGGGCGGGAAAGAAGATGTAATAGGTGAGGCGGTCGAGCGGCACCCAGAGTCCATCACCCGGAAAGTCCATCCGCTTGATGACGAAACCGAGCGCGATGACGAGGAAGACGGGGATGAGGGCGTTCAGGATGGGGAGCATGGGTGTTTCTTCTTGTTCTTTGCTCAGAGCTTCCGCATATGAAAAAATGCTGCGTCTAGCCTCGAACCTTATGAGGCCGTTTGAAATAAGCTTCCCACGGTTCTAGCCAAACCTCCCATTTACCATCCGAGTTGTTTGGCAAGGTAACAAGCGCTCCTCTCGGCCTGAACACGAAGAGACGTCTATCGAAGTTCAACATGCCCCAAGTTTTAGCATCGGCTTGGTCGGAAAACCCTTTTCTTACTCGCTGTTTAATCAGCGGCATATCTGTTTCCCAAATGTTCTGATCGATTCTTGGGATGCTATTGTGAGTTGGTGGCATTACATATTTTAGCGACGGCCATGCCGGGCACGGCACCTCAATCTGATCATCTCCGTCCGATCTTGTCGAAAAAATCTCTGTAAAATCCTCGATTGTCACATCCGTGTCGGCGTAGTAGTTCAGCAAGGGAGCGAGTATGCGAGGATGTAACGAGTCGTAGAGATGAAAAGCTGCGACGCTTTCGCCAAGCACAACACCCGCAAGAAATTCACTATCGGTAGCGAGATGTCTTATCGCTGTGTTTAGTCCAGCTGTTGGCTCACCTGAGAACGGCAGGCCATACTGTTGTGCAGCCGCCGTATGCCAGATCGAAGTTATATCGGATAGGCGGACATCTCTTGCTGCTGTCAGCGTTGTTAAAGTGCCCAACAAGTACCCGAGGTAGGGAGTGGCATTCGGGAAGCTGTCTTGCCATCTACCCACCCTCATCAAACTTGACTTCACTACCCACTGTAATTTGAAGTAACTATCACCGACAAATTTCAGCGCGCTTCCGAATTCGCTGGTCATTTCCGGTTCCTTCGTCCATTTGCACTGCAACTAAGCTCAGAGCTTTTTCAGTCGGTCGAGCGCGCCTTGCAGAATGTACGCCGCCGCCATCTTGTCCACCAGTTCGGCGCGCCGTGCGCGGCTGGCGTCGGCGTCGAGGAGGGTGCGGGTGACGGCCTGGGTGGACATGCGCTCGTCCCAGAAGACAACGGGAAGGTCCGTCAGCTTTTCGAGGTTGCGGACGAAGGCGCGGGTGGACTGGCAGCGCGGGCCCTCGGTACCGTCCATGTTAAGCGGCAGGCCGAAGACGAGGGCGGCGGCGTCGTGGCTCTTCGCCAGCGCGATGAGGCGTTCGGCATCGGCGGTGAACTTCGTCCGCTTGATGGTTTCGAGCGGGCTGGCGATGGAGCGCGAGACATCGGAGAGGGCGAGGCCGATGGTTTTGGTCCCCAGATCGACGCCCATCAGGCGGGCGTGACGGGGCAGGCCTTCCTCAAGTTCCTCAAGAGGCTTCACATTGGCGCTCAAGTGCTTGTTACCTTTATGAAATGTCCGGCGCGGCGGACCATAGAGAGGCATTGGAAGGGGCGCAATCGGGACCCTTATATATATTGTGCAGGCGGCGTTGCGGCGCGGGGCTTCCGCTTGTTATGTTCCGTCGCGATTCAACGAGCAAGGGGTGTGCAGCCGGGGCGAAGGTTCCGAGGCACCGCTCGCCCTTTCCGAACACCAACAAAGGCGGACCTATGTCGGTCGATCAGAAAACGGTCCGGCACATCGCCCGGCTTGCGCGGATTGCCGTGCGGGACGATGA
>PHEF01000085.1 GCA_002842875.1 Alphaproteobacteria bacterium HGW-Alphaproteobacteria-3 | reverse complement strand
TTGCGCACGCGGAAGATGAAGCTGGTGATGACGGGGCCTTCGTCGGGGCCGGCATCGTCCGGCTCCTTCGCCATGATGATGAAGCGCGTCGTGTTGTGCGCCGCGTCCTCGACATTCGCCCGCAAGATATCGAGGCCGTAGATGTCCGCCGCGAGCGCCGTGGCGATGGCGGCCTGCGACTTGTCGCCCGCTTCCGCGATCTGACGCGCCGCGCCCGCCGTATCGGCGGCGACAACCGCCTTCAGGCCGAGTTCCCGGATCGCGCGGCGGCACTGGCCGAGCGCATGCACATGGCTGTGCACGGACTTGATGTCCTCGATCTTCGTACCCTTGAGGCCCAGCAACTGATGGCGCACGGGCAGGAAATGCTCGCTCACGATGTAGAGGCCGGTGCCGGGAATGAGGTGATGAACGTCGGCGACGCGGCCCGCGAGCGAATTCTCGATCGCGATCATGGCGAGGCGCGCGCGTCCCTCCTGCACCGCCGCGAACACGTCCTCGAACGTGTCGCAAGGCAGGGCCACCATGTCCGGAAAAGCCTCGCGGCAGGCGATATGCGAATTCGCGCCAGCTTCCCCCTGAAAGGCAATCATCTTTAGCGCCGTGCGGGCTTTTTCAAGGTCGGCGGGAGTATCGACACCGAGCGGAACGGTGTCAACGAGCGCCACCTCGATCGCCATGCCCGCTTCGAGCGCACGCAACTGCTCGAGCTTTTCGCGCTGTTCGAGCGGCGAAGGCGGCAGCGCGACGAAACGCGCAAGCGCCTCGCGGCGATATCCATAAAGACCGATGTGGTGATAGAGCGGACCCGGCCCCCAGGGCGCCGTGGCGCGCGTGAAATAGAGCGCGCGCGCGAGGCGGCTTTCGCCGAAAGACGTCACGACCTTCACCACATTCGGATTGACGCGTTCCTCCGCGTCCGAAATTTCGGCGGCAAGCGTCGAAATGTCGGCACCCGGACGAATGAGCGCCTCATAGGCCCGGCGGATGAGCGCCGGATCGAGCGTCGGCAGGTCGCCCTGGACATTGAGGATGACGGTGTGCCGGCCCTCCGGATCGACCTCGCAGACGGCGGCCCAGACGCGGTCGGAACCCGACGGCAGATCGGGGTCGGTGAGGATGGCCTCGCCGCCCGCCGCCCGCACCGCGTCGGCGATTTCGGCTTCGGCCGCGGCGACGACGACCCGGCCGGTCCCGGCCTCGATCGCCCGGCGCCAGACCTGTACGATCATGGGCGCGCCGCAGATGTCGGCCAGCGGCTTGCCGGGAAGGCGGGTCGAGGCCATGCGCGCGGGAATCACCACCAGCGGATGCCCGGCCATATCCCCTGCCCCGGTTTTCGCACGCTCAGCCATCGACGCCCCTTCTCTTCCTTGTCCGGTCCTTGTCCGGTGCGCGGTGCGGCGGATCGCCGCAACCCTCGCCGGGACCGCAAGCCCGGCGCCCCGTCGCGAGTGCCCCGCTGCGCCACGGCTGCGCATTTTTCCTTGATACACGCGGATTTGGCGCACTTATACGGCTTGCGGCGCAGCGGCGGAAGCGGCTAATCTCCGCGCCAATTCCGCGGGGGCCTCGCTGAAGGGCGGAAACGAGCGTTTTCGCCTGTTCATCCGTTCTGGTTTCCCGTTCATCAAATAAACGAACCGGCCGGAGCAGGGTCCATTCTCGCCGAGACGCTCTACGAGACGGAAGAAGCCAATCCGCAGGCCTATGCCGTGGCGGCGCTCGAAGAGGGCGGCGAAGGCGGCGGCGAGGCAGCCGAGGCGGCCAAGGAAGTTCCGCTGGCGGCGCTGCTCGCGCAGGCCGATATCGGCCGCGGCGAGAAGGCAGCCAAGAAGTGCGCCGCCTGCCACACCTTCGAGGAAGGTGGCGCGGCGCGCATCGGCCCGAACCTTTATGGCGTCGTTGGCGCGAAGCACGCGCACATGGCCGGCTTCGCCTATTCCGCCGCGATGCAGGCGAAATCTTCCGAGACCTGGAACTTCGAAGAACTCGATCGCTTCGTCGCCAAGCCGGGCGACGCCATCCCGGGTACGGCGATGAGCTTCGCCGGCATCAAGAAGCCGCAGGAGCGCGCCGACCTGCTCGTCTATCTCAACTCGCTCGGCTCGAACCAGCCGCTTCCCGAGGCACCGGCCGAGGAAGCGGAAGCGCCCGCCGCCGAATAAGCCCTCGACGGCACAAGTTTTTCAGGACGCGCCCGGAACCATCCGGGCGCGTTTTCTTTTGCGCGTGTATCGCCGCACCGGCTGTCCGGATGACTTTGTTTTAATGGGCTAAAACGTCTAAAACAGGTCACAATAAGAAGCCAATCGAGGGGGCGCGGCACGGCGGCCCGATATGTCCGGCGGCCCGTGCCGGGCAGGAGGGAATATGAGTGTGCGTGGTTTCATGACCAGGCCGGTTCTTGCCGGTGCGGCCGTCATCATTGCGGTGATTGCGGCGATTTTCTTCTTTTCAGGCAATGGCGCGCTGGACAGCGACGCCGATATGGCGAGCCCCGCCGCGCAGAACGGCAATCGGGCGGCGGGCGAAGCGCCCGCGGAACCCGCTCGCGAAGCTTCGGAACGGCCAAACGAGATCGTCACGCAGGCGGTCGAGGCCGAAGATTTCGATCCCACCATACCGAGGCACGGCTCCTCGCTCTTCGGCGAACTCAAATATGCGCCCGGCTTCCGGCACTTCGACTATGTGAACCCGCAAGCGCCGAAGGGCGGAACGCTTCGTTACGGTGTCTTCGGCAGCTTCGACAGCCTGAACGGCTTCATCGTCAAGGGGCAACCGGCGGCCGGCATCAACCTGATCTACGATACGCTGATGACGTCGAGCATGGACGAGCCTGCTTCCGAATACGGGCTCATCGCCGAAAGCGTCCGTCATCCGAAGGACTATTCCTCCGTCACCTATACGCTGCGCCCGCAGGCGAAGTGGCATGACGGCGAAACCGTCACACCGGAAGACGTCATATGGACCTTCGAGACGCTGAAGAAGAACCATCCCTTCTACAACGCCTATTACGCCAATGTGGTGAAGGCCGAGAAGACCGCCGCTCACGAAGTGACCTTCACCTTCAGCGAGAGTGGCAATCGCGAGTTGCCGCAGATCGTCGGACAACTGCCCGTTCTGCCGAAGCATTACTGGGCAGGCAAGGACGCGAAGGGAAACCAGCGCGACTTTTCCGAGACGACGCTCGAGCCGCCGCTCGGCAGCGGGCCCTATCGCGTCGGCAATGTTTCGCCCAACCGCTCCGTCACCTATGAGCGCGTTGCGGACTATTGGGGACAAGACCTGCCGGTAAATATCGGCACGAACAATTTCGACCGGATGAGATTCGAGTATTACCGCGACGGGACCGTCGCTCTCGAAGCCCTGAAAGGCGACCGCGTCGATTTCCGCATCGAAAACAGCGCGAAGAACTGGGCCACCGAATACGACATTCCGGCGGCGCGGCGCGGCGACCTGAAAAGGGAAGAAATCCGCACGATGACCCCGGCCGGCATGCAGGCCTTCGTCTTCAACACCCGCCGCGACAAGTTCAAGGATGCCCGCGTGCGCGAGGCCTTCAACTGGGCCTTCGACTTCGAGTGGATGAACGGAAACCTCTTCTACGGTTCCTACACGCGAACCGGCAGCTACTTTGAAAATTCCGAGCTTGCGTCCCGCGGGCTTCCCGAGGGCCGCGAACTCGCGATCCTCAAGCAGCACGAAGACAAGCTGCCGCCCGAAATCTTCACCGAGGTCTATGAGAACCCGAAGACCGACGGCAGCGGCAACAACCGCGACAATCTACGCCGGGCAGCCGGGCTTCTGAAGGAAGCGGGCTGGACGGTGCAGGAGGGAAAGCTCCGCAACGAAGCGGGCGACACGATGAAGGTTGAGTTCCTGCTCGACCAGCCCACATTCGAACGCGTGGTGGCGCCTTTCCAGCAATCGCTGAAAAAGCTCGGCATCGAAGCGACGATCCGCACCGTCGACACGCCGCAATACCAGAACCGTACCGACAATTACGACTTCGACATCATTATCGACACGTTCGGGCAGTCGCTCTCGCCCGGCAACGAGCAGCGCGATTTCTGGGGCTGCAAGGCGGCGGAGACAGTGGGCGGCCGCAACACCATCGGCATTTGCGATCCGGTCGTCGAGGCGCTGATCGACCGCGTCATCTACGCGACGAGCCGCGCGGAGCTTGTGGCCGCGAGCCGGGCGCTCGACCGCGTCCTGCTCTCCGGGCACTACATCATCCCGCAATGGTATTCGCCCAATACGCGGCTTGCCTATTGGGCGCGGCTGAAGCATCCCGAAAAGATGCCGCCCTATGCAATAGGGTTCCCGTCGATCTGGTGGGCGGACGAGGCCGCGCCGCCCCCCGCTCCCAAGCCGGACGAGGCCCCATGAGGGGCTTTCGCGTGCCGACACGGCGGCAGATGCTCGCGCTCACGGCAAGCGCCTTCGCCGCCGCGTCGTTTCCGCTGTCGCTTGCGCGCGCCTCGGAAGGCGCAAGGCGGCACGGCATGTCGATTTTCGGCGAGCTCAAATATCCGCCGGACTTCGCGCATTTCGATTACGTGAACCCGCAGGCGCCGAAGGGCGGCACGTTTTCGCAGATCGGCCCCACCGCCGCCTATAACGCCTCCTTCTATACATTCGACACGCTGAACGGCTACATCCTCAAAGGCAACGCGCCGCAGGGGCTCAACCTCCTTTTCGATACGCTGATGGTGCGCGCCTTCGACGAACCGGACGCGCTTTACGGCCTCGTCGCCGAAAGCGTCGGGATATCGGATGACGGCAACAGGCTCACCTTCCGCTTACGCGACGGCGCGCGCTTCCATGACGGCACGCCGCTCACGGCGGAAGACGCCGCCTTCTCCTTCATGCTGCTGAAGGAGAAGGGCCATCCGCTGATCGCGCAGAATGTGAAGGAGATGGCCTCGGCGGAGGCGGCGGACGAGCGCACTCTCGTCGTCACGCTGACGGGCAAGCAGACGCGCGACCTGCCGCTTTTCATCGCCGGCACGCTGCCCATCTTCTCGAAGGCCTTCTACACGGAACATGATTTTGCCGACGCCTCGCTCACCCCGCCGCTCGGCAGCGGCCCCTACAAGGTGGGCGATTTCCGCGCCGGGCGCTTCGTCGCTTACGCGCGCGTGGCGGATTACTGGGCGAAGGATCTGCCGGTCAATCGCGGCCAGTGGAATTTCGACACGGTGCGCTTCGAATATTTCCGCGACCGCACCGCGCAGTTCGAGGCCTTCAAGGCGGGGGGCTATCTCTTCCGCGAGGAATTCACCTCGAAGACATGGGCGACCGAATACGACTTCCCCGCCGTGAAAGATGGCCGCGTGAAGCTGCTCACCTTGTCCGACGACACACCGTCGGGCGCGCAGGGCTGGTTCCTCAATACGCGGCGCGCGAAGTTCCAGGACATTCGCGTGCGCGAGGCGATCGGCCTTGCCTTCGATTTTGCATGGACGAACAGGAACCTCTTCTACGATCTCTACAAGCGCACCGAGAGCTATTTCGAAAACTCGCCGATGAAGGCGACGGGCGAGCCGGATGCGGACGAACTGGCGCTGCTCGAACCCTGGCGCGGCGAGGTGCCGGACGCCGTGTTCGGCCCCGCCGTGACGCCGCCCGAAAGCGACGGCTCGGGTCAGGACAGGGCGCTTCTGCGCCGCGCGGCGGCGCTTCTCGACGAGGCGGGATGGAAGATCGCCGATGGCGCGCGGCGCAACGCGGCGGGCGAGGCCTTTTCCATCGAATTTCTCGACAACGATCCGATGGTCGAGCGTCTCGTCGCGCCGCTTGCCAAGAACCTGCGCCTGCTGGGCATCGAGGCGCGGAGCCGCCAGATCGATTCCTCGCAATATCAGCTTCGCCGCGACAATTACGATTTCGATGTCGTCATGCAGCGTTATTCGCTCAGCCTCACGCCGGGCATCGAGGTCCGCAGCTACTGGTCATCCGAGTTCGCCGGCATTCCCGGCGGGCGCAACCTGTCGGGCATTTCGAGCCCCGCCATCGACGCGCTGATCGAACGGGTCATCGCCGCGCCGACGCGCGAGGCGCAGATCGTGGCCGCGCGCGCCCTCGACCGCGTGCTCAGGGCCGGGCATTACTGGGTGCCGCAGTGGCACAAGAACGTCCACAATCTCGCCTTCTGGGACAAGTTCGCCTGGCCTGAAACGAAACCGGCATATGATCGCGGCGTGCTCGCGACCTGGTGGGCCGCCGGAACCGAGGATCGATAGCCCCATGTCCGCCTACATCATCCGCCGCCTGCTTCTGATGATCCCGACCATTTTCGGGATCATGCTTGTGAGCTTCGCGCTGATCCAGTTCGCGCCGGGCGGGCCGATCGAACGGATCGTTGCGCAGCTTCAGGGAACGGAGGTTTCCGCCACCGCGCGCATCGGCGGTTCGGCCGGCGGCGATTTCGGCGCGCAGGCGCAAATGTCCGGCGCGGACAGTTCGATCAACAGCAAGTATCGCGGCGCGCAGGGGCTCGATCCGGAATTCCTGAAGTCCCTCGAAGTGCAGTTCGGCTTCGACAAGCCCGCACATGAGCGCTTCCTCATGATGATCTGGAACTATGCGCGCTTCGATTTCGGCGAGAGCTATTTCCGCGACGTCAGTGTCCTCGGCCTCGTCGCCGAAAAGCTGCCCGTGTCGATTTCGCTCGGGCTCTGGACGACGCTCCTCACCTATCTGATTTCCATCCCGCTCGGCATCCGCAAGGCGATCCGCGACGGCAGCCCCTTCGACACATGGACGAGCGGCGTCATCATCGTCGGCTATGCGGTCCCCGGCTTCCTCTTCGCCGTCTTTCTCATCGTGCTCTTCGCGGGCGGTTCCTACTGGTCGGTCTTCCCGCTGCGCGGCCTCACCTCCGACAACTGGGAGAGCCTGAGCCTTGCCGGCAAGGCGCTCGACTATCTCTGGCACATCGTCCTGCCGGTGACCGCGCTCGTCATCGGTTCCTTCGCCACGACGACGCTGCTGACCAAGAATTCCTTCCTCGACGAGATCAAGAAACAATATGTGATGACAGCGCGGGCAAAAGGATTGCCGGAGCGGCAGGTGCTCTACGGCCATGTCTTCCGCAACGCCATGCTCATCGTCATCGCGGGCTTCCCCGGCGCCTTTGTCGGCGCCTTCTTCACCGGCTCGCTGCTGATCGAGCAGATATTCTCGCTGGACGGGCTCGGGCTTCTTTCCTTCGAATCCATCGTCAACCGCGACTATCCGGTCGTCTTCGCAACGCTCTACATCTTCGGCCTGCTCGGCCTCGCGATCAGCCTCCTCTCCGACCTCACCTATACCTGGGTCGACCCGCGCATCGATTTCGAAACGAGGGAGGTCTGACATGCGGCCCCTCAGCCCGATCAACCAGCGGCGCTGGCGCAACTTCAAGGCCAACAGGCGCGGCTACTGGAGCCTGTGGATTTTCGCGGCGCTCTTCCTCCTCTCGCTCTTCGCGGAGTTGATCGCCAACGACAAGCCGCTTCTCGTCACCTTTGAGGGCGAGGCCTATTTCCCGGTCGTCGTCGCCTATCCCGAAACGGCGTTCGGTGGCTTCTTCGAGACGGAAGCGGATTACCGCGATGCCTATGTGCAGGAGCTGATCCACGAAGCCGGCGGCATCATCGTCTGGCCACTGATCGAGTATTCCTACCGCACCATCAATCTCGACAGGCGGGCGCTCTCGCCGCCTTCCGCCGACAACTGGCTCGGCACCGACGATCAGGGCCGCGACGTCGCGGCGCGGCTCATCTACGGCTTCCGGATTTCCGTTCTCTTCGGGCTCACGCTCACCGTTCTCTCCTCGATCATCGGCGTGGCGGCCGGCGCCGTGCAGGGCTATTTCGGCGGCTGGACCGATCTCATCTTCCAGCGCTTCATCGAAATCTGGACAAGCGTGCCGCAGCTTTATCTTCTCATCATCATCGCCGCGATCATCGAGCCGAATTTCTGGATCCTGCTCGGCATCATGCTGCTCTTCTCCTGGGTGGCGCTGGTGGGCGTGGTACGCGCCGAATTCCTGCGCGCCCGCAACTTCGAATATGTGAACGCGGCGCGCGCCTTCGGCCTGTCGGACGCGAAGATCATGTTCCGCCACCTGCTTCCCAATGCGATGGTGGCGACGCTCACCTTCATTCCCTTCATTCTCAATTCGTCGATCACCACGCTCACCGCGCTCGATTTTCTGGGCTTCGGCCTGCCGCCCGGCTCGCCCTCGCTCGGTGAATTGCTGCAGCAGGGCAAGGCGAACCTGCAGGCGCCCTGGCTCGGCTTCACCGGCTTCTTCGCCATCGCGACCATGCTGAGCCTCCTCATCTTCATCGGCGAAGCGGTGCGCGACGCCTTCGATCCCCGCAAGGTGCTGCGATGAGCGCGCCCCTCGTCACCGTGAAAGACCTGTCCGTCGGCTTCCGCATGGACGGAGAAGAAACCATCGCCGTCGACAAGGTCTCCTTCGACATCCGCCCCGGCGAGACGGTCGCCCTTGTCGGCGAGTCCGGTTCGGGCAAATCCGTCTCGGCGCTGTCGATCATGCAGCTTCTGTCCTATCCGCAGGCGTTTCACCCGTCGGGCGAAATCCTGTTCGGCGGGAAAAACCTGATCGGCGCCGGTGAAAAGACGATGCGGCAGATCCGCGGCAACAAGATCACCATGGTCTTCCAGGAGCCGCTGACCTCGCTCAACCCGCTGCACACGATCGAGCGGCAGGTCGGCGAGGTGCTGATCGAGCACAAGGGGCTTCGCGGTCCCGCCGTGCGCGCGCGCGTGCTCGACCTGTTGAAGCGCGTCGGCATTCCGAATGCGGAAGAACGTCTCGGCGCCTATCCGCACCAGCTTTCGGGTGGCCAGCGCCAGCGCGTCATCATCGCCATGGCGCTCGCCAACGAGCCTGACCTTCTGATCGCCGACGAGCCGACCACCGCGCTCGACGTGACCGTGCAGGCACAGATCCTCGCGCTGCTCACGGAACTCAAGCGCGAGATGGGCATGGCGCTCCTGCTCATCACGCACGATCTCGGCATCGTCCGCAAGATGGCGGACCGCGTGAACGTGATGACGAAGGGACGGATCGTCGAGCACGGGCCGACGGAAGATATCTTCACGACGCCGAAGCACGACTACACGAAACATCTGCTCGCCTCGGAGCCGAAGGGCCGCTCGCTCGGCGCGCCGAAGGACGGGCCCGTGGTCATGGAGACGGACGATCTCAAGGTCTGGTTCCCGATCCGGCGCGGCCTTCTCAGAAAGACAGTCGGCCATATCAAGGCGGTGGACGGCGTCTCGCTTTCGCTCCGTCAGGGACGGACGCTCGGCGTCGTCGGCGAATCCGGCTCCGGCAAGACGACGCTCGGCCTCGCCATGATGCGGCTTCTTTCGAGCGAGGGCGGCATCCGTTTCGAGGGGCAGAACATTCAGGGCCTCAAATCGAAAGAGCTGCGTCCGCTTCGCCGCGACATGCAGATCGTCTTCCAGGACCCCTATGGCTCGCTTTCGCCTCGCATGTCGGTCTCGCAGATCGTCGGCGAGGGGCTGCAGATCCAGCAGCCCGAGATGACGGCGGAGGCGCGGCGTGCCCGCGTCGCGCAGACGCTCGCCGATGTCGGCCTCGACCCGGCCATGCAGGACCGCTACCCGCACGAGTTTTCCGGCGGCCAGCGCCAGCGCATCGCCATCGCCCGCGCCATGGCGCTCGATCCGCGTTTCGTGATGCTGGACGAGCCGACATCCGCGCTCGACATGTCGGTGCAGGCGCAGATCGTCGATCTGCTGCGCGACCTGCAGCGCAAGAACAACCTCGCCTATCTCTTCATCAGCCACGACCTCAAGGTCGTGCGCGCGCTCGCCGACGACATCATCGTGATGAAGGACGGCAAGGTGATG
>PHEF01000084.1 GCA_002842875.1 Alphaproteobacteria bacterium HGW-Alphaproteobacteria-3 | reverse complement strand
ACAACATCCTCCGGGCCATCAACATCCGAACCGCAGCCGCCTGAAACCAAAAGAGGCCCCGGTTAAACCGGAGCCTCCGTTCAGTTTCCACACAGCCTGATCGCTGCCGGGGCTTCGTTATCTGGCGTTGCGGGGCGTTCAGCCGCGCTGGCTGCCCATGAAACGCAGCAGGAACATGAACATGTTGATGAAGTCGAGATAGAGCGACAACGCGCCCATCACGGCTTTCTTGCCGGCAACGACGGCACTGTCGGCCTCGTAATACATGCCCTTGATACGCTGCGTGTCGTAGGCGGTGAGGCCCGCGAAGATCAGCACGCCGAGCACCGAGATCGCGAACTGCAGCGCCGAACTCGCCAGGAAGATATTCACGACCATCGCGATGATGATGCCGAACAGGCCCATGATGAGGAACGAGCCCATGCCGGTCAGGTCGCGCTTGGTTGTATAGCCGTAAAGGCTGAGCGAACCGAAGGCCGCCGCCGTCACGAAGAAGGTCGTCGTGATGCTCTGCCCCGTATAGACGAGAAAGATCGACGAGAGCGACAGGCCCATCACGCCCGCAAAGGCCCAGAAAAGCATCTGCGTCGCCGAAAGGCTGAGCTTCTGGATGCCAAAGCTGAGCACCATGATGAAGCCGAGCGGCGCCAGCATGACGACCCAGCGCAGCGGGCTCGTGTAGAGCGTCTCGCCGAAGCTCGTGAGGTCGAGGCCTTGCGCCGTTTCGACCGTCGCCGCACCGAAAGCGAACCAGGCAACGAGGCCGGTCAGCGCAAGCGCGCCCGCCATGTAGTTGTAGACGCTGAGCATATAGCTCCGGAGGCCCTGATCGATCGACATGTCGGCGCGCGCGCCAACACGGGTCTGGTGGAGCCGTTCCTGATCGTAATTCGCCATGTATCTGCACCCTCCTGAGTGTGCTGAGCAGTATATTGGCGGATGAAGAGCCAAATTCAAGAAAAACCGGAAGGTTTCCGCGCCGAAACTCGATGGTTAAGCCATTGAAATGTCATAAAATACGGCTCTCGCCCGCAACCTTCGATCGCGACGATCGCGCTTCCGCCCCTCAATCGGCCCTGAGCACGGACGCCGAGGGAACCGAAAGCGCCCGCCAGGTCCCCAGAAGTCCGAGCGCAACCGTAACGAGCGTCGCCGCCGCGACGGTGAGCGCGAGCGTGCCCGGCAGGAAGCGCCAGGGCATTTCCATGACCACGGTGATGACGACATAGGCTCCCGCCGTTCCCGCCAGCGCCGCGACAAGAGCGGTCGCAAGCCCGAGCACGGCATATTCCCGGACATAGACGCCGAGAATCCGCCGCCGCGTCGCGCCCAGCACCTTGAGCACGACCGCATCGCGCACGCGCGAACGGAAACCCGCCGCCATGGCGCCTGCAAGCACCAGAACGCCCGCGGCGAGCGTCACCCCACCCGTCGCGCGCACCGCCATGGCGAAATTCTCGAGAAGCCCGTTCACCGCCTGCAATGCCTCGCGCACGCGCACCGAGGTGATGTTGGGGAATTGAGATGTCACCGCCCGCTCCAGTGCCTCCTCGTCTTCCGGACTGCCCTCCATCTCGACCGTCGCGAGCACCGTATGCGGCGCGGCCGACATCATGCCGGGCGAGAAGACGAGCACGAAATTGATGCCGAGGCTCGTCCAGTCGATGGCGCGCGTATTGGCAACCTCCGCCGTGATTTCGCGGCCGAGCACATTGACGGTGATCGTATCGCCGACATCGATTCCGAAGCCGAGAGCAAGTTCCTCGCCGAAGGAGACGAGCGGCGGCCCGTCGTAATCCTCCGCCCACCACCTGCCCCTGACGAGCGTCGATCCCTCGGGCAGGCTTCGCGAATAGGTGATGCCGCGGTCGCCGCTGAGCGCCCATTGCGCGTCTGGCGCCACTTCCACCTTGTCCGCCGGAATGCCCTTCACCGCCGCGATCTTGCCGCGCAGCATCGGCACGCGGTTGAACGCGGTGACGCCCGGCGTCCCGGTCACGAGGTTTTCAAGGGCATCCGTCTGGTCGGGCTGTATGTCGACGAAGAAGAAGGCCGGCGAACGCTCCGGCAGCTCGCCCGTGATCTCGCCGGTCAGATTGCCGTTGATGAGCGACACGGTGACGAGCAGCGTGAGACCGAGACCGAGCGAAAGCACGACGGCGGAGGTCGGCGCGCCCGGCCGGTGGATATTGGCGAGCGCCAGGCGAAGCTCGGGCGAGTTGACGCGCGGCGCGCGCGCCGAGAGCGCCATGATGCCCTGTCCCGCCAGCGTGAGCACGGCGAAGACGCAGGCAGCCGCGCCAACGAACCAGATCGCGAAAAAACGCTCCTCCGCCAGCACGACCGCGAGCGCTGCAAGCACGAAGAGCGCGCCCGCCGTCGCCGCGACATAGACCGGACGCGGCAGGCGGCGCACCGGCGCCACGATGTCGCGGAAGAGACCGGCCGCCGGCACCTCGCGCGCGCGTGCCAGCGGCCAGATCGCAAAAGCGAGCGCCGTCAGCACGCCATAGGCGGCAGCGAGCAGAAGGGGACCGCCATAAAGCCCCATCTCGGCGGGAATGGGGATCATGTCGCCCGCGACCGCATCGACGATGAAAGGCGCCACCATGCCGGCGGCAAGGCCGATCGCGATGCCGACAACGGCAAGCGCGAGCACCTGGATCATGTAGATACGGAAGATGAGCGTGCCCGGCGCTCCGAGGCATTTGAAGGTCGCGATCGTCTCGCGCTTGCCGTCGAGATAGGATTTGACGGCATTGGCGACGCCGACACCGCCGACGACGAGGGCGGTGAGCCCGACAAGCGAAAGAAAGAGCGCCACACGCTCGACGAAGCGGCGCACGCCCGGCGCGCTGTCGCTGCGGTCCGTCACGCGCCAGCCCGCATCGGGAAAGCGCGCGTGAAGCGCCGCCGTCCACGCCGCGACGTCTTCGCTCGCGCGTGCGCTCGCCGGCAGTGCGATCCGATAATGATACTGGACAAGACTGCCCGGCTGCACGAGACCCGTGCCGGCAAGCGCCTCGCGCGAAATCATGGCACGGGGACCGAGCGCGAAACCGTCCGACACGCGGTCCGGCTCATGCGCAATCGTCGCGCGCAGCGCGAATGTTTCCTCGCCGATGCGGATGAGGTCGCCGACCCCGACGCCGAGACGCCCGAGGAGATTGGGCTCGACGGCAACGCCCGGGCGGCCGTCGCGCATGCCAAGCGCATCGGCAAGCGGCATGGCGGGTTCGAGCGTCATCGCGCCGTAAAGCGGATAGACGCCGTCCACCGCCTTCAGTTCGACAAGCGTCTGGCCACGCCCTTCCGCGCCTTCCGCGCCGCGCGCGCCCCCTTCTCCGGCGCTCCGCGCCATGGCGCGCATTTCGGCCGAGATCGAAATCCTCGTGCCGTCGGAAATATGGGCGAGTTCTTCGGCGCCCGCTTCGCGGTGGATCAGGCGCAACGCGACATCGCCGCCCAGAATATCCTGTCCGCCCTCCGCCAGCCCGCGCGTGAGCGCCGCCGATACCGAGCCGACGCTCGCAATCGCCGCGACACCGAGCGCGAGGCAGGCGATGAAGACGCGAAACCCCTTGAGCCCGCCGCGCAGTTCGCGCCGCGCCAGCCGGAAGGCAAGCCCGAGCGATGCGTCCGCGCCGCTCATGCCGCCGCTCCCGCCTCGATGCTTTCGATCAGCCCGTCGCGAAGCCGCACGATCCGGTGGCAGCGCGCCGCCAGCGCCTCGTCATGCGTGATGAGCACGAGCGTCGCGCCCTTGCGCTTGTGCAGGTCGAACATGAGTTCGATGATTTCCGCGCCCGTCGCCTGATCGAGATTGCCGGTCGGCTCGTCGGCAAGCAGGATTTCCGGATCGCCTGCCACCGCGCGGGCAAGCGCCACGCGCTGCTGCTCGCCGCCCGACAGCTGCCCCGGATAATGCGTGAGCCGGTGCGCGAGCCCGACAAGACGCAGTTCCTCCTCCGCCCGTTCGAACGCATTCTTCCGCCCGGCGAATTCGAGCGGGATCGCGACATTCTCGAGTGCCGTCATCGTCGGGATGAGGTGGAAGGACTGGAAGACAATGCCTATATGATCGCGGCGGAAGCGCGCGAGCCGGTCTTCGCCATAGGAGGTGAGGTCTTCGCCCGCGCAGGCGATACGGCCGGCGCTCGGCTTTTCGAGCCCGGCAAGCACCATGAGAAGCGTGGATTTGCCGGAGCCGGACGGCCCCACGAGACCGGCGGTTTCGCCCTTGGCGAGGGAAAGGTCGATCCCCCGGAGAATGTTGACCGGACCGGCCGCACTCGGCAGGCTGAGTTTCACGCCGTCAAGTTCGATGATTGTGTCGGGCAAGCGCTTGAGCCTTATGTGGTGAAACTGTCTGGGAAATAGCGCGCGTGACGCGGAGACTGAAACGGACCGGCGGGCAGATCCCGTCGCTCCGAAAACGCTGAAGACCTGGGAAGAGGCGAACTGTACATCATGCGATATGGCTTTCCGGCACCGCTTTGCAAGCTTTTCGCGGGCACCGCGCTCATTCTCGCCCTCCTCGCCGCGCCGCCCGCCGGCGCATCGGACGAGCTTACCATCGTCGCGCTTGGCGACAGCCTGACCGCGGGCTACCTGCTCGGCCCCGGCGAAGGCTTCCCCGAGCAGCTTGGCCGCGCGCTTGCCGCGGCCGGTCACGAGAACGTGAAGGTCGTCAATGCGGGCGTATCGGGCGACACGAGTTCGGGCGGCCTTGCCCGCCTCGACTGGGCCGTGGGGGCCGGGGCCGACGCCGTCATCGTCGAGCTCGGCGCCAACGACGCGCTGCGCGCCATCGATCCGCAAATCACCCGCAAGAACCTTTTCGAGATCGTCGCCCGCCTGAAGGCGCGCGGCCTCCCCGTCCTCCTCGCCGGCATGTATGCGCCGCCCAATCTCGGGCGCGACTACGGCGAGGAATTCAACCCGATCTTTGCGGAACTTGCGGAGCGCGAAGGCCTCGTGTTCTATCCCTTCTTCCTCGAAGGCGTCGCATCCGACCCGGCGCTCAATCTCGGCGACGGCATCCATCCGACGGCGGAAGGTATCGCCATCATCGTCGAGGGCATCCTGCCCGAGGTCGAGGAGCTGATCGAGCGCGCGCGGGAAAGCCGGAGCGCCGCCAACTGACGGAAAGGCTTCATCCGGCCACGCGGGCGCGCCTGTCTGCGCAACCCGCCGGCAAACCATATCGACCAACAAAACGAACTGAGAACCCAGGGGGGAACTTCATGGAATATCGCGAACTCGGCCGCACCGGCGTCAAGGTGAGCTCGATCTGCCTCGGCACAATGACCTGGGGCGAGCAGAACACGGAGGCGCAGGGCCACGAGCAGATGGATTACGCCGTCGCGCAGGGCATCGATTTCTTCGACACCTCGGAAATGTATGCCGTGCCGCCCAAGCCCGCCACGCAAGGCGCGACCGAGAAGATCATCGGCACCTGGTTCAAGGCGCGCAAGAACCGCGACAAGGTGGTCCTCGCCACCAAGGTCGCGGGCCGCAGCCCGATGACCTGGCTCCGCGACGACGGCGCAAGCACCGAACAGAGCAAGGCGCAGATCGTCGAGGCGGTGAACAAGAGCCTGAAACGTCTGCAGACGGATTATATCGACCTCTACCAGCTTCACTGGCCGGACCGCCCGATCAATCTTTTCGGCGGCCTCGGCTACAAGCATGTCGAGGGCGAATGCCACCCGATCGGCGAAATCCTCGAAACGCTGCACGAGATCGTGAAGTCCGGCAAGGTCCGCTTCATCGGCCTCTCGAACGAGACGCCCTGGGGCACCATGACCTTCCTGCATCACGCGAAGACGAAGGGCCTGCCCCGCGTCCAGTCGATCCAGAACGCCTACAACCTCATCAACCGTACCTTCGAGCTCGGCGGCTCCGAGATCGCGCATCGCGACGGCGTCGGCCTCCTCGCCTACTCGCCGCTCGCGCAGGGCTACCTCACCGGCAAATACCAGAACGGCGCCCTGCCGCAAGGCTCCCGCAAACAGCTCTTCAACCGGCTGCAGCGCTACGAAAGCCCGCAGACGGACAGGGCCATCGAAAGCTACCTCGCCATCGCGCGCAAGCACGGCCTCGATCCGTCGCAAATGGCGAACCAGTTCGTGACGACGCGTCCTTTCGTCACCTCCAACATCATCGGCGCCACGACGATGGAGCAGTTGAAACTCGCCGTCACCAGCGTGGACGTGAAATGGACCGAGGAACTCGAAAAGGAAATCGAGGCCGCGCATCTCGACCAGCCCAACCCCGCGCCCTGAACGGAACCGCATGATCTGCCTCTTCACCGCCCTCGAAATCCCGGACGCCGTGGCGGAGAAACTCATTCCGCTGCAACAGGGTCTCGACGGCGCGCGCTGGATCGAACGGCCGGACTTCCACATCACGCTGCGCTTCATGGGCGATGTGCCGGAGGACGTGGCGCGCGATATCGACGAGGCGTTGTCGGACATTCCGGTCGAGCCCTTCGGCATCGAACTCGAAGGGCTCGGCGAGTTCGGCGGCAAGCGCCCGCACACCCTGTGGGCGGGCGTCAAGCCGTCCGAGCCCTTGCGCATCCTGCAGGGACGCCACGAAAGCGCCGCGCGCCGCATCGGCCTCAAGCCCGACACGCGCAACTTCACGCCCCATGTCACGATCGCCCGTCTCGGCCGCGTCGAAACCGCCGCCGTCTACAATTTCATTCGCGCGAATTCGCCCTTCGCCGCGCCGGCCTTCACCGCCGGGCGCTTCACGCTTTTCTCGGCGAGAGCGAGCACGGGCGGCGGCCCTTACGTGGCCGAAAAGCGCTATCCGGATCGCGATTGGGAAGAGGAGGAGTAGCTGCGGGAAATTTATTCCTCATACCAATACCGTCATGACCCGCCCATATGATTTAAAGGAGGGCGGGTCATCCACGTCTTCCTTTTTCCAGGATCGCAAAGACGTGGATGGCCCGCCAAAAAAGTTTGAAGGAGGGCCGGGCCATGACGTTGAATTTGAGGTGATTTATCTGGATCGGCTCCCCGCTACTCCCTGTCCGCCGCTTCCTCGATCGCATGCATGTCCTCGTCGGAAAGGCCCATGTGATGGCCGATCTCATGCACCAGCACATGGGTGACGAGATGACCGAGCGTCTCGTCGAATTCCGCCCAGTAGTCGAGCAGTGGCCGGCGATAGAGAAACACCATGTCCGGCATGTGCACCGGCTCCATCACCGAGCGTTCGACATGGCTGATGCCCTGATAGAGACCGAGCAGCTCGAACGGACTTTCAAGTTCCATTTCGGCGGCGATTTCCTCATCCGGAAAATCCTCGACGCGGATCAAAAGCCCTTCGCAGCGCGCCCGGAAGCCCTCCGGCAGCCGCGCGAAAGCCGCGTCCGCGATCCGTTCGAAATCGGCGAGCGAGGGCGCCCGCGCATTGTCAAAGTCCATCGGCATATCCTCTCTTGCGCGCAGAGCTTAGGGGCGCGAGGCTCTGACCGCAAACCATGTGCATCGAGGAGGCAAAAATGAGCGGCAATCCGGCGGTCTCAAAACTGACGGGAAAAGAGCGGGAAAAAGCCCTCGAAAAGCTGAAGGGCTGGTCGAAGATAAAGGGCCGCGACGCCATCGGGAAGACATTCAAGTTCAAGGATTTTAACGAGGCCTTCGGCTTCATGAGCCGCGTCGCGCTCGCCGCCGAAAAGGCCGACCACCATCCCGAATGGGCGAATGTCTACAACCGCGTCGATGTCGTCCTGACGACGCATGACGCGGACGGCCTGTCGGAAAGGGACGTAAAACTCGCGGCCCTCATGGACAAGTGGGCGGGCAAGGCAGGAAAGACGGTGAAGAAGTAACGCCGGACGAGACGGAAACTAAAAAGCCCCGGTGTTTCCACCGGGGCTTTGCACTTCTCCGTCATTGCGAGCGAAGCGAAGCAATCCATCTTTACTTCGTTGCGCTTGGCACGGCCCCAGCCGTGCGTCAGCGCGGCGCCATGCGGATAGCACCGTCGAGACGAACCGTCTCGCCGTTGAAGTAGCCGTTGCGGATCATCTCGCAGGCAAGCGAGGCATACTCGTCCGGATTGCCGAGGCGGGACGGGTAAGGCACCTGCGCGCCGAGCGCCTGGCGAACCTTCTCCGGCGCGCCCGCGAGCAGCGGCGTATCGAAAATGCCCGGCAGGATCGTGTTCACGCGAATGGCTTCGCGGCTGAGGTCGCGCGCGATCGGCAGCGTCATGCCGACGACGCCCGCCTTCGAGGCCGAATAGGCGGCCTGGCCGATCTGGCCGTCCTGCGCGGCGACGGAGCCCGTG